>NZ_JBEZGK010000033.1:49120-71030 GCF_040649935.1 Micromonospora sp. NPDC048842 | reverse complement strand
GGAGCGCGGGAGCGCGGGAGCGCGGGAGCGCGGGAGCGCGGGAGCGCGGGAGCGCGGGGCGCGGGGCGCGGGGCGCGGGGCGCGGGGCGCGGGGCGCGGGGCGCGGGGCGGGTTAGGGGGTGCGGAGTTCTTTGGCCAGGAGTTCGGCGATCTGGGCGGTGTTGAGGGCCGCGCCCTTGCGGAGGTTGTCGCCGGTGACGAAGAAGTCGAGGGCGCGGGGGTCGTCCAGGGCGCGGCGGATCCGGCCGACCCAGGACGGGTCGGTGCCGACGGCGTCGATCGGCATCGGAAACTCCCCGGCCGCGGGGTCGTCGACCAGGATCACCCCGGGCGCGTTGCGCAGTGCCTCGCGGGCGCCCTCGGCGTCGACCTCGGTGGCGAAGACCGCGTGCACCGCGACCGAGTGGGCGGTGACCACCGGCACCCGGACGCAGGTGGCGGAGACCTTGAGGTCGGGGAGGCCGAGGATCTTCCGCGACTCGTTGCGGATCTTCATCTCTTCCGATGACCAGCCGCTGTCCGCTGGGGAGCCGGCCCAGGGGACCACGTTGAGCGCCATGGGTGCCGGGAACGGCCCCAGGTCGTCGCCGACCGCCTGGCGTACGTCGCCGGTGCGTGAGCCGAGCGCCCGATCGCCGGCAACCTTGGTGAGCTGGTCGTGCAGGATGTCGACGCCGGACTGACCGGCTCCGGAGACCGCCTGGTACGAGGCGAGCACCAACTCTCGTAGGCCGTACTCGCGATGCAGCGGCGCGACGGCGACGATCATCGCGAGGGTGGTGCAGTTGGCGTTGGCGATGATGCCCCTGGGCCGGTTGCGGACCTGCTCGGGGTTGATCTCCGGAACGACCAGCGGGACGTCGCGGTCCATCCGGAACGCGCCGGAGTTGTCGACAGCGATCGCGCCCCGGGCGACGGCGATCGGCGCCCACTCGGCGGAGACCTCGTCGGGCACGTCGAACATGGCCACCTGGACCCCGTCGAACGCCTCGGGGGTCAGCGCCTGGACGACGAGTTCCTCGCCCCGGCAGCGCACCCGGCGCCCGACGGAGCGCTCGGAGGCGAGCAGCCGGATCTCACCCCAGACGTTGCGCCGCCCGGTGAGCAGCTCACACATGACGGTGCCGACGGCACCTGTCGCTCCGACCACGGCGAGGGTGGGCAGCGCCGTCATCGGCGCTACCTACCCGTCCCCGCGTAGACCACGGCTTCGGTGTCGCCGCCAAGCTCGAACGCGTCGTGGATGGCGCGGACGGCGGCGTCGAGGTCGGTGTCCCGGCAGACCACGGAGACCCGGATCTCGGAGGTGGAGATCATCTCGATGTTGACCCCGGCAGCGCCGAGCGCGGCGAAGAAGCCGGCCGCCACCCCGGGGTGCGAGCGCATGCCCGCGCCGATCAGCGAGACCTTGCCGACGTGGTCGTCGTAGAGCAGGCCCTTGAACTTCACCGGCTCCTGGATCTTGCTGAGCGCCGCCATCGCGGTGGGGCCGTCGGCCTTGGGCAGGGTGAACGAGATGTCCGTCCGGCCGGTGCCCTCGGTGGAGACGTTCTGCACGATCATGTCGATGTTGATCTCGGCGCCGGCGACGGTGTCGAAGATCCGCGCGGCGGCACCCGGCTCGTCGGGCACCCCGACGATCGTGATCTTGGCCTCGCTGCGGTCGTGCGCGACCCCGGTGATCAGTGCCTGCTCCACGGAAAGGTCCTCCATCGATCCGGTGACCATCGTGCCGGTGTTGGTCGAGTATGACGAACGGACGTGGATCGGCAACCCCGCCCGCCGGGCGTACTCCACGCTACGCAGGTGCAGCACCTTCGCGCCGCACGCGGCCAGCTCCAACATCTCCTCGTAGGTGATGTGCTGGATGTGTCGGGCGTTGGGCACGATCCGTGGGTCGGCGGTGAAGATGCCGTCCACGTCGGTGTAGATCTCGCAGACGTCGGCGTGCAGGGCTGCGGCGAGCGCCACGGCGGTGGTGTCCGAACCACCGCGGCCCAGCGTGGTGACGTCCTTGGTGTCCTGCGAGACGCCCTGGAAGCCGGCCACGATGACCACCGAGCCCTCGTCGAGCGCGCCCTTGAGCCGCCCGGGGGTGACGTCGATGATCCGGGCGCGGCCGTGCACCGAGGTGGTGATCACGCCGGCCTGCGAACCGGTGAACGAGCGGGCTTCGTACCCCAGGTTGTGGATGGCCATGGCCAGCAGGGCCATGGAGATCCGCTCCCCGGCGGTGAGCAGCATGTCCAGCTCGCGGCCCGGCGGCAGCGGGCTGACCTGGTTGGCCAGGTCGAGTAGCTCGTCGGTGGTGTCGCCCATCGCGGAGACCACCACCACCACGTCGTCGCCGGCCTTGCGGGCGGCGACGATGCGCTCGGCCACCCGCTTGATCCGCTCGGCGTTGGCGACGGAGGACCCGCCGTACTTCTGCACCACGAGTGCCACGACGGTGCACTCCCTCCCAGCGACCCTGAGCGTGCCGACGCCGCCGGAACCGGGGCCGGCGGCGCGTGTCAGACCCCATGAGGGTATCCGGCGGATAACGAAGCCGGGTCAGGTGATCCCACCATCCGGCCCGGCCGGGACCGGCCGGACCGGTCCCACCAGGCCGAACGGGTACGCCGGGACACCCCACCCGACACGCCGGGACGAGCCGGGTACGCGCCGGCACCCGCCAACCGCCCGCACCCACCAGAATGGGCCGGTGCCCGTCCTCATCCGCTCGGCCGGCCGTGTGCTCGGGCCGCTCGTCCTCGCCCTGCCAGCCCTCCTGGTCGCCTGCACCAGTGAGCAGCCTCCGACTCCGCCGCCCGCCGACCCGGGGCCGGTCGAGGTGGACGCCGCACGGGACGAGCTGGCGGCGCTGGCCGCGGCGGCTCAGGACCGTCACCTGGTGGCCCAATATGTCTACGGCCAGGCGGGCCAACCGGATCGCACCATCGTGTTCACCAGCGCGAATGACGGGAGCTGGCGGGTGGACGTGCCGGGGGGCGCCCTGGGTGGCACCGCCGATGTCTCGATGGCCAGCACCGCCGACGGGTTGTTCCAGTGCGCCCTGCCGTCGGCCGGTCACACCGAGTCGGCGAGTTGCGTCCGCCTGGGTGATCGCGACGACGCGATCCCGCGCCGGTCCGACCCCCGGGTCCAGCACCTGCTCACCGACTGGCTGGACGTCCTCACCGACCGACGCGCGCCGTTGGCGGTCGCTCCGGCCAACGCGCCCGAGGGCCTCACCGGCACCTGCTACTCGGTGGATTCCACCTCGGCGTCGCTCAACGCCCCGCTGGATGTGGGCATCTACTGCTACGACAAGGACGGCACGCCGACCGGCGTCCGGACCGGGGCCGGGACGCTCCGGCTGGCCGCCGCACCCGGCCCGGCGCCGGCCACCGTGCAGCTGGCCGGTCCGGTGGTGATCGACCGGGAGCCGCTCGACATCGCGGCGCCGCCGACCCCGGACCCGTCGGAGAGCCCGGGCGCGGGAACGCCCTGATCTTCGTCCCGTTACGGGTGCTCTTGCCCACATTCGGCCACCCCATCCTGAGGGGCGAATCACCCATACAGGACGATCCGGTGTATGGCCGACCTCACCCCGCTGCTCGCCTACCGCTGGAGCCCACGAGCCTTCGACCCGAGCGCCGAGCTGACCCCGGAGGAGTCCGCCTCGCTGCTCGAGGCCGCGCGCTGGGCCCCGTCGGCGGAGAACGGGCAGCCCTGGCGGTTCGCCCTCGGCCACCGCGACGACGAGACCTGGAAACGGATCCTGATCAGCCTCCCGGTCGACGACCAGATCTGGATCCGGCACGCCGCGACACTGGTGGTCGGCGCCCACACCGGCCTCGACACCGAGCGGGCCGCGTACGACCTGGGGCAGGCGATCGCTCACCTGACAGTGCAGGCCACAGCGCTCGGCCTGCACGTGCACCAGCTCACCCGGTTCGACCGGGCCGGACTCACCACCGAACTCGACCTGCCCGGTGGCGTCCGCCCGTTGGTGGTCGCCGCCGTCGGTCGGCTCGGGGACCCGTTCGCCCTCCCGGCCGACCTGCACGCCCGGGAGACCGGCCTGCGGCACCGCCGCCCGGTCGCCGAGCTGCTGCTGCGCTGATCGAGCGCCTGGGTCACCCGCCCCGGCTGGCCCGGAGGAGGACCGCCGCCGCATCGGTGTTGCGGTAGCGGACGTGCCGACCCTCGCGGGACCGCGACACCAGGCCGGCGCCGTGCAGCGCGGCCAGGTGCTGGGAGACGTTTCCGGCGGACATCCCGGTGAGTCGGGCCAGGTCGGTGGTGGTCAGCGCCGTCCCGAGCAGGTGCAGCAGCGCGGTCCGGCCCGGCCCGATCACCCGTGTCAGTGGGTCGCCGGGCGGCGGCGCGGTCGCCTCCCAGAGCGTCCCGACGGCACGGACCGGGTACGCGCCGACCGGCAGCGAATCCTCCAGCAGGTTCCACAGCACGTGCTGCTCGGTGAACACAGTCGGGTTCAGCGCCAGCCCACGACCGCGGAGGTCGAAGTCCCGCCCGAACGTGTCGTCGCTGATCACCCGGTCGCCGTGCCAGCGCAGGCTCGGGTGGAGCTGCTCGAAGAACTGCCCGGCGCCGCTCTCGGCGAGCTGGGCGGCCCGGTACGCCACGTCGGCGTCGAGCAGCGCCCGCATCCGCTGCCAGTCCGGGGCGATCGCCTCGTCGTACCAGACCCGCACCGCGTCGACGACCTGCGGCAGAAGCCCGCCGGGGTCGGCGAGCAGCGCCCGCCCGAACGGGCTCAGCGGTTTTTGCCAGGTGGTCGCCAGCAGATCCTGGACCACCACGGCCGGCGGCGTCGCGGCGATCTGGTCGAGCTGCTCGGCCATCTCCACGTTCGGTCGGGCCGCCGGGGTGAGGAAGTCGGGCAGCCAGCGACCCGGCACTGCCAACCCCACCAGAGGTCGGACCCGGTCGGCCACCTCGGGACGACGCAACGTCACCCGGGCCCTGTCGATCCAGGGCAGGTGCACCGCGTAGCGGACCGGGTTGGCCAGCGCCCACATGCTCATGACCGTCTCGTTGGCCGGTGACACGGCGAGCCGCACCCCCGCCACGTCGGCCAGGCTGAACCGCAACTCGGACACACGCCCCCCTGGAGCAGGATTCGATCCAGCCTAAAAGACTCGACCGGGGTCATGGGGACCCGATTCACTCCCCGAACATGGGGACCAGAGAGACCATCCGCACCGCCGTTCGAGACGTCGTACCGCCGGCCGGGCTGACCCGCGCCCTGGCCGTGCAGGCCATGGTCTACGCCGTCGGCAGCGGCCTGTTCCACGCCGGCAGCGCCGTCTTCTTCACCAGGGCGCTCGGGCTCAGCGCCGCCCAGGTCGGGTTGGGGCTGTCCATCGCGGCTGGGGTGTCGCTGCTGGGCACGGTGCCGCTGGGTGGGCTCACCGACCGGTACGGGCCGCAGCGGGTCTGGGTGGTGGGGCTGGGGCTGAACGCGGCGCTGTTCGCTACCTACCCGTTCGTGGGCAACTTCGCTGGGTTCCTCGCCGTGGTGGTGGCGCTGGCCGCGGTGGACGCCGCTGTCGGCGTGGCCCGGCAGGTCTACTCGATCAACGCGCTCCCGCCGGCCGAACGGGTCACGGCGATGGCGTACCAGCGCTCGTCGCTGAACGTCGGCTTCGGGCTCGGCGCGGTGATCAGCGGCCTGGTGCTGGCGGTGGACACGATCACGGCGTACCGGGGGATGGTCTGGTTCATCTCGACGGTCTTCCTGGTGACGGCCCTCTTCGTGCGGCGACTGCCCCGGCTGCCGCAGGTGGCCCGACCGGCGGAGCCGATGAGTCGGCTCGCCGTGCTCCGGGACCGGCCGTTCATGGCGGTTTCAGTGCTGTCCGGGCTGCTCACCGCGCACGGGGTGCTCTACCTGACGGTCCTGCCGCTGTGGATCCTCACCCACACCGACGCCCCCAAGACGGTGATCGCCGGGCTGGTGCTGCTCAACACGATCCTGATCGTGCTGCTCCAGGTACGCGTCAGCCGGGGCGCGGACACCGCGGCGGGCGCGGCCCGGGCCTCCCGTCGGGGTGGACTGTTGATCGCCCTGTTCTGCCTGGTCCTGCCGATTTCCGGCGTCACTCGGGGCGCGCTCACAGTGGTGGTGCTGGTGGCCGCCGCGTTGCTGCTGATCCTGGCCGAGCTGATCGAGTCGGCGGGCACCTGGGGGCTCACCGCCACCCTGCCGCCGGCCGATCAGCGCGGTGCGTACGTGGGGGCGCTCGGACTCGGCGTGCAGGTCCAGTACCTGATCGCGCCGGCTGGGCTGACAGCGCTCGGGGTGACCACCGGCGGGTGGGGTTGGTTACCGACGGCAGCGATCTTCGTGCTGGTAGCGGTGGCGATCGTGCCCGCAGTGGCCTGGACGCAACGGACGCCGAGGCTGGGCGCCGAGGCCGCGAAGCCGGCCATGACCCCGGTCCCATAGTCCGGACCTGTCTTTCCACCCCCGGTTCCATCACGTAGGGTGACCTGGTCATGTGGCAGGCGCTGCTCCTCCTTAGCCGCCGCGACGAGGCCTGACCGGCCGGCACCTCGTCGCGGAGTCGCATCGCGCCGTCCAGCACATCCGAGTTTCTTCTCGGCACCGCCGCGCACCGTCGCCCGGCATCTCGCCGACACCTTCCGATCTGCTGACGCCACATGTTCCAGGGAGCACTCTGAGATGGCTCAACCTGTCACCGACGCCGAAACCGATCCGATCGCCCGGCAACGCCCGAGCCGGATGCCGTACCACCGCTACCAGCCGTACCGGGAGCAGTTCCGGGTCGAACTGCCCGACCGCACCTGGCCCACCCGCACCGTCGAGGCCGCCCCCCGCTGGTGTGCTGTGGATCTCCGCGACGGCAACCAGGCCCTGATCGACCCGATGTCGCCCGAGCGCAAGCGCCGGATGTTCCAGCTGCTGGTCCAGATGGGCTACAAGGAGATCGAGGTCGGCTTCCCGTCGGCCAGCCAGACCGACTTCGACTTCGTCCGGCAGCTCATCGACGACGACATGATCCCGGACGACGTCACCATCCAGGTGCTCACGCAGTGCCGGGAGCACCTGATCGACCGGACGTTCGAGTCGCTGCGCGGCGCGAAGCGGGCCATCGTGCACTTCTACAACTCGACCTCCACCCTCCAGCGGCGGGTGGTCTTCGGCCTGGATCGGGACGGCATCGCCGACATCGCCACCACCGGGGCGCGGCTCTGCCAGAAGTACGCCGAGATCCACACCCCGGACACGGAGATCTTCTACGAGTACTCGCCGGAGTCGTACACGGGCACCGAGCTGGAGTACGCGCTGGAGGTCTGCTCCCGGGTGATCGACGTGATCGACCCGACCCCGGACCGTCCGCTGATCATCAACCTGCCGGCCACCGTCGAGATGGCCACCCCCAACGTGTACGCCGACTCGATCGAGTGGATGCACAGGCACCTGCCGCGCCGGGACAGCGTGGTGCTGAGCCTGCACCCGCACAACGACCGGGGCACCGGCGTGGCCGCCGCCGAGCTGGGCCTGCTCGCCGGCGCGGACCGCATCGAGGGCTGCCTGTTCGGCAACGGTGAGCGCACCGGCAACGTCGACCTGGTGACCCTGGGGCTCAACATCTTCTCCCAGGGCATCGACCCGATGATCGACTTCTCGAACATCGACGAGATCCGGCGAGCCGTCGAGTACTGCAACCAACTGCCGGTGCACGAGCGCCACCCGTACGCGGGCGACCTGGTCTACACCGCCTTCTCCGGCTCCCACCAGGACGCGATCAAGAAGGGCTTCGACGCCCTCGCCGCCGACGCGAAGGCGGCTGGCGTACCGATGGACGAGCACACCTGGGCGGTGCCGTACCTGCCGATCGACCCGAAGGACCTGGGCCGCACCTACGAGGCGGTCATCCGGGTCAACTCGCAGTCCGGCAAGGGCGGCGTCGCGTACATCATGAAGAGCGAGCACCAACTGGATCTGCCGCGCCGGCTCCAGATCGAGTTCTCCGGGGTGGTGCAGCAGGTCACCGATCACGACGGCGGCGAGGTCGACCCGGCCGCCATGTGGGAGATCTTCGCGACGCACTACCTGCTCGACCACCAGCCCGACCCGGCGGTCCGGCTGGCCGGCTACACGATCGGCACTGTGGACGGCAAGGTCGAGATCGAGGCCCAGGTCGGTGTGGGCGGCGAGCAGCGCTCGCTCGCCGCGGTCGGCAACGGCCCGATCGACGCGTACGTCAACGCGCTCCAGTCGGTCGGGGTGGGCGTACGGGTGCTCGACTACCACGAGCACGCGCTCTCCTCCGGTGGTGACGCGCAGGCCGCCGCGTACGTGGAGTGTGAGGTGGACGGCAGGACGGTCTGGGGTGTCGGCACCGACGCCAACATCGTCACCGCGTCGATCAAGGCGGTCACCAGCGCCGTCAACCGCGCCCGGAGCTGACAAGACGGAGGCGGTCCGCACGGCGGACCGCCTCCTATCCGGTCCGCCCGCTGCCGGTCAGGAGACCCGGATCACCTGCGGCGGAGCTTCGACGGTGCTGCGTGTCACGGCATCTCCGGAAGGATGTCCGTGTCCAGGTCGAGCCGGTCCACTACTTCCTTCATCAGTCCGAAGCGCGCCATGTCCCAGGGCGGGACCGGCACGCCGGGCTGCGGGTCGTCGCCACCCTCGACGAAGGACGCCTCCAAGCCGCCTGGGGTGAACATGAAGAGCAGCTTTGCGGTGTGGAGGCTCTTGTTCGTGAAACGGTGGCGGATGCCTCGCGGCACGAAGAGGAAGTCGCCCGACTGGGCCGTGTAGGTGCGATCTCCGTCAAGAAACTCAAGCTCACCGGAGAGTAGGTAGAACGCCTCGTCGCCGCTGTTGTGTACGTGCGCGACCGGCCCACCGCCAGGCGGCACGGAGGCTTCGACGAGCCCGAGTGAACCGTTGGTCGTCTTTGCGGTGGCCTTCATGGTGTACACGTCGCCGGCCACCCACTTGGTGATGCCCTCACCGGCCGGTACGTAGATGGCACCGCTTTTCGTGTAGCGCGGATCTTCCGAGGTCGAGGCCTGCATGGGGAGGCTCATTCACACATTCCTTACGGGTTGCGTAGCGGCAGCAGCGTTCCGTCAAGGACCGCTCCAGCTGGGGCAGGTCACCGTCAGGGGTGGCGGGAAGGCCCCTCGCCAACCGTCTGACACCTGTCAGATTACGTCCTGTCTGACACGTGTCAAGCGAGAGACGCGTCACGCCCGGCGTCCCTGTTGCGCCGTGAGCCGAGCGGGGACATCGGGGAGGTTCGGCCACTCCCGTACGCTGAACCAGGGGCGACATCTCGGATGAAGATGGTCGAGCCCCCTACCGGGGATTGGAGCGTGGCGCGTGTCCGGGGATCAGCGGAGTCAACTGCCTGGACGACCGGCCCGCACGCGAGAGCCCCAGGTTGTCCTGACCGACTCCGAAATCCTGCAACGCGGGCTCGACGCTTTCGCGGAAATGGGCTATCGCGGTGCCTCGGTTCGCGAACTCGCTAAACGTCTCGGCGTCAGCCACAACTTCATCAACGACCGTTTCGGGTCGAAGGAGAACTTCTGGCGCGTGGTGATCGACTTCGCCATGGAAGGCATGGCAAGAGAGATCAACACGGTCTTCGAGGCCGACCTGGACGACGGTGAGGTCTTCAGGAGAGCCGTCGTCGAGTTCTATTCGTTCGCCGCGAAAAGCCCTCAGGCGAACCGGATAATGTCGGAGGAGTCGGCCGCAGACTCGGGTCGGCTGGATTACATCTTCAGCAATTACACCAGCCAGTTCCTGGCCCGACTGTGGCCTGTCGCGGAACGACTCATGGACGCCGGACGGGTGCCGCGGATACCGCTGGCCGTGCTGTTCACCGCAGTCAGTGGTCCCGCCCTGGCACTGACTCACAGCCCGATGACCCAACGTCTCGGCGGGCCGGTAAACCCGACCGCAGAGGAAGTTGAGTGCTGGGCACGATCCCTGGCAGAGGTGGTCCTGCAAGGGCTGCTCCCCGCCGGGCCGCATCGGGCACCGCACGCGGCCGAATAACCTCTCCCTTCACTTCGGCTGGGCCGGCGGTGTCGCGGCGGGCAGTGAGTGGCAGGGCTGGGACGGCGGGGCTTCCCGGGGCGGTCGGCGGACCAGCACGAGGGCCAGCAGCGCGCCGGCCACGAGCAACCCCGCACACCACTCCATCGCGCCCCGGAACGCGTCGGTCAGTTCGGCCTTCTGCTCGTACCCGCCGCCGGAGAGCCCGACCAGCAGCGGCAGCGCAGCCACCGCGAGCAGTCCGCCGGCGCGGGAGGCGGCGTTGTTGAACCCGCTGGCCACCCCGGAGAACCGGTCCTGCACGGCGGCCAGCACCGACGCGGTCAGCGGTGCCACCACCAGGGTCAACCCGATGCCGAAGAGCAGCACCCCGGGCAGCACGTCCCGCCAGTACGACGCGCCCGGTCCGACGCCGCGCAGCAGCAGCAGGCCGACCGCGGCGACCACCGGTCCGATGGCCAGCGGCAGCCGTGGGCCGATCCGGGCGGACAGCGCACCGGCGCGCGCGGAGCCGACCAGCAGCAGCAGGGTCATCGGCAGCAACGCGATGCCGGTGCGGAAGGCCGACCAGCCGACCACGTTCTGCAGGTAGACGGCGAAGAAGAAGGTGAAGCCGCCGAGCGCCGCGTAGACGACGACCGTGAAGATGTTCAGCACCGAGAAGAGTCGGCTGCCGAACAGCCCGGTGGGCAGCATCGCCGCGTCGCCACGCCGCCGTTCCAGCAGGACGAAGGCCACCGCGGAGAGCACCCCGATCACTGCGGCGATCAGCACCTCGGCGGAGTCGAACCCGCGGGCCGGCGCGTCGATCAGGGCGTAGGTGACGCCGGCGAGCGCGAGCGCTCCGAGCAGAGCGCCGGCAACGTCGAACCGACGTCGGGCCCGACCCCGTCCCTCGGTGCGGGAGGCGCTCTCGTCCCGGCTCTCCGGCACCCAGCGCAGGGCGGCCAGCAGCACCAGCACGGCGATCGGCAGGTTGAGGAAGAAGATCCAGCGCCAGGAGAGCGAGTCGATCAGCCAGCCCCCGATGAACGGGCCCAGCGCTGTGGACACCCCGGACAGCCCGGCCCAGGCACCGATCGCCCGACCCCGGTCGTCGGGATGGAAGCTCGCCTGGAGCACCGACAGCGACCCGGGCGTGAGCAGCGCGCCACCGGCGCCCTGGAGGAACCGGGCCGCGATCAGCATGCTGGTGTCCTGGGCCAGCCCGCAGAGCACGGAGGCGGCGGTGAACCAGACCACGCCGATGAGGAAGATGCGTCGCCGGCCGAAGCGGTCGCCGAGCGCGCCACCGAGCAGCACGAACGCCGCCAGCATCAGCAGATAGCCGTTGATGGTCCACTGAAGATCGGCGACGTTCGCGCCGAGATCCTGCCCGAGCTTCGGCAGCGCCACGTTGACGACGGTGCTGTCGAGGAAGACCATTCCAGAGGCGAGTACGGCGGCGAGCAGCGTGCCCCGGCCGGCGGTGGTGCCCATCCGGAGGGCGGTCGCCGGTACGGGTGCGGTCATCCCACCAATGTGCCTTGCATCATGTGGGAGACGCCACGAAACGCCGAAACCGTGCCCGGGTACTGTGCGCAATCGCCGGGAGCCCCCAAGCTGGAGAGGTGTCGTCTGTGCGTACCAGATCAGGACCGCGAGCGGCGGTGGCCGCGCTTACCGCGGCGCTGGCGCTCGGCGTGGCCGGTTGCGTCCCGCAGGATGAGCCGACCACACCGCCGTCGAGCGACGGCGGCAACGCCGCTGAGCAGCTGAGCCAGCTCACCGTCGCTACCGCCGGCTCGATGAAGGGCTACAGCCGGGAGCGATTTCCGCACTGGCGGGACACCGGCAAGAACTGCGATATCCGGGACAGCATCCTCCAGCGCGACGGCAAGGACGTGAAGCTCTCCGGCTGCAACGTGGTCGGTGGGCGCTGGGAGAGCGTGTACGACGGTCGTAGCTTCTCGGATCCCTCCGACGTGGACATCGACCACATGGTGCCGTTGGCCAACGCCTGGCGCTCGGGTGCCGACGAGTGGGACAACGCGAAGCGCGGCGATTTCGCCAACGACACCACCCGTCCGCAGCTCTTCGCGGTTTCCGCCTCGTCGAACCGGGCAAAGGGTGACCAGGACCCGTCCCAGTGGAAACCGGCGAACCGGTCTTACTGGTGCAAATACGCCCAGGACTGGGTGACGGTCAAGCACTACTGGAAGCTGACGGTGACCAGCGCCGAGAAGGCCGCCCTGACCGACATGTTGGAGGGCTGTTAAGTGGGGAGTGACTCGTGACCGCCGCCGGGGAGAGCGGCCCGTCCGCCGCCGGCATGACAGCTGACGGCACCGCCGAGAGCCCCGCCGCCGTGCCGGGTGCCGGCATGGTCGCGGACTCGGGCGGGGCAGCCGGCCCGCAGGCCCGCACCACCGACATCGTGCCCGGCCCCGGCGGCGTGATGACCGACGAGGTCGGTGTCGTCACCGGCGACCTGACGCTGCGCACCGAGTACGCGGACGGCACTGTCACGGTGCGGGTGCAGTACAAGGACGCGGACGAGTGGTACGCGGTTACCGGCACGTCGGTCACGCTGGCCGACCCGGCTGGGCTGGACGCGGTGCACGGCGTCGCGGTGGGGCTGCTGAACCGCCCCGAGGGCTGACGAGCGCCGGCACCGCGTCCAGTCTCAGACGTACGAGCCCGGCTCGGTGGGCGCGGAGACCACGCCCGGCGCGTCCCCCTCGCCCTCGGGTCGGACGATCTGCGCGCTGACCCCGTGCGGGCGCAGCTCGCCGCTGGCGATCTGCTCGGCAAAGTGGCAGGCCACCCGGCTGGCGCCGATGTCCCGCAGCACCGGTCGCTCGTCGGCGCACCGGGTGGGCTGCGCCCATGGGCAGCGGGTGTGGAAGCGGCAGCCGGACGGCGGGTTGGCCGGCGACGGCAGGTCACCGGCGAGCAGGATCCGCTCCCGGCGGTCCTCCACGTCCGGATCCGGCACCGGCACCGCCGACATCAGCGCCCGGGTGTACGGGTGCAGCGGCTCGGTGTAGAGCCTGTCGCTCGGCGCCTCCTCGACCAGCGCGCCCAGGTACATGACGCCGACGGTGTCGGAGATGTGCCGGACCACAGCGAGATCGTGCGCGATCACCAGATAGGTAAGCCCCAGACTGTCCTGGAGTTCGTCCAGCAGGTTGACCACCTGGGCCTGGATCGACACGTCGAGCGCCGAGACCGGCTCGTCGGCGACGATCAGCTCCGGCCCGAGCACCAGCGCGCGGGCGATGCCGATGCGCTGCCGCTGCCCGCCGGAGAACTCGTGCGGGTAGCGCGACAGCGCCCAGCGCGGCAGCCCGACCGCGTCCAGGGTCTCGCCGATGATCCGCCGACGGTCGGTCCGGTCGGTGCCGATCCCGTGGGTCTGGAGGCCCTCGGTCAGGATCGACTCGACGTTCTGCCGGGGATCGAGGCTGGACATCGGGTCCTGGAAGATCATCTGCATCCGGCGACGCATGCTGCGCAGCTTGCCGGACGGCAGCGTCGTCAGCTCGACGCCGTCGAAGCTGACCTCGCCTGCTGTCGGCGGGGTGAGCTGGAGCAGCGCCCGACCCAACGTGGACTTGCCGCAGCCGGACTCACCCACCAGGCCGTAGGTCTTGCCGCGCGCGATGCTCAGGTCGACACCGTCGACGGCCTTCACCTGGCCGACCACCCGGTCGAAGAGCACCCCCCGTTTGATCGGGAAGTGCACCTTCAGGTCGCGCACCTCGACGAGGATGTCGTCGTCACTCACGCTTGTTCCTCCTCGCGCGGGGCGGGCACCATGCCCGGCAGCGGCTCCGGGTTGACGCACCGGTAGCTCCGTCCGTCGTGCGCGTGCACCAGCTCCGGCGGCTCACCCACACACTCGTCGACCCGGCGGGCGCAGCGTGGGGCGAAGGCGCATCCGTCCGGCCAGGGCAGCAGGTCGCGGACCGAACCGGGGATCGGGTTGAGCTTCTCGCCCCGCCCGGCGTCCAGGCGCGGCACCGAGCCGAGCAGACCGACCGTGTACGGGTGACGCGGCTGGCGGAACAGCGGACGACGGCGGGCCGTCTCCACCACCCGGCCGCCGTAGAGCACGTTGACGGTGTCGCACATGCCAGCCACCACGCCCAGATCGTGCGTGATCATCAACAGTGCGGTGCCGGAGTCCCGGACCAGTTCCTTGAGCAGCTCGAGGATCTGGGCCTGGATGGTGACGTCCAGCGCGGTGGTCGGCTCGTCGGCGATCAGCAGCCGTGGCTGGCAGGCCACCGCCATGGCGATGAGCGCGCGCTGGCGCATCCCACCGGAGAGCTGGTGCGGGTACTCCTTGAGCCGCCGCTTCGGGTCGGGAATGCCGACCCGGTCCAGCAGCGCCGCGGCCTCCTTCGCGGCGGCCTCGCCCTTCATCCCTCGGTGCCGGGTGAGCACCTCGGTCACCTGCAACCCGATCGGGATCACCGGGTTCAACGAGGAGAGCGGGTCCTGGAAGATCATCGCGATGTCCCGACCCCGGATGTCCCGGCGCGACCGGTCGTCGAGCTGGAGCAGGTCGGTGCCGTCGAAGACGGCCTTGCCGCCGACCCGCAGGCCGGGCTGCTTGGGCAACAGGCCCATGATCGCGAGCGAGGTGACGCTCTTGCCGCAGCCGGACTCACCGACCAGGCCGACCACCTCACCGGCGTCGACCGAGAAGGACACCCCGTCGACGGCGTGCACGGCCCGCTGACCACGGCGGGCGAACGTGACGGAGAGATCTTCAACTTCGAGCAGTGCCATTGCGGGCCTACTTCCGCAGTTTCGGGTCGAGGGCCTCGCGCATCGCCTCACCCAGCAGGGTGAAGCCGAGCGCGGTGATGATGATCGCGACGGCCGGGTAGATCGCCAGTGACGGCCGGATGCCGAGGTACTGCTGCGCGTCGGCGAGCATGACCCCCCACTCCGGTACGGCGGTGTCCGGGTTGCCGAGGCCGAGGAAGGAGAGCGCCGCGGCCTCGATGATCGCGGTGGCCAGGGTCAGCGTGGCCTGCACGATCACCGGGGCGAGCGAGTTCGGCACCACGTGCGTCAGCGCGATCTTCGACTTCTTGACGCCGAGCGAGGTCGCCGCCAGCACGTAGTCGCTGTTGGCCTGGGAGATCATCGAGCCGCGCAGCAGCCGGGCGAACACCGGCACCGAGACCACGCCGACCGCGATCATCACAGTGGTCAGGCTGGCCCCGAGCAGGGCGGCGATGCTCACCGCCAGCAGCAGGCTCGGCATCGCCAGCAGCATGTCGATGAAGCGCATCAGGGTGGTGTCGATCCACCGCCCCCACCGGCCACCGAGGCCGGCCGCGGCGCCGGAGACGCCACCGATCAGCGCGCCGACCGCCAGACCGATCAGGGTGGAGACCACGCCGACCAGCAGGGTCTGGCGGGCGCCCACGATCATCCGGCTGAACTCGTCGCGGCCCTGGTGGTCGTAACCGAACCAGTGGTCGCCGGTCGGGCCGGGAATGACACCCGGCTTGATCAGCCCTTCCCGGATACCGATCGTGTCCGTCGCCGCGTACGGCACGAGGAACGGGCCGACCACAGCGACCAGCACGAAGAGCGCCAGGATGACAGCGCCGACGATCGCGGCGGGGTTACCCCGCAGCCGGCGGAACGCCTCCTGCCAGAGGCTGACGCCCCGCTCGTCGTCGCGGGCGGCCAGCTCGGAGAGCCTGTCGATCTTTTCGCGCTTCTTGCCTGGGCTGAGTGTCATCGCACCCTCACCCTCGGGTCGATGAAGCTGTAGGAGAGATCGACCAGGAGGTTCACCAGCACGTACACCACCGCGATGATCAGGATGAAGCCCATCAGCACCGGATAGTCGCGTTGGCCGATGGCCTCGGCGACGAACGCTCCGATGCCGCTGAAGGCGAAGACGGTCTCGGTCAGCACCGCGCCGGAAAGCAGGCCGCCCGCGAGCAGACCGATCGAGGTGGCGACCGGCAGCATGGCGTTGCGCAGGACGTGCCGGCGACGAACCGTCTGCTCGGTCAGGCCCTTCGCCTCGGCGGTCCGTACGAAGTCCTCGTTCAGCACCTCCAGCACGCTCGCCCGGGTGATCCGGACGATGATCGCCAGCGGGATGCTGGCCAGCGCGATGCTGGGCAACACCAGATGCCAGAGGGCGTCGGCGGCGGCGTCCCACTCACGGGTCATCAACCCGTCGAGGACGAAGAAGTTGGTGACCCGGGTCGCCCCGAGTGTCGGGTCCTGCCGGCCGCTGGACGGGAACCAGTGCAGGTTCTCCGAGAAGATCGCTTTGAGCACGTAGCCCAGGAAGAAGACCGGGATGCAGATGCCGATCAGCGAGCCGCCCACTGACGCGTGGTCCAGGAAACGGCCGCGACGACGGGCGGCCAGGTAGCCCAGCGGGATACCGACGCCGATCGCGATGATCATCGCGGTGATGGTCAGCTCGACGGTGCCGGGGAAGCGCTCGATGAACTCCGTGGTGACCGCCCGCTTGGTGGAGGTCGAGGTGCCCAGGTCGAGCTTGATCATCCGCCGTACGAAACGGCCGTACTGCACCAGGATGGGCTCGTCGAGCCCCATGTTGCGGCGGATCGCGGCCCGCATCTCGGGTGTGCCGCGCTCGCCGAGGATGGCGGTCTCGGGGCCACCGGGGAGTCGGCGGAGCCAGATGAAGAGCAGGAGGGAGAGCCCGAACAGCGTGGGTATCAGCTGAAGCAGGCGCCTGACGATGAACCGGAACACGGCGGCCTCGAAGGGGTGCGGAGGGTTGCGGGCGGGCGCTGTGCGACAGCGCCCGCCCGCGTTCCTTGCTGCGTCAGATCAGGACTTACTTGAACTCGGCGGTCGCGTACCGCTCGTCGGTGAGCGGGCTCGCCTTGACGCCGGTCACGTCCTTGCCGAACACGATCGCCGGCGGCGAGTGCGAGATCGGCACACCGGGCAGGAATTCCATCACGGACTTGTTCAGGGCCTTGTACTTCTCGGTCCGGGCCGCGATGTCGGCGGTGCCGTCCGCGTCCTTGAACTGGTCGAACAGGGCCTTGTTGTTGAAGCCCCACTCGTCCTTCGGCCGGTCGAAGAAGGTGCCGATGAAGTTGTAGGCGTCGCCGTAGTCACCGGTCCAGCCCAGGAAGTGGATGTCGTGCTTGCTACCCGAGGTGGTGGCGTTCAGGTAGTCCGGGCTCCACTTCAGCGGGATCGCCTCGACGGTGATGCCAACGGCCTTCAGGTCCGCCGAGAGCAACTCGAAGATGTCCTTCGGGTTCGGCATGTACGGCCGGGTGACCTCGGTCGGATAGTGGAACTTCAGCGTCAGGTTCGACGCGCCGGCCTCGGCCAGCAGCGCCTTCGCCTTGGCCGGGTCGTAGGTGTACTTGGTGACGTCACCGTTCCAGCCCTCGACGGTGTCCGGCATGAAGTTGTCGGCGACCTTGGCACCCGGCGGCAGCTTGGAGGTGACCAGCTGCTGACGGTTCAGGGCGTACGCGATGGCCTGCCGGACGCGGATGTCGGCGAGCTTCGGGTTGCCCTTCTGGTTCATCGCCAGGTAGAGCACGTTGAACGCCGGGCGCGTGAGCATGTTGAAGCCCTCGCTCTTCAGCGGCTCGACGTCGGCCGGGCCAACCAGGTCGTAGCCCTGGATGTCACCGGAGCGCAGCGCCTGCTTGCGGGCGTTCTCATCCGAGATCGTCTTGAAGATGAGGGTCTTCAGCTTGGCCTTGGCGCCCGAGTAGTCCTCGTTGCGCTCCAGGGTCAGCGTCTTGTTCGCCACGTCCCAGGTCTTGAACTTGAACGGGCCGGTGCCGGTCGGGTGCTCCGTCGCGTACGACGGGTACTTGATGTCCTCGGCGGTGCCCGCGACGTTGCTCGCGTCGAACTCCTGCAGCGCCTTCGGGCTGTGGATGGAGAACGAGGGGAGCATCAGCGCGGCCGGGATCTTGCTGGAGACCCGGGTGAAGGACAGGTCCACAGTGGTGGCGTCCTTGGCGGCGCAGGACTTGAAGAGACTCGGCGGAAGATCCGCGTTCTCGTTCTTGGCGAAGCCGCCCATGACGTCCTGCCAGTACGCGGTCACGTCCGGGCTCTGCATGAGGCCCTTGGCGTTGAACCAGCGGTTGAAGTTGACGCAGACGGCCTCGGCGTTGAAGTCGGTGCCGTCGTGGAACTTCACGCCCGAGCGGAGCTTGAAGGTCCAGGTGGTGCCGGCGGCGTCCGGGGTCCAGGACTCGGCCAGACCGGGGGTGACCTTCGTGCCACCCTCCTCCGGTCGGACCAGGGTCTCGAAGACCTGACGCGCGACGCGCAGCGACTCACCGTCGCTGGCGAAGCTCGGGTCGAGCACCTTCGGGTCTCCGGCGACGCCGAAGACGAGGGTGTCCTTCTTGCTACCGCCGGATTTGTCGTCGCGGTTGCTCTCGGCGCAGCCTGCTACCGCGAGGGCCGCGACCGCGATGGCCGCGATCGCGGCCTTCGGCCTGGGTGCACGCATGTGTGCTTCACCTCGTCCTTGGGGGTACGGACAACGTGGTGACAGGGGTCACCGATGGCGGTGACCATAGCTCCCGATGCGTCCACCCGGAAACCGCTGAGTGGACGGTTGGTATCGGATCGTGCCTCAACCGCCGCTTGACATTCGATTCTTAGGTAAACAGCGGCAAAAACCGATCAATCAGCACCCGCGATGCCAAACTGTTACGTCGAACAGCCCCGATGAGGGCACAGGTGTCAGATCATTTCCGGGCAGAGACGCAGCGGTGGCCGGCACCCACACGGGTGCCGGCCACCGGCCGTACGTCAGGGGGATCAGACCGCGCGGCGCCCCTCGAAGGCCCGACCAAGGGTGATCTCGTCGGCGTACTCCAGATCGCCGCCGACGGGCAGCCCACTGGCCAGCCGGGTCACCGAGATGCCCATCGGCTTCACCATCAACGCCAGGTACGTGGCGGTCGCCTCGCCCTCGGTGTTCGGATCCGTGGCCAGGATCAACTCCCGCACCCCGCCGCCACCGAGCCGGATCATCAGCTCCCGGATGCGGAGGTTGTCCGGGCCGATCCCCTCCAGCGGGTTGATCGCGCCACCCAGCACGTGGTAGCGACCGCGGAACTCACCCGTCCGCTCGATGGCCACCACGTCCTTGGGCTCCTCGACCACGCACAGCACCTCGTCGGTACGACGCTGGTCGCGGCAGATCCGGCACTGCTCGGACTCGGCCACGTTGTAGCAGGTGGTGCAGAACCGCACCAGCTCCTTGACCTTGCGCAGCGCGCCGGCCAGCCGGTTGACGTCGGCCGGATCCGCCGAGAGGACGTGGAACGCGATCCGCTGAGCGCTCTTCGGACCCACGCCCGGCAGCCGACCCAGCTCGTCGATCAGATCCTGGATGGCACCTTCGTACATCTGCCGGCTCAGAAACCGGGCAGGCCGAGGCCGCCCATGCCGCCGGCGACCGGGCCCATCTTGCGCTCGGTCAGCTCCCGGGCCGCCTCGGCGGCGTTGTGCACTGCCGCGACCACCAGGTCCTCCAGCGTTTCGACGTCATCCGCGTCGACGGCCTTCGGGTCGATCTTGATGGCCTTGAGCTCACCGGAGCCGGAGACCGTCGCGGTGACCAACCCGCCGCCGGCGGTGCCGGTCAGCTCGGCCTCGGCCAGCTCGGCCTGGGCGGCGGCGATCTGCTGCTGCATCTTCTGCGCCTGCTTCAGCATCTGCTGCATGTTCGGCTGTCCACCTGGGCGCACGGGATGGCTCCTTCTCGCACTCGTCTGCTCGACCGCCGCTCAGCCTATCCGCTGGGACCGACCTCGCCCCGCCCGGTGCGTCCGCCCACGCCGAGCCTTCGGGTACGGCTACCCCTACCCCGAATCGGCCATCTGCTGGTAGTGCGGCCATAGCCGTCACACTGGTCTGCTCGTGGCATGAACCTCAACCGCACCAGCCGGGTCGGCGCACTGTGCTGGCTCGCGGCCGCGCCCATCTTCCTCGTCGCCAGCCTGATCACCGGGCTGCGGTGGCGCGATCCGGCCTACAGCTGGGCCACCCACAACATCAGCGACCTCGGCAACGCCCACTGCGGCGTCTGGGACACCACCCGCCCCCGCTACGTCTGCTCACCGTGGCACCCACTGATGAACGCCGCGACACTGGCCACCGCCGTACTGCTCGCCGCCGGGCTCCTGCTGACCTGGCGGATCCTCGGCCGCGGCCCGGTGGTGCGCACAGCCCAGACACTCCTGCTGCTGACCACCGGCGGATACGCCCTCGTGGCCCTCTATCCGGCCGACGTCGACGAGAACCTGCACGTCCTCGGCGCAGTCCTGATCATGGGGATTGGCAACATCAGCCTGCTCCTAGCCGGCTTCGCACCACGCACCACGACACTCGGCCGGTGGCGACGGCTGACCCTCACCGCCGGACTCATCGCGCTGGCCGGAACAACACTGTTCGCCGCCCAACAGGGCCTGGCCATCGGGGTAGGCGGCATGGAACGGGTAGCCGTCCTACCCCTCCCCCTCTGGGCCTGCGCCCTGGGCGTCCTACTAGCCGAGACCCCACCCCTGCGCGATCTTGCACTTCCTGCTGCGACATAAGGGGCATTTGGCGCAAGACGACGACCGAAACTGCAAGATCGCCGGGGTGGCGGGGTTGTTAGCGGGCGTCGACCTCGTTGATCTTCTCGGCGCCGAAGGTCTCCCGCAGCAGCCGTACCGCCTGTTCCTCGCTGGACTCCCGTGCGGTCTTCTCGTCGATGATCTCGTCCAACGGTTCGTCGCCCGGGTCGAACCCCTCCAAGGCCGGGGCCGCCGCCGGTGCCGCGCCGCCAGCCCGGCCGGCCCGCGCCGGGCCGTCGAAGTCCGGGTCGTAGGGCGGCTCGCCCGCCCACTCGGCGTCCGCGACGGGCCGGGCTGCCGCTCCGGTACGCGCACCGCGCCCCGCCGCCGCCGCGCGAGCCGCGGCGATGGCGCTGCTCACCGGCGCACCACCGGCTGCCGCCGGCTGCCGGGCCGCCGGTGTCGGGTTACCCCGCCCGCCCGGCTTACCGCCACCGGCCGCTGACCCGGAACCTCCCGAACCGCCTGGCCCGGTGCCGTTAGCGCCACCGCCGTTGGTGCCGCTGCCGTTGGTGCCGCTGCCGTTGGTGCCGCTGCCGTTGGTGCCGCTGCCGTTCCCGGCGTTCCCGTTCCCGGTGCTGCCGGTCGCGCCGCTCGACACCGCTGCGGAGTGAGGGCTCGACTCGTTTCCGGCCAACGCGCCGCCAGGTCGAGCGGCCTCCGGCCAGTCCTCGTCATCAGTGGCCTCGGCCGCGAGGGCGCCGCCGCCGGGACGGGCCGCCTCCGGCCAGCCGCCGTCGTCGTCCGCCGCCGGGGCGGACGGCGCTGCGCCCTGCCCACCAGCACCGTGACCAGCGGTACCCGCACCCGCACCGGCACCGCCGCGCAAAGCCGGGCCGGCAGCGCCGCTCGGGTTCGCGGCGGTCGGCGAGGCGTTCGTCGGACCGGCGGCGATCGGGGCGTTGGGCCCCGCAGTCCCCGGCCCGGCGGAGTTCGCACTTGGCGCTGCGTTCGAGCCGGACCCAGCGGTCGAGCCGGACCCAGCGGTCGAGCCGGACCCAGCGGTCGAGCCGGGCCCAGCGCTGTAGCCAGGCGCTGCGCTCGAACTTGGCACGGGGTTCGAGCCAGGCGCAGGGTTCGAACCAGGCGCAGCGTTCGAACCTGGCGCGGCGTTCGAGCCAGGCGCAGCGTTCGAACCTGGCGCAGCGTTCGAGCCAGGCACGGCGTTCGAACCTGGCGCAGCGTTCGAGCCAGGCACAGGGTTCGAACCAGGCACAGGGTTCGAACCAGGCACAGG
>NZ_JBEZGK010000033.1:0-49022 GCF_040649935.1 Micromonospora sp. NPDC048842 | reverse complement strand
GGGTTCGAGCCAGGCGCGGGGTTCGAGCCAGGCGCGGGGTTCGAGCCAGGCGCGGGGTTCGAGCCAGGCGCGGGGTTCGAGCCAGGCGCGGGGTTCGAGCCAGGCGCGGGGTTCGTGCTTGGCCCGGCTGGGGGTGCGCTCGTCGGGGCGGCGGCAGCCGGGGTCGCGGCGGGCGTTTCCGACGTGGCTGGCGGGGCGGCGGGTCGGGCCGGTGCGGTCTGCTGCGCGCGCGGTGAGCCGGACAGCGACACGCCACCACGCTCGCCGGCCACCTCGCACCGGATCTGCCAGCGCCCGCCCAACTCCTCGTAGAGCGCGTCGGTGAGCACCGCCGCATGGTCGGCCATCATCTTGGCCAGCACCGTGGACTTCACAGTCAGCACCAGCATGTCGCCGTCGAGTTCGCGGACGACCGCGTCCCGCATCAGGGCGGCGATCCGCTTGTTGGTCCGGTTGACCTTGCCGACGACGTCGGGCCAGACGCGGCGGACCGCTACCGCGTCCAGCGCGGCGGGCGGTGCTCCGGGTCGGGGCGGCGCGGGCGTGGCCGGGTCGGGAAGCACCGCCGACGGTGGCACCACGCGACGGGGGGCCGGCCCGGCGGGCGAGACGGGTACGGACTGGTCAGCGGTTGCCGACCCGGTCGACGCGCCGGGGGAGGCCGGGATCGGCGAGTCGGCCGTCGAGGCGTACGAGGCCGGCACACCGGAGGTCGGAGCAGGCGAGGCAGGTGCCCCGGTGGCCGAAGCAGCCGGGGCGGAAGCGCCCTGGGCCGGGGACGCCGCCGGATCGACCTCCCACGGCGGTGCGGAGGTCGGGGCGTTCACTGGTGTCGGGGTGGCGGCAGCCGGGACCGGGGTGGCTTGCTGTGGGCGTACCCCTTGGTGGTTGGTTGGCGCGGAGCCGGCGGCGGCCGACGGCGCGTCGGTGCCGCCCACTGTGAGCCGGCGTTCCATCCGCTCCAGGCGCTGGAGCAGGCCGCCGGTGGAGTCGTCCGAGCCGGGCAGCAGCATCCGGGCGCAGATCAGCTCCAGCAGCAGGCGGGGCGCGGTGGTGCCGCGCATCTCGACCAGGCCGTTGTGCACGATGTCGGCGCAGCGGGACAGCGTTGCCGAGCCGAGCTGCGAAGCCTGGGCCGCCATCCGCTCGATCTGGTCGGCCGGGGCGTCGATCAGGCCCTTCGCGGCGGCGTCCGGCACCTGCTGGATGACGATCAGGTCGCGCAGCCGTTCCAGCAGGTCGGAGGCGAACCGGCGCATGTCGTGCCCGGCCTCGGCGACCCGGTCGACGGTGGCGTACGCGGCGGCGCCGTCTCCGGCGGCCAGCGCGTCGCACATCTCGTCGATCAGCGCCGAGTCGGTGACCCCGAGCAGCGCGACGGCCCGGGCGTAGCTGACCCCCTCCGCGCCGGCGCCAGCGATGAGCTGGTCGAGCACCGAGAGGCTGTCCCGCATGCTGCCGCCACCGGCGCGGACCACCAGCGGGAAGACCGCCGGCTCGACGGCGACGCCCTCGGCCTGGGTGAGTTGCTCCAGGTACGGGCGGACCACCTTCGGCGGAAACAGCCGGAACGGGTAGTGGTGGGTCCGCGACCGGATCGTGCCGAGGACCTTCTCCGGCTCGGTGGTGGCGAAGATGAACTTGACGTACTCAGGGGGTTCCTCGACCAGCTTGAGCAGGGCGTTGAAGCCCTGGGTCGAGACCATGTGCGCCTCGTCGATGATGTAGATCTTGAAGCGGCTGCTGGCTGGCGCGAAGAAGGCGCGCTCGCGCAGCTCGCGGGCGTCGTCGACACCGCCGTGGCTGGCCGCGTCGATCTCGATCACGTCGATCGAGCCGGCACCGTCGGCGGCCAGCGAGCGGCAGGAGTCACACTTGCCGCACGGCTCGGGAGTGGGGCCCTGCTCACAGTTGAGCGAGCGGGCCATGATCCGGGCGCTGGTGGTCTTGCCGCAGCCACGGGGGCCGGAGAAGAGGTAGGCGTGGTTGAGCCGTCCGCTGCGCAGCGCCTGCGACAGCGGCTCGGTCACGTGCTCCTGACCGATGACCTCAGCGAAGGTACGCGGCCGGTACTTGCGGTAGAGCGCCAGCGTCACTCGTCCCGCCTCCTCTCGACCGAGCCATTCTGCGCCGGTCGGGCGCGGGTGACCACCCACCACCCCGGGCGCCTGGGCCTTCGGGCTTGATCGACCGGGCCGCCAGGGCTTGATCGACTCGGATTCCTGGAAACCGCGGTGTCCGCATGGCCGGGACACCGCGACATCACGGATGCCGAGCGGATCAACCGGTCCACAGACAAAAAGGCCTCCCGTGCACCCGGCAGAGCTCGCTTATCCTTGCTGCCTTCCGGCCCTGGGGAGGTTCACGAGATACCGCCGCACGGGAGGTGCCGCCCAGCCTACCCGACCGCCGGTCGATCTTCAGGGGGTGGTGGGGTGGCCCGGCCGAGACGGGCCTGTATCCTGGCTCGCGGAGGATTCGCCTAGAGGCCTAGGGCGCACGCTTGGAAAGCGTGTTGGGTTTACACCCTCACGAGTTCGAATCTCGTATCCTCCGCTCGCCTGAGCAGCACCAACGACAGGGCCGGCCCCACGGGGACCGGCCCTGAGTCGTCTGCGCGCAGGCGTCAGCCCACCACCTGGACGTGCTCCGCGCCCTGCACCGAGAACCACGCCTCCCGGTTGGCGTCCCGTTCGCGGATCTCGTCACCTCGGGGTTCAAGGTTTGTCGAAGGTCTGGACAAGCCGGCATCGCAATGATCAAGCCAATCGGCACCGACCGAAGGGCCGGAGCGAGCGATGCAGAGGAGTGCGACGGACATGACACGATCCCTTGCCAGGCGGGTACTGCTGCCGCTGACGGTGGCGCTGACCGCGATCCTGGCCACCTCGAACCCGGCGGCTGCCGCCGGCAACGACGACTACACGGTCTACTCCGGCCAGGGGGGCGGCGCGGTCGACTTCATCGACTACGGCCCCGGCGCGGCTGGCGGCGGTAATAACGACGACTATCTGGTCATCCGCGACATCGCCGCCGACGGCCATGGGGTGCAGGTCTGGGCGTGGCTGCACGGGAAGTACCTCGGCACGAAGTACAACGGCAACGGCGCGTGGACTTCGGTCATCTACGACCCGTACACGATCTTCCCGAACAACGTCGCGAAGGGCGAGGTCATCGGGCTCAAGATCTGCCTGGTCGACGGGAAGGACAACCTGATCCAGCCGAGCTGTTCGAGTCTCGACTGGCCCAGCATCGACGGCTGACCGGACGAACAGGGTCGCGGGCCGGCGTCCTTCGGGGGTCCGTGGGTACTCCGAACGGCGCCGGCTCCCCCACCGGTGAGCGACACCGCGCTCAGGCGGTGTCGCTCACACAACTGCAGCAGGTGTGATCGGTCGACGGGGCACGCGGCCGGGACC
Source organism: Micromonospora sp. NPDC048842 (assembly GCF_040649935.1). NCBI lineage: Bacteria > Bacillati > Actinomycetota > Actinomycetes > Micromonosporales > Micromonosporaceae > Micromonospora > Micromonospora sp. NPDC048842. Next base: position 45,603 of record NZ_JBEZGK010000033.1, on the reverse strand, counting down.
ATTCAGGCGCGGGCGCGGGCCCAGGAGAGGAAGCGGTCGGTCAGCCGGGCCGGGTCGAGGTCGGTGAGGTGTTCGCCGGCCTCTGTTTGCAGCGTCGCCAGGTAGACGGTCAACGCGAGCCGGTCGTGCCGGTATTCGCCGAGCAGCCGCAGCTTCGCCGCCGAGCAGGGCCAGGCGATGCCGCACGCGGCACAGCGCCAGGTCGGTCGGGTCGGTAGGTGGTTCCGGTAGCGGCGGCGGGGCACGGGCTCATCTCCTTCGCGGTGGGCGGGGGCCGCCCCGCCTCCCCGTCGGGGCGACCCCGGACTGACGCCGACCGCCGGGCTCCTGCGCCTCCACCGGCCACGCCGTCTTCTGTGGACCACCATCGGGAGAGTTACGAGACAGATACACCGCGTAGCGATATGGTTCCCGGATATCTAGGACATCCGATGGAGGAGCCGTGAACGACGCGCTTCGGGTGGCGCTCAGCGACACCGGACACACCACCGAATCTCTCGCCGAGACCGTCGGCGTCGACCCGAAGACCGTGGGGCGCTGGTTGACCGAGGACCGGATCCCGCATCCACGCCACCGACTGGCGGCAGCGGAGGCGCTACACAAGGACGTGTCGGACATCTGGCCGGACACTTCAAGACGTCGTGACCCCATTTGGTTTCGTCCGTGGCAGGAGATCGAGCGCGAGGCGGTGTCGCTTCGCTGGTTCGAGTCGACAGTTCTGCCGGGATTGCTCCAGACCGAGGCGTACGCCCGCGCGGTGCTGGGCGACGCGGGCCTGATCCCCCGGGGTGAGATCGAGCGGCATCTCACGGTCCGACTCGGCCGGCAGGGCATCCTCAAGCGGGACGACCCGCCGCAGTTCACGGCGGTCGTGGACGAGGCGGTCATCCGCCGTCCGGTGGGCGGCCGGTCGACGATGCGCGAGCAACTGCTGGCCGTGGCGGCGGCGTGCGTCGAGCCGCACATCCGGGTGCACGTCGTGCCCAGCGCGGTCGGCGCCTATGCCGGCCTCAACGGACCTTTCGTGATCGCGCACAGCCACGACCACCGGGTCGCCGGCTACCTCGACAATCAACTTCAGGGACAAGTCGCTAGCGACCCCGAGGACATCGCGGCCATGATGGCGGCATGGGAGAACGTGCGCGGCGAGGCGTTGTCCCACTGGCAGTCGGTCGAACTCATCCAGGAAGTGGCGGAGTCATGGAGCTGAACGGCGCCCGGTGGCGCAAGAGCAGCCGCAGCAGCGGCAACGGCGGCGCCTGCGTCGAGGTCGCCGACAATCTGCCCGGCGTCATCGGCGTACGGGATTCAAAGGACCCGGCCGGCCCGGCGCTCGCCTTCGCGCCCACGGCCTGGCGCGCGTTCGTCAGCCAGGTCACCCGACGCACCTGACCTGCGCCCGGTCGCACGCCCACCGCGGCAGGTAGGTCACGAGCCGTCGCGGAGATCGCCCAGACGCTCTGCCCGGAACGTGATCTCGTCGAAGGTCACGCCGCACCCCTCACCGGTCGGGGACTGGCCCGCGAAGCCGATCCGGTCGCGAGACGTGTCAGGGTCGAGGAGGAAGACGCGGATCAACCGCCAGGTCACACCGTCGACCGAGGCGTGGTACGCGTAGACCCCGTCGACGCGGGAGACCCGCAGCCACACCGACCGGTCGGGTACGACGAAGGCGTTCGCGTCGTCGGCGACGCCTCGGCAGATGACCGACACGATCATCGGGTCGCCTGCTGGGGAGAACTCGAAGCACAGCTTGGCCCAGCGCCGCTCGTCGAGCCACAGCAGGAGCACCCCGGCATCGAAGGTGGCGGCGAAGTCCACTGTGACCCGGGCGCTGAACTGGAAGTCCCCCGTCGGCAGGTCCCCGAGCAGCGTCGCCGCGTTGAGCGTCGACTCGGCACTGACGGTGGTGGTCTCGGCCGCCTCGGCGGAGCCGGTGCTGGGGTCGATGAAGATGTCAGTGTGCGGCTGCGCCTCGATCGCCACGGTGCCGGCCGCCTCGTCGACCCGCCACAGCTCGGCGGACGAGGGCACGAGCGGGAACGGCACACCGGAGACGCTGAGTTGATTGGCCATGGCCAGGACCGTACAACCGTCGCCCTGCTCGCCGATGCCCTCTCGTCGAGCAGGGGCCCGGCACGTCCACCCTCCGGCCGGTACCGTCCCAGGCACGGAAGGCGGGGAATCCGTCGTACACATGTTCTATCCACAGGCTGTGGACGACCGGAGGTTCGATGGCTTACCAGCTCAGCGCGGTGGTCGCGGACGTTGAACTGCTCCGCGAGCAGACCGCCGAGCTGGATCACGCGGTCCTCGGCGAGCTGCGCCAGGACTTCGCGTTACTGCCGGTCACCCCGCAGTTGGTGATCGAGCTGACCGGGTCGTTGCCGGATTTCGCCACTGACGACCGGAGTGCCGCGCGCCCGTTCGGCCTGGTGTTGTCGACGGCGCTGGTCGAGGTGCTGACCCGCTGGTCACAGTCGGGGCCGGTGGCCTATCTGGAGGCGGAGTTCGGTGGTGGGGTCGGCTACCAGGCGGCGGCGGTGTGGTTGGGCGGGGCGCTGTCCTGGGGCCCGTGCTTCGACGACGAGTTGAGCGCGCCGCGCGAGCAGTGGCCGATCAACTGTGCGCTGAGTCAGCTCGGCGTGGAGCCCGGCACCTGGATCGACAGGTTCGCCGAATTGGGGTTGCACCTGGAGCGGAGCACCGAGGGTTGGCTGGCGCACGGCCGGCGTCGACTCAGCGCCGACTACTGGGACGAGCTGGTCGAGCAGTGGGAAAACCAGTAATCCGGCGATCGGCAGCAACCTGAACGCTTCCGTTCCGTTGGGGACTGGGGGATTCCATGAAATTGCGACAATTTGCGTTTATCGCCACGCTGATGACGGCTGCCTCGATCGCGGGCAGCGGCGTACCGCCAACCGGGTCGATTCCGAACGGCCGGCCCGCCGGCAACGTGGAGATCATCGACCTGAACGGCCTGCGCAACATCGAGTTCGGCGCCACCGAGGACGAGCTGACCCGACGCGGCATCCTGCGTACCAGCCTGGACGCCTGCGGGCCGATGCTCGCCGGCCACGACACGGTCAGCCCGGTCTTCGTTGAGGACAAACTCGTGCTGCTCTGGGTAGGCGACCCGATGCGGACACCGGAGGGCATCACGGCGGGCTCCCCCGTCGGCGAGGTCTGGGACCGCTACACGGAGGTCAGCCGGCTACGGGCTCCACAGGGGACACACAGGCTCGACGGGTTACTTGCCCGCAGCGGCGACCGCGCGTACCTGTTCCTGCACGACGGGCGCACTGTCCAAAAGACCATCGCCGGGTACGCGGACTGGGCCCGCCGCCTCTTCGACGAGGGTGCGGGCCCGTGCTGACCGGCGCGGACTGATCAGGACGACGTGCGGCTGACGCAGTCGAGGTCTCTGGCCGGCAACTGCCCGTCGGCGAGGTACGCGACGACCGCGTCGTCCACGCAGACGTTGCCGTAGTTGCCGAAGACACCGTGAATCCGAGCGTCGTGCAGGGTGATCAGCCGGGAACCGGTGAGCGCCCGATGCATGGCCTGACCGTGCTGGTAGATCGTGCGAGTGTCCCCCGTGGACTGCACGATCAGTGCCGGCACGGAATTCCGCACGACTGTCGGCCGCTCCCGGGGTTGCTGAGGCCAGAACGCACACGGGCTGATCGCCCTGGTCAACTCCCCAAAACGGGACTCGGTGGTCTGATGCTGTCGAATATCGCGCCAGTAGTGCCCAGCATCACGGCGTACCGGCACGTCGCCGCAGAGGATCGCGGCCTGCACACTGCCCGTTGCCGACTCGGCCCCGGTCAACAGGAACGACAACGTGTCCGCCAGAGACGCGGTCGGCGTCGCAGAACCCGACACCGCGGCCTGCCACAGCACCCGAACCGTCTCCGCGAGGTCGGCCTGGGTTTCGTCCCGATCGTCGCTGAGCCGATTGATCAGCAGGTACGGCACCGACTGCCGGTCCACCTGATAGCCACCCACCCGTAGCGGGCGGCGGGCCGCGGCGGCGAGGATCCCGTCCACCACGGCCAGCACCTGCTGACCGGTGCGGCCCAGGCCGTACCGCTGGTGGTGGCGGGCCGTCCAGTCCGCCCAGTCGCGCAGTGCGACCTCGTTGGCGGGCCCGGCCTCGCGCAGCACCCTCGCGCCGTAGCTGGCGGGGTCGACAGCGCTGTCCAGGACGACCCGATCGGCACGCTCCGGGAACATCTGGGTGTAGACCGCGCCCAGGTAGGTGCCGTAGGAGTAGCCCAGGTAGGAGAGCTTCTGCTCGCCGAGCGCGGCCCGGAGCAGGTCCATGTCGCGGGCCGTGTTCCGGGTGGTGATGTGCGGCAACAGGTCGGCGTGCCGGCGGGCACATCGGGAGGCCAGGTCCCGTTCGAATGCGGTCAGCCGGTCGAACGTGGCGCGGTCTGGTCCGGCGGAGCGAGTCCAGGTGCCCGTTGGCCAGCCGCAGTCCAGCGGGGTGCTGCGACCAACGAACCGAGGGTCCAGCCCGATGAGGTCGAATCTTGCCCCGACCTCACCCAGCCACTGCCGGATCGGCAGAACGTCCGACATTCCCGGCGCACCGGGACCGCCGGTGTTCAGCAGCAGGACGCCGAGCCGGTGCGCGGTGTCGGTCGCCGGCAGCCGGGACAGTGCCAGGGTGATGGTGCGGCCGTCCGGGCGGGCGTGATCCAGCGGAACGGCCAGCTCGGTGCAGGAAGCGCCGGCCTGGTCCAGCTCCGCACCAGCCGGGTCGGCCGAGCCCCGCTGGCAGGTGTGCCAGTCGAGCCGCTGCCGCTGGGGACCGGCCAGGTCGGCGGCGGCGGCGGCCGGCACCGGCCCGGCGGCGGTGGCGGTGATGGCGAGCACGGTCAGCGCGGCCACCATTCTCAGCGCCGTCGCGGTCCATCTGCTCCAGGTCATGTTCATCTCCTCGGTGGGAAAATCGGCCCCGCGGCGGATCACCGGGACTCACACAGGGCGGTGTGCAGGGTCGTGGACAGCGCCTGCCAGCTCTCGTACGACGCCGGCTCGTCGTTCACCACCAACTGCGCCCGGCGACCGTCGGCGGTGACCCCGCCCAGGGTGCGAAAGCCCGGTGTCGTGCCACCGTGGCCCCAGTACAGGGCCCCGCCGCAGCCGGCCAACGGCGTCGAGATGATCCCGAGCCCGTATCGGGCGTCGGGCCACAGCCGGTCCGGATCGGTCGGCACGGTGTGGGTCATCTCGGCGAGGCGGACCGGGTCCAGCAGTTGACCGCCGAGCAGCGCGGCGAAGAACCGGTTCTGGTCGGCGAGGGTCGAGACCAGCGCCCCACCAGCTCCGCCGTACGACATGTTGAACTCGGTGACGTCGCGCCGCCGCTGGGTTATGTCGCTCCGCCGCTCAGCGCCGATCAACGCGTAGCCGCGCGGATGGGGACCCCGGATCCGCACCGAGTCGCCCGGCCAGTAGGTATCGCGCAGGCCCAACGGCCCGATGATCCGTCGGGTGATCTGCACGCTGATGTCGCGGCCGGTGACCTGCTCGACGATCAGGCCGGCGAGGACGTAGTTGGTGGTCGAGTAGTGCCAACTGGTGGCCGGCCGCGGCTGGCCCAGCGCCATCGCGATCAGCTCCGCTGGCGCGAAGTGCCGATACCGCCAGCGATCCACCCGGTCCCAGTCGAGCGCGTCGACGTGGTCGGGCAGGCCGCTGGTGTGCCGCAGCAGATCACGGACGGTGATCCGTCGGCCGTCGTACCCGTTGCCACGGACCCGGCCTGGCAGGTACCTCTCGATTGGGGCGTCCAGGACGAGCTGGCCCTCCGCGACGAGTTGCAGCACCACTGTCGCGGTGAATGCCTTCGTCGAACTGCCGATCCGGATCCGTTCGTCGACAGGCATCGGCCGGCCCGTCCGCAGGTCGGCCCACCCGCTGGCAGCAGCCCACCTGCCGCACCCCGGTCCGCTCACCTCGATGGCCGCGCCTGCCAACCGATGGGTGCCGGTCAGGTAGTGCAGCGCGGCGGTCGTCGCCGGCCGATCGGAGCACGCCGGCCCCGGTTGACGGGCCGCGGCTGGTGCCCCCACGCCGGCGAGGGTGAGCAGGACAGCTCCGGCGAGCACCCCGATTGTGTGCCGTCGTCGTGTCGGTCTTCTCATGTCGTCGACGCTAGGGACGGCCAGGCGGGGCCACGAGGGAGCAGAGGCCCTGATCAATGGTGTAGCTGGCTACACTGCCCCGGCCGCCCCTGTGGACGGAGAATGTGACGATGCGGCGGGCTCGGTTCGCGACGACGTACCTGGTGACCGGCGGGGCTACTGCGGTGGCGTCGGCGGTCGCGATCGGCGCGCTCGCCGGGGCACTTGGCCTGAGCCTCGTCCTGGTCGGCATCGCGCTGCTGCCGCCAGCCGTGCGTGTCCTCCGGTCGATCGTTCGCCTGGAGCGGCGCCGCGCAGACCGGTTGCTGGGCCTGGCAGTTCCGGCCGAGTCCCAGGTGCTGTGCGCGAGTCAGGCCGCGTGGCTGCGCATTGCCGGAGGCGATTTGGTCACCTACCGAAGTGCGCTCTGGCTGACCGTGCACGCCATCGCCGGTGTGCCGCTAGCTGCCGGTGTGCTGCTGCTCTGGCTACTCGCGCTGGGCGGGTTGATCGTGCCGCTGATGTGGTGGGCCGTGCCGGTCGAGGCTCCGCTCACCTTTGTCGTGCCGATCCGGAGCTGGTCCCAGGCGCTGCTGGTGCCGCCCCTGCTCGGGCTCGCCGCGCTGGCACTTCTCCGGTGGGCTGTCCCGGCCTGCGCCGTGGCGTACGCACGGGCGGCGCGAGCGTCGTTCGCGCCGTCCTCGCGGAGCCGGTTGGAGCGGCGGGTCACGGAGCTCACCGCCACCCGGGCCGGCGCGCTCGACGCCCACGCGGCGGAGCTGCGGCGGATCGAGCGCGACCTGCACGACGGCACCCAGGCCCGGTTGGTGGCGATCGCCATTCAGCTCGGCGTCGCGCAACGTCAACGGGCAGCCGACCCGGCGCTGGCGGACCAGCTGGTCGAGCGGGCGCGGACGAGCGTCGAGGCAGCGCTGACCGAGCTGCGCGCGGTGGTGCGGGGCATCTACCCACCGATTCTGGCTGACCGAGGTCTGCCGGGCGCGGTGCACGCGCTCGCCGCTGACTGTCCGGTGCCGCTGACGGTCCGGGTCACCCCGCTGCGACGACTACCGGCGGCGTTGGAGAGCGCCGCCTACTTCGTCGTGGCCGAAGCGCTGGCCAACATCACTCGGCACAGCAGGGCGACCGGTGGTGATCTGCGGGTGGAGCACCAGGCGGGTCACCTGGTGGTCAACGTGACCGACGACGGCGTCGGCGGCGCACAACCGTCGACCGGCACCGGCCTGACCGGCATCCGGCGCCGGGTCGCGGCACTGGACGGCACTGTCGAGCTGAGCAGCCCGATCGGCGGGCCGACAGTGCTACGGGTGGAGTTGCCGTGCGCGTCCTGATCGCCGAAGACAACGTCCTGCTCCAGGAAGGGCTCAACCTGCTGCTCAGCACCGCCGGCTTCGAGGTGACGGCAGCGGTCGACACGCCGGACGACATCATCGCGGCGATCGATCGGCAGCGGCCCGACGTCGCCATCATGGACATCCGACTGCCGCCGACGTTCCGCGACGAGGGGTTGCGCACCGCATTGGCCGTGCGTCGGCTGCACCCCGGACTGCCGGTGCTGCTGCTGTCCCAGTACGTCGAGCGCGCCTACGCGACCGAGCTGCTCGTCGACGGGCAGGGCGGCGTCGGCTACCTGCTCAAGGACCGGGTGTCCCGGGTCGAGGAGTTCCTCGACGCCTTACGTCGGGTCGCCGCCGGAGGCACAGTGCTGGACCCGCAGGTCGTGGCGCAACTCGTCACCGCCCGGCGCAACCCGCTCACCGAGCTCACCGCCCGGGAACGCGAGGTGCTCGCGCTGATGGCCGGAGGCAGCACCAACACGGGCATCGCCGCCCAGCTCGTGATCACCGAGCGCGCGGTGAGCAAGCACATCGGGAACATCTTCACCAAGCTCGACCTGCCACCCGACAGCGACGTGCATCGCCGGGTCGCCGCCGTGCTCGCCTTCCTGAAGGATCCGGGTAGGTGAGCGGGCCGGGTCCCCTGAGGGCCGGCCCACTCGTCGCTCCCGTGACGGCATCAGCGGCGCAGCGACCTCCAGAAGTCGTACGAGTGGGCCGCCGCGAAGTCCGTCCTGCCCGGTCCGCCGCCACCGGCGAACACCCGCACGTACGTGGCGTCAGGGCGCAGTCGAGGCCAGCTCGCCCGACCCGTCCGGGCGAAGTCGCTCCAGGTGCGCACCATCTCGTCGGAGAGCCGCCGCTGGGTCGGCGTCAACGCCTCGGCGTAGTCGACAGCGAACAGGTACGGCAGCTCGGCACAGTGGTACGCGCCGGTGGCGAACGTCGGTTCGGGTCCTTCGGTGAAGAACGGCGCGTCCTCGTCGGCGAACTCGTACGCGAACGTCGGCACCTGCCGCGCGAATGCCAACGCGGCGGAGTAGACCGGCTCGGCGTAGTCGTGATCGGTCAGCACGGCGCCCAACGTCGCGCTGGCCGATTGGGCGGGGTCGCGCGGATAGCGGGCCAGCACCTCCTCGGCGTGGTCACCGAACATGGCGCGCACCTGGTCGCGGTACTGGTCGTCGGTGAGCGGGCACGACTCCGGCTCCTGGTCCGGCTTCGGCGGCTCCGGGCAGTTGAGTCCGAACCGTTCCATCCCCCACACCACGAGCCGGGACTCGTCCCGGTTCATCCCGGTCAGCACTGGTACCGGATGCAGCCTCCCGGTGGTCAGCGCGTCCGCCGGGTCCACCGGTAGCGTGCGACCGTCGACGACCGGGCCCAGGTCGACACCCTCGCCGGGGTAGCCGGCCGTCTCGACCAGCCGGGCGGGGGGACGTCCGCGCAGGCAGGCGGCGACCGCTGCCGGGTCGGTGCAGCCGATCCTCCGGGCGAACTCCTGAGCCGCCCCGATCGCCTCGGCCCGGGTCTGGACCGGGTTGGCGCACGAGTTGCTCTGCATGATCGCCCGGTGGAACAGTCCAGCGGAGCCCGGCGCGGCGAGCTGCGCGCAGACACTTGTCGCCCCGGCGGACTGGCCGAACACTGTGACGTTGCCCGGGTCGCCGCCGAAGGCCGCGGCGTTGCGCCGCACCCAGCGCAGTGCGGCCTGCTGGTCCTGCAACCCGAAGTTGCCGGTGATTCCGTCCCGACCGGCCAGCGCCGGATGCGCCAGGAAGCCGAGCGCGCCGAGCCGGTAGTTCACAGTGACGACTATGACGTCACCTCCGGCGGCCAGCCGCTGCCCGCCGTATCCGTCACCGCTGCCGAACCGGTAGTCCCCGCCGTGCAACCAGACCATCACCGGTCGAGGCGTTCGTTCGACCGAGCGCGGGGTGGTGACATTCAGGTAGAGGCAGTCCTCGGACTCGGAGGGTGTGTCCATCGGCAGCCCTTGCAGTTGGGCGCAGCCGTCACCGGGTCGGCTCGCGTCGCGCACTCCGGTCCATGTCGGACCGGGCTGCGGCGGTGCCCAGCGCAGCGCGCCCAGCGGTGGTCTCGCGTACGGGATGCCCTGGAACGAGCGGTGGTCTGCCGCGACGGTCCCCCGCACCGCGCCCTGGTCGGTCCGGACGACGGCAGCGCTCCGGCGGTCGTCGTCGGCCGCGGCCGGACCGACGGCCATCGCCGGGCAGACGAGGACGACAGCGCCCACCGTGACGGCCCATCGGGGGTACGGAACTCTTCTCATGCTCTCCTCATTTCGTCGACGCCGGTACGGCGTACGCACCGGGCTGCGTCGAGCATGTCGAGCTGGCGACCAGCCGGCCAGGGAGCTCTAGTACGCAATGGCCGGAAGGGCGGGGGCGCCTACCGGTGCTCTAGTGCGCTACGGTCACCGCGAGGCTGGCGGGAGGCGATCGTGGCGGAGTTAGACGAATCCACTCCTCCTTATCTGCGCATCGTCGGGGAGTTGCGACGGCGCATCGTGGCAGGCGAGTTGGGCCCCGGCGACCGGGTGCCATCCACCCGGCAGATCGTCCGGGAGTGGGGCGTCGCCATGGCGACCGCCAGCCGGGCGCTCACCGCGCTTCGCCAGGAGAACCTGGTCCGGGCGGTGCCGGGTGTGGGCATGGTGGTGGCCGGCGCAACGCCGACCACGCCGGGTCGGGGTGCCCCGCCCGGCGGTCGGCGGCTGCCCGTCCAGGGGTTGACCCGCGACCAGGTGGTGCGGACCGCCATGACGATTGCCGACGCCGAGGGGCTACCGGCACTGAGCATGCGGCGCATCGCGATGGAGTTGGACGTCCCCACCATGTCGCTGTACCGGCAGGTTCGGGGCAAGGAGCAGCTTCTCGTGCTGATGGCGGACGCGGCCTTCGCCGCGCATCGGCTGCCGCGCACGCTCCCGCCCGGATGGCGAGCCCAACTGGAGTTGCTCAGCCGACTTCAGTGGTCGATCTACCGGCGGCATCCCTGGCTGGCCCAGGTCATCTCGCTGACCCGCCCACTGATGGCACCGCACGCCGTCGCGCACACGGAGTGGGCGCTGCGCGCCCTCGCCCGGCACGGCCTGGACCAGCACACCCAGCTTCACCTGGCGGCCGCACTGGCCAACCATGTCCGAGGTACCGCCGTCAACCTGGAGCGGGAGGCCGAGGCGGAGCAGGACACCGGCCTGACCGACGACGAGTGGATGGCGGCCCAGGCCGACGTGTTCGGTGGGCTGCTCGCGGCGGGCGAGTTTCCGCATCTGGCCCGACTCAGCCGGACAGCGGTCGACCTCAATGTCGAGAGTCTCTTCGAATTCGGTCTGCAACGTCTGCTCGACGGGATGGCGGCGCTGCTCGAACGGTGACCGCTCAGACCCTGTCGCTGGCCTGCTCGGGCAGGCGCGCCCCGGACGCGGCCACGAAACCGGCGAGCGCGATCTCCGCGGCCTGTCGCAGGTCTTCCCTGCTGACCCCGGCGGCTGCATGCACCGCCTGCCCCTCGGTGACGATCATGACGAAGCGGGCGAGCGCGACCGGGTCGGCCTGCGCGGGCAGGTCGCCGTCGGCGACGGCGCGGGCGAGCCGGTCGGCGAGGGCACCTTCACCGCCCAGGCGACTGGTGGCGAGGAAACCGGCGATGGACGCGTTCTCGGTAGAGCAGCTCGTGCCGCCCTGGATCGACAGGCAACCGGCCGGTCGGTCGGTCCGGGTCACGGCGATCGCGTTCTCGCGCAGCAGGGTGGCGACCACCTCGTACGCGGTCGGCTGGGCGAAAGCGTCCCGCGCGTACTCCATGTCCTTTTCGGCATAGCGGGCCACGGCCTTGCGGAACAGCTCCTCCTTACCGCCGAAGGCGGCGTAGAGGCTGGGTTTGTTGATCCCCATGGCCTCGGCGAGGTCGTTCATCGAGGCGCCCTCGTATCCCTGTCGCCAGAACACCTCCACCGCGCGCTCCAACGCCTCGTCGGCGTCGAAGCCACGTGGTCGACCTCTCTGCGGCACAGCCCATCACCCCTTCTCCGCCCATCCTACCGACAGCGGAAACCGATCGGTACAGAAATTTGCGGACCCGGTCGGCGGTTGCTACGTTCGGATACGTACCGCTCGGTACAAAACTTGCTTGAGGCCCGGCCGGCCGCACACCACCACACCCCAACAGAGGAGTTCCATCGTGGGACAGCTCGACGGCAAGACCGCCCTCGTCACCGGGGGCACCACGGGCATCGGCCTGGCCGCCGCCCGCCGCTTCGCCGCAGAAGGCGCGTACGTCTTCGTCACCGGCCGCCGCAAGGGCCCGGTGGACGAGGCCGTCGCCAGCATCGGCGCGAACGTCACAGGCATCGCCAGCGATGTCAGCAAGCTCGACGACCTGGACCGGGTGATGCGGGCGATCGAGGAGCGGGGCGCTGGGCTGGACGTGGTGTTCGCCAACGCCGGCGGTGGCGAGTTCCGTTCGCTCGACTCGATCACGGTCGAGCACGTGGCAACCACCTTCGACACCAACATCTACGGCACCATTTTCACAGTGCAGAAGGCCCTGCCCCTGCTCAACGAGGGCGCGTCGATCGTGCTGACCGGCTCGACCGCCGCCAGCAACGGCACCCCCGCGTTCAGCGTCTACGCCGCGTCCAAGGCGGCCATCCGCTCGTTTGGCCGCACCTGGGCCGCCGAGCTGATCGGCCGGAAGATCAGGGTCAACACCCTGATCCCCGGCTCGACCGAGACCCCCGGGCTCGCCGGCCTCGCGCCCAGCCCCGCCGAGGCACCCGGGTTGCTGAAGGCCATCGCCTCGGGCGTGCCCATGCAGCGCATGGCACACCCGGACGAGATCGCCAACGCCGCGCTCTTCCTCGCCTCCGACCAGAGCAGCTTCATGACCGGCGGCGAATTGTTCGTCGACGGCGGCGAGCAGCAGCTCTGACGCGAAAACGCCCGGTCGATCCTCGCGGATCGACCGGGCGTTTCTGCACTACAGAGCGGTGGCGGAGGGATTTGAACCCTCGGAGGGCGTTAACCCTCACACGCTTTCGAGGCGTGCTCCTTAGGCCGCTCGGACACGCCACCGCCGACGAGGGTACAGGACCGCCGGTTCCGACGCCGAACCGGTATCGCCCGGGCCGGCCTGGCAGGATCTTTGCCATGAGTACGCACATCGGCGCGAAGCCGGGCGAGATCGCCGAGCGGGTCCTGATGCCGGGTGACCCCCTGCGGGCCAAGTGGATCGCGGAGACCTACCTCGAGGGCGCCACCTGCTACTCGACGGTTCGGGGCATGCTGGGCTTCACCGGCCGCTGGAACGGCGTCGAGGTTTCCGTCCAGGGCTCCGGCATGGGCATGCCGTCGGCCTCCATCTACGCCCACGAGTTGATCAACGAGTACGGCGTGAAGACGCTGATTCGGGTCGGCTCGTGCGGCGCCCTCAGCACCGACCTGCAACTGCGGGACGTGGTGGCCGCGATCGGGTCGTCCACCGACTCGAACATGAACCGGATGCGCTTCGACGGGCTGATCGACTACGCCCCGGTGGCCGACTTCGGGCTGCTGCGTACGTCGGTCGAGGTGGCCGAGCGGCGCGGCATCACCATGCACGTCGGGCCGATCCTGGCGGCGGATGCCTTCTACACCGACCGGCCGGACCTGTACGACACCCTCGCCGACTACGGCGTGCTGGCTGTGGAGATGGAGTCGGCGGCGCTCTACACGATCGCCGCCCGGTTCAAGGCCCGCGCGCTGACCGTGTTGACAGTCAGCGACCACATCAAGACCGGTGAGAAGACCACCTCGGAGGAGCGCGAGCAGACCTTCAGCCAGATGGTCGAGATCGCCCTCGACACGATCATTGCCTGACCCGTTCCGGCGGGCGGCGTCACCGCGACGAGCGTGATGACTGTGAGGCATCAATATGCCGCACAGTCATCACGCTCTTTCGCATCACGCCGACCCGGGACAGCCCGGCCGAGCCCCGCCAACCCAACCGGGCCAGGCCGACCGGCCCGTGCCACGCCGGTCACACGGCGGCCAGCGCCTCCGTCGGCGCGAGGCGGGCGGCACGCACCGCCGGGTAGAGGCCGGCGAAGCCGCCGATGACCAGCGTCGCGCCCACCCCGCCGAGCATCGCCCAGGCCGGCACCACTGTCGGCCAGTCCTGCGACAGCGCGTAGCCCGCTGTGACCAGGATGCCCAGCACCACCCCACCGATCCCGCCGAGCGCCGAGAGCAGCAGCGATTCGGTGAGGAACTGGGCCCGTACCTGACCGCGGGTGGCGCCGAGTGACCGGCGCAGGCCGATCTCGGCTCGGCGTTCCAGCACCGAGATCACCATGGTGTTCGCCACGCCGACACCACCGACCAGCAGGGCGACCGCCCCCAGGCCCAGCAACAGGCCGGTGAACGCGTCGTCGGTCGCCTCGGCGGCAGCCAGCGCGTCCGAGGGCCGGGACACCTCGACCTCGTTCGGCGCCTCCGGATTGGTGGTCGCGCCGAGCACCGACCGGACCGCCTCGACCTGCGACTCCTGTGCCCGGGTGTAGACGGTGGTCGGGTGACCGTCGAAGCCCAGGTATTCGGCCGCCGCCGCCCAGCCGACCAACGCCGACGTGTCCAACTCCGGGGCGAGCGGTGCGGCGGCGAGGGTGCCGACCACTGTGAACGGCCGTCCACCCAGCCACACCTGCATCTGCGGGTCCGCCGAGGTGATCCCGAGCCGCTGCGCGGCGGTGGCACCGAGCACGACCGCCGGGTAGCGAGCGGTCGCCTCGTTGAGCCAGGTGCCGGTGGTCACCTGGGCTCCCACTGTGCCGAGCAGGTCCAGCCGGGCCGCCCGGGTGGCGATGCCACCGGTCTCCGCCGTCGGGATCCGATCCGAGCGGTACACCTTGGCGTCGGGCACCTGCCCGGTCGCGGACACCTCGGTCACCGGGCCGATCCGCCCGATCATCGCGATCGACTCCTCGGGCAGCTGCGCGTCAGCGCCGAACAGGGTGCTGCCCGGCTCGACGGTGAGCAGGTTGGTGCCGAGCGCGTCGAGCGCCCGGTCCAGCTCGGCCCGGGACGACGAGGAGATGCCGACCACAGCGATCATCGCGGCGATGCCGATCGCGATGCCCAACGCGGAGAGGAACGCCCGCAGCGGACGGGTCCGCAGCCCCACCCCACCGACGCGCACGACGTCCGCCGGTCGCAGTCGGGCCGGCGTCAGCGTCGCCATCAGCCGACACCGCCCGACGCGAGGGCCGAGTCGTGCCGCACCGCGCCGTCGCGCATCCGCACCTGCCGGGGCAGGCTTCCCGCGATCTCCCGGTCATGGGTGATCACCACCACTGTGGTGCCGGCCCGGTGCAGGTCGTGCAGCAGCGCCAACACCCCGGCGCCGGAGTGGGAGTCGAGGTTGCCGGTCGGCTCGTCGGCGAGCAGCACCGCCGGCTCACCGACCACCGCGCGGGCCACGGCCACCCGCTGCCGTTCCCCGCCGGACAGCTCGTGCGGCCGGTGCCCCAACCGGTGGCCCAGGCCGACCCGGACCAACGCGGCCTCCGCCCGGTCCCGCCGCCTCCTGAGAGGTACGCCGGAGTAGAGCAACCCGTCGGCCACGTTGTCCACGACCGGGACGCCGGGGGCGAGGTGGAACTGCTGGAAGACGAAACCGATCCGGGTGGCCCGCAGCGCGGACAACTCCCGGTCGGTCAGCTTCGCCGCGTCGTACCCGTCGATGAGCACGCTGCCCGACGACGGCCGGTCCAGGGTGCCGATCAGGTGCAACATTGTCGACTTGCCCGATCCGGACGGGCCGACGATCGCGACCAACTCGCCCTGACCGATCCGCAGCGACACGTCGTCCAACGCGACGACACCGCCGGCGTACCGCTTGCTGACCCGGTCGAGCACTATCACCTCGCCGCTCACGTCGGCACCACCACCGTGGTGCCCTCGGTGAGGCCCGTACCGGTGACCTCCACCCGACCGTCGGCGAACAACCCGGTGGTCACCGCGACGACCCGGCTCGCGTCGCCCTCGGCGACCTGGACGCCGTAGCCGCCCTCGGCCAGCGCCAACAGGGCCGCCACCGGCACTGTGAGCACGTCGCGGCGCTCCGAGACGGTGAACGTGACGTTCGCGCTGGCCTGGTCGAAGCCGGTGAGGGCCTTCGGGTCGGTCACCGCGACTGTCACCTCGATCTTCGTCTCGGCGTCGCCGGCCTGCCCGTTGGCGCCGGTCGCGCCGGCCTGGACGACCGTCTCGACAGTGCTGATCGTGCCCGCCACCGACCGGCCGTCCGGCAACCGCACTGTGACCTTCGCGTCGCGCTTGGCCAACCGCTGGTCGTCCACGTCCAACTCGACGGTGACGACCCGGCTGGTGCCGGTGTACGTCAGCACCGCCTGGCCGGGCTGGGTGAGATCGCCGACGTCGACCTGGTGGCTCTCCACCCGGACCTCCCGGTCGGCGTACACGACCCGCCCCGGCTCGACCCGACCGGTCTCGGTCAGGCCCAGGTCCTCCTGCCAGTCCCGGACCGCGTCCGCTGTGGCGCCGGTGTACTCGTCGTCGACGGTGAAGCCGGTGTAGCCCAGCGCTTCGAGATTCCGCTCGAACTGCGCCACGTCGGGCCCCTCCACCCCGGGGGCGAGGTCCCGGTACGCGGGCAGCCCGCCGTAGAGCAGCACCACCTCCTCGTTGTCGACCAGGTAGAGCGCCTTGCCCCGCCGTACCGTCGATCCGGTGGCCGCCAGCCCGGTGACGGTGCCGCTGAGCTTCACCGTGGCGGTACGCGTCGCGCCGTACCCCAGCTCACCGTCCGCCGTCTCCGAGTCGGCGAGGGTCTGCCGGGTGACAGCGGCGGTGGCGGGTGGTGCGGAGCCGGCCTGGGCACGGCCCTCGTCGGCACCGCCGCCGAAGCCCACAGCGGCGACCACTCCCACGGCGGCGACCAGCAGGACGACGCCGCCGGTGACGGCGGCGCGCAGCCGCGTGCGTCGGATGGCGCCCGTCACCGGCCGGCCCCGAACTGCGGCGCGTGCTGCCGGCACTTCTCCAGCGCGGCCTTCATGGCCGGATCGCCGATGTTGATCGCGTTGCCCCCCGCCCCGATGCGGACCCGCCCGTCGGCGTCCGGGTCCGGGAAGTCCGGCACCCCGTTCTCCCGCATGCATTTGGCCAGCGTGCGCATCTGCTCGGCCTGCTCGGGGTTGAGCTGCGGTCCCTGCCCGCCGTTTGGCAGCTTGTCCTGGCACTTCTCCATGGCCGCCTGGACCTTCTGCTGATCCACGTCCGCACCGAACCGGAAGCCGGGACGCCCGCCCGCCTCCGGGTCGGGCATGTCCACCCCGTTCTCCCGCATGCACCTGGCGAAGGCGAGTTGCCGCTCGGAGTCACTGGCCGGCGGGCCGCTCGCCGTGGCCTCTGCCTTCGCCCCACCGGCGGTCGCGACCCCGCCGCCGCCGTCGCCTCCCGCGCCGCACCCGGACAGCACCAGGGCGAGCAGGACGGGGATCGCAAGCATCTGTCGTCGCATCGTGTCCGCTTCCGCTCAGGTCCGACGCGGTTCGCCGAACGTGACACCCAGTGCAGGGCAGTGGGCGTATCCCCGGCGTTACCGTCGGCGGTTATGCCGCCGTTACCGCACCCCGAGCACCATGGAGGGGTGAGAGTGCTGGTGGTCGAGGACGAGAACGTGCTGGCGGACGCCATCGCCGAGTGGCTGCGTCGGGAGTCGTTCGCTGTCGACGTGGCGTACGACGGGGACGCCGCGTTGGAACGGCTCGGCGTCAACGAGTACGCGGTGGTGGTCCTGGACCGGGATCTGCCGGTGGTGCACGGCGACGACGTGTGCCGGGCGATCGTGGACGCGGGCGGGGAGACCCGGGTGCTGATGTTGACCGCGTCGGCGGCGGTCCGGGAACGGGTGGCGGGGCTGGCGCTCGGTGCCGACGACTACCTGACCAAGCCGTTCGCCCTGGTCGAGCTGTCGGCCCGGGTGCACGCGCTGACCCGCCGGTCCCGCCCGGCGGCGCCGCCGACGCTGCGTCGCGCCGGCATTCAGCTCGACCCGGCCCGACACGAGGTACGCCGGGACGACCGGCACGTGGCGCTGTCCCGCAAGGAGTTCGCGGTGCTTGCCGAACTGCTGCGCGCCGACGGCGCGGTGGTCTCCGCCGAGGACCTGTTGGAACGCGCCTGGGACGAGCACATCGACCCGTTCACCAACGTGGTCCGGGTGACAGTCATGAAGCTGCGCCGCAAACTCGGCGACCCGCCGGTGATCGAGACGGTTCCCGGGGCGGGGTACCAGATCCGATGAAACGCCTCACGATCCGCGCCCGGCTCACCCTCATCTACGGCGGGCTCTTCCTGTTGGCCGGCGTGGTCCTGCTCGCCGTCACGTACGTGCTGGTGGATCAACGGATGGCGCAGCCGTTCGGGGTGAAACTGCGGGACCTGCCGAAGACCTCCCCCACGACGCCCAGCGGGCAGAACGTCGACGACCTGCGCGCCCTGTTGCAGGAGGTGCAGGACGAGGCGAAGCGCAACGCTTTGGAGTCGCTTCTCACCCAGGGCGGTATCGCGTTGATCGTGGTGTCGACGGTGGCGATCGCGTTCGGCTGGTTGCTCGCCGGTCGGGCGTTGCAGCCCCTGCTCCAGATCACCGGCACGGCCCGCCGGATCGCCGGCGCGGACACCGCCGGTCGTGGTCTGCACGAGCGGATCGCGCTCACCGGCCCTCCCGACGAGGTACGCGAACTCGCCGACACCTTCGACGAGATGCTGGAACGGCTGGATCGCTCCTTCGACGGGCAGCGCCGGTTCGTGGCGAACGCCTCGCACGAGCTGCGTACGCCGCTGGCGCTCAACCGCGCCCTGGTGGAGCTGGCGATCACCCGCCCGGACGCCTCGGCGGAGACCCGGCGACTGGGTGAGTCGCTACTGGCTGTCAACGAGCGCCACGAGCGGCTGATCGACGGTCTGCTGACCCTGGCCGACTCGGAGAACGAGCTGACCGAGCGTACGCCGGTCGACCTGGCCGAGGTCTGCGCGCACACGACCGATCAGGCCGGGAAGCAGGCACCCGGCGTGCCGGTTCGGCGGGCCCTGGCCCCGGCGCCCACCAGTGGCGACCCGGTGCTGTTGGAGCGGCTCACGTTCAACCTGGTGGAAAACGCGCTGCGCCACAATCTGCCCGACGACGGTTGGGTGGAGGTCCGCACCGGGCTGGTCGACGGCCGGCCCACCCTCACTGTGACGAACACCGGCCCGGTCATCCCGGGCTACGACGTCGAGACGATGTTCCAGCCCTTCCGGCGGCTGTCGCGGGAGCGGGTCGTCGGCGCGCGGGGCTTCGGGCTGGGGCTGTCCATCGTCCGCGCGGTGGCCCGGGCCCACTGCGGCACCGCCGAGGCGCAGCCCCGCCCGGACGGCGGTCTGATCGTCACCGTCACCCTGCCGCCGGCCTGACCGGCGGCGCGGCCTCAGCGGAAGAACGCGCGGAGGACGGTGGCGGTCTCGGCCTCCAGCACCCCGCCGTAGACCTCGGGGCGGTGGTTGAGCCGACGGTCCCGCAGCACGTCCCAGAGCGATCCGGCAGCGCCGGTCTTGGGTTCCCACGCGCCGAACACGACTGTGGAGACCCGGGACAGCACCAGCGCCCCGGCGCACATGGTGCACGGTTCGAGGGTGACCACCAGGGTGCAGCCGTCCAGCCGCCACCGGCCGGTGCGCTCGGCGCCCCGGCGTAGGGCCAGCACCTCGGCGTGGGCGGTGGGGTCGCCGGTCAGCTCGCGTTCGTTGCGTCCGGTGGCCAACTCGGTGCCGTCTGGCCCGTAGAGCACCGCCCCCACCGGCACGTCGTCGACGTCGGTGCTGACCGTGTCGTCGACCTGTGGACCGGCGACGGCGATCTCCAGGGCGCGGCGCATCCACAGCTCGTGCCGCTGTCGTCGGCCGACCTCGCCCAGGTCGGCCAGGCCCTCGTGGGCGCCCGGCCCGGCGCGGCCCACAGCGCCGGGGGTCGGCTGGCCCGGTCGGATCGACTCCAGCGAAGGATCGGTGGCGTCGGTCGGCTCAGACCTCACGCAGCTCCTCGACCTCGTCGGCGCAGCCGAGCACCTGGCAGATCTCGGCGGTGACGTCCGCCGGCATCATCCCCTCGTGGGTGCAGAGGGTCAGCAGCTTCTGCGCGGAGATGCCCAGGTTGGCCAGCAGGTCGGCGTCACCGACCGGGTCGGCCTCCGGGTCGACGACGGGCTGCTCGCTCTCCTCGTCACCGGTGCTCACCGGGCGTGGCTCGTCGTCACCGTCGAGCCCGGTGACCGAGGTCTTCAGGTCACCGACCAGCAGCGACCCGAGCTGCGACTCCTCGGCGTACGCGGAGTCCGAACCGAACACCCGCAGGTCCTCGCCCTCGTCGAGGCGCAGGATCACCAGGTACGCGTCGTCGGCCTCGACGAAGAGCAGCGACACGTCGGCCTCCTGGTCGACGTCACGCAGCCGGTCGGCAACCTCGTCGATGTCGGTGGCGCCACGCAGGCTGACCTCGGCGGCGGTCCAGCCACTGTCGTCGCGCACCACGGCCGCAGCGAAGTACGACACGGTCCCCCCAATAGCCCTCGACACAGCGTCGACTCGTTACGCGTGCACGTTAGCCGGTCGGGTCGGCAGGCGACCCGTCAACGCCCCGAAGGGCGGGTCATTCCTGACAAAGTCGGATCAGCCGACGACTCGACGGCGGGTCGCGATGAGCTGACGCAGACGCTCGGTGCGCTGCCGCTGCGGTCGGCTGCGCTGGCGGACCGCCCGGGCGCCCGCCAACTCGGCCAGCAACTGCAGTCGACGGCGATTGCGATCGGGATCCTGCCGGGGAGTGGTCCAGGCCATAGTCCCGAGCGTGCCGAGTCTCGGCGGCCACGTCAAGACGGCGTTCGCTACGCAGCCAACCGGGCACACGGTGCAGTCACCGAGCGCCGTTCAGAGCCCGTCCGTGCCGGTCACCACAGCGGCCAGTCACCACTGGTGGCCCAACGGACCGCCACCACGGCGGCGGCGATGCTCCAGCCACCCGCCGTGACGATGGCGACCCCGGTGGCCACCCCTCGGTCGCCGAAGCGGACCAGCACCAGGGCGGTGGCCCAGGCCAGCAGGCCGGCGAACACAGTCCACCACGCGTAGCTGGCCACGTCGGTGCCGAGCAGGCCGAACAGCAGCAGCCAGCCGGCCGCCGCGCCGCCACCGGAGGCGACACCACCGCCGGTGACCGGGTGCGGCTCGCGGTAGGTGGGCCGCGTCGGTGGCCCGGAGGGGAAGAGACCCGACGGGGTACGCGGCACCGGGCGGACGGCGCCGAAATCCGGGCCACCGTCGGGTCGGGCAATGGTCACCGTCGCTGCCCTCCCTCACGCGTGCCGCTCGTGCCCACGGTACCGGCTCTGCCAGGATGACCGGATGTCCTCGCCGACGATCAGCCGCCGCGCTCGTCCGGCGTACCCGATCCTGCTGTTGCTCGCCCCGGTGCTGGCCGCCGGCTGTGCGACCACCCGGCCGGGGGTGCCCGACGGCGCCGCGCCGACGCCACCGTCGGTCTGGGCGACCGCCGACCAGCCGGCGTCGCAGCCGCCCACGCCGGCGGCGACCGGCCCGAGCTCCCCGGCGCCGTCGTCGGCCAGGCCGTCGGCGACGGCACCCCGCACCGGGCTGAAGCACGTCTTTCCGGTACGCGCCGACAACGTCGACTACCACCCGACGCACGGGGCGTACCCGGGGACGGATCTCTTCGCCGACTGCGGCGAACCGTTCGTGGCGGTGACCGACGGGACGGTGCTGCAGGTGAGCCGCGTGGACCGCTACCGCAAGCGTGGGCCGCAGGGCCCGGACAACGGCGGCCTGTCGGTCGCCCTGCTCGGCGACGACGGGGTGCGGTACTACGGCTCGCACCTGAGTGTCGTGGCCAGCGGAGTCGACCCCGGGGTGCGGGTCCGCGCCGGGCAGCAGCTCGGCAAGGTGGGCCGCACCGGCAACGCGAACAACGTGTGTCACGTGCACTTCGGCATCTCGCCGGCGTGCGCGGGCAAGGACGGCTGGTGGATCCGGCGCGGGGTGATCTGGCCGGCGCGTTACCTGGACTCCTGGCGGCGCGGCGGCAACAAGGAGCCGGCCGCCGAGGTCACCGCGTGGCAACGCAAGCACGGCTGCCCGAAGGCGCCCTGACATGGCTCGCGCGAGAGATCCCATCGCCGACCTGCGCCGGATCGCGTTCCTGTTGGAACGGGCGAACGAGGCCACCTACCGGGTGCGCGCGTTCCGGTCGGCGGCGAAGGCGCTGGCCGGCCTGCCTGCGGCCGAGCTGACCGAACGGGCCGGCAACGGCACGCTCACCGAACTGGCCGGTGTCGGTGACGTCACGGCCCGCTGCGTGGCGGAGTCCCTCGCCGGTGAGGAACCGGTCTATCTCCGCCGGCTGGTGGCGACCGAGGGCAGCGACCTGGACGCCGAGGCCACGGCGCTCCGCGCCGCCCTGCGCGGCGACTGTCACACCCACTCGGACTGGTCCGACGGCGGCTCGCCCATCGAGGAGATGGCGCTGGCGGCTGTGGAGTTGGGCCATGAGTACCTGGTGCTGAC
Organism: Micromonospora sp. NPDC048842; assembly: GCF_040649935.1. Lineage (NCBI taxonomy): Bacteria > Bacillati > Actinomycetota > Actinomycetes > Micromonosporales > Micromonosporaceae > Micromonospora > Micromonospora sp. NPDC048842. Next base: position 23,463 of record NZ_JBEZGK010000033.1, on the reverse strand, counting down.
CGACCACTCGCCCCGGCTGACGGTTGCCCGGGGGCTGACCGCGGAGCGGCTGCGCCGGCAGCTCGACCACGTGGCGCAGGTAAACGCGGCGCTGCCCGAGGGTTTCCGGATCCTCACCGGGATCGAGGTGGACATCCTCGCCGACGGCTCCCTGGACCAGGACGACGACCTGCTGGCGCGGCTCGACGTGGTGGTCGGGTCGGTGCACAGCGGCCTGAAGGACGAGCGGTCGAAGATGACCCGGCGGATGCTGAAGGCGGTCGCCAACCCGCACCTGGACATCCTCGGTCACGTCACCGGCCGGATGGTGTCGTCCCGCCCGGCCGGGGTGACCGGTCCGGGCGATCGGGGGCACCGCGCGCGTACGCGGGCGGAGAGCGACTTCGACGCGGACGCCGTCTTCGCCGCCTGCGCCGAGCACGACACCGCCGTCGAGATCAACTCTCGGCCGGAGCGGCAGGACCCGCCGAAGCGCCTGATCCGCCGCGCCCTGGAGGCTGGCTGCCGGTTCGCCATCAACACCGACGCGCACGCGCCCGGCCAACTCGACTGGCAACGGTTCGGCTGTGAACGCGCCGCCCTGTGCGGCGTTCCCGCCGACCGCGTGATCAACACCTGGTCGGCAGAGCAACTGGTGGCCTGGACGCACAACCGCACCTGACCAGCCCTCCGGCGCCCGCCCCGCCCCGATCACCTACCGGATGACCCGTCCGCGAGCGGGCGCGTCGGTGTCAGCGGTGGGCGGGTTCGGCGGCGGGTGTGGCGGGAGCGCCGACGCCGACGACCGGGCTGCTCCGGCGGCGACTGAACATCCCCTGCGAGACCGCGACCCCGAGCAGCACGATCAGCGCGCCGACCGGTTGGTGCCAGTTGAGTCGTTCGTCGAGCGCCAGAGCACCGATCAGCACCGCGAAGATCGGAATCAGGTACGTGACAGTGGACGCGGTGCTCGCGCCGGCCACCCGGATGTTCCGCATGTTGATCACGAACGCGAGCCCGGTGCCGAGCGCGCCGAGGGTCAGCACACTTGCCACCACTCCTGCCGACAGCTCGGTGGGCAGCGGCGGCAGGCCGGCGACGAAGGGAGTGACGATTGCCAGTTGCGCGGCGGCGAGCAGCAGTTGCGCCGTGGAGAGCGACAGACCCGAGTACGCGCTGCCGGCGACGAACCGCTTCTGGTACGGGATGGCCACGCCGTAGCAGGCCGCCGCACCGAAGCACATGAGCTGCCCGGTGAAGTGCGCCCCGCCGATGCCCTCCCAGACCCCGAGCACCACCAGCACTCCGACGAAGCCCAGCCCGAGCCCGACCGCGCGGCGCACTGTGAGCCGCTCGGTGCGGAAGACCAGCACCGCCAGCGGCAGCACGATCAAGGGCGTGGTGGCATTCCAGATGCCGGCCAGCATCGACTCGACCCGCTGCTCGCCGTAACCGAAGAGGGTGAACGGCACTGCCACGCCGAAGGCGGCGACGACTGTCAGGTGCGCCCAGACCCGGGGCTCGCGGGGCAGCCGGTCGCGCAGCACGGCGAGGACCACCAGCAGGGTCAACGCGCCGGCGAGGACCCGGTAGAGGGTGAGTTGGACCGGGTGCAGCTCGGCCACCCCGACCTTGATGAAGAGAAAGCTGGAACCCCAGATCGCGGCGAGGGCGACAAAGCCGGGCAGCCAGGCGCGGACCGGCGCTCTGTCAGGAGTGGTATCGGTGGTCACCCCTGACACTCTGCCCCAACCGTGCGACAAAGTCGCGCGCCTTTCGGCCGTCACGCAGTGCCTGAACCCGCAGCTCCAACACGACAAACGTCGGCGACATGGGGGTGGGGTGGTCACGTAGGGTCGCAGCGTGGGACGAATTGATGAACTCGCCAACCGCTACGTGGCCGAGTGGGCGCCGTTGAGCCCCACCGGCGCCACCTTCGTCGGCATCGCCGGCCATGACGACCAGCTCGACGACCTCTCGCCCGACGGCTACGGGGCGCGCGCGGACCTCACCCGCCGGACCCTCGCCGAGCTGGAGGTGACCGAGCCGGAGACCGAATCGGAACGGACCGCCAAGGAGGCCATGCAGGAACGACTCGGCCTGGACCTCGCCCGGTACGACGCCGGTGAGGTGACCAGCGAGGTCAGCGTGATCACCAGCGGGCTGCACGAGATCCGCATGGTGTTCGACCTGATGCCCACCGCCACCAGCGACGACCAGGCCAACATCGCCGCCCGGCTCAACGGCTTCGGCGCGGCGCTGGAGGGCTACAAGACCACACTGCGTGCGGCGCTCGCCGCCGGTGAGGTCAGCTCGAAGGTGCAGCTGGTCGAGGTGGCCAAGCAGTGCGACATCTGGGTCGACCCGACCGGGGACAACTTCTTCCACGGGCTGGTCGAGCGGCTCGGGGCGGAAGGCACGCTCGGCTCGGAACTGCGTCGGGGTGCGGCGGCGGCGACCGCGGCGACCGCCGAGTTCGGCCAGTTCCTGCGTAGCGAGCTGGCCCCGCACGGGCGGGACAAGCAGGCCGCCGGCCGGGAGCGCTACGAGCTCGCCTCGCAGTACTTCCTCGGCGCCAAGGTCGACCTGGACGAGACGTACGCCTGGGGCTTCGCCGAGCTGGCCCGCCTGGAGGCGGAGATGCGGGTCGTGGCGGGACGCATCGCCGGCTCCGGTGCCAGCGTCGACGAGGCCGTGGCCAAGTTGGACGCCGACCCGGCCCGGACCATCCAGGGCAAGGAGGCATTCCGAGACTGGATGCAGGCGCTGGCCGACAAGGCGATCACCGAGCTGCACGGCACCCACTTCGACATCCCGGAGCAGGTCCGCCGCATCGAGTGCTGCCTCGCACCGACCAGTGACGGCGCCATCTACTACACCGGCCCGAGTGAGGACTTCTCCCGCCCGGGTCGCATGTGGTGGGCGGTGCCGCAGGGCATCAGCGACTTCTCCACCTGGCGAGAGGTGACCACCGTCTTCCACGAGGGCGTGCCGGGTCACCACCTCCAGGTGGCGCAGACCGCCGTCCGGGCCGACCTGCTCAACCGTTGGCAGCGGCTGCTCTGCTGGGTCTCCGGCCACGGTGAGGGCTGGGCGCTCTACTCGGAGCGGCTGATGGACGAGCTGGGCTACCTGGAGGATCCGGGCGACAAGCTGGGCATGCTCGACGGCCAGGCGATGCGCGCCGCACGGGTGATCGTGGACATCGGCATGCACCTGGAGCTGGAGATCCCGAAGGACAATCCGTTCGGTTTCCACCCGGGCGAGCGGTGGACGCCCGAGCTGGGCTGGGAGTTCATGCGGGCGCACTGCCGGGTTCCGGACGAGAACCTGCGCTTCGAGCTGAACCGCTACCTGGGTTGGCCGGGGCAGGCGCCGTCGTACAAGGTGGGTGAACGGATCTGGCTCCAGGCCCGCGAGGACGCCAAGGCCCGCAAGGGCGCCGATTTCGACCTGCGGGAGTTCCACCGGCAGGCGTTGGACCTGGGTGCGCTGGGTCTCGACCCGCTGCGCCGGGCGCTGGCCCGACTCTGACCGGCGGTGGCTGCGCGCGCCGACGGTACGACGAGTCCGTCGCCGCGCGCGGCCACGCCCGGAGCCCAGGCTGCTCGCGCGACAGAGCGCTGCACACCGAGGCCGCTCTGCGGCTGTGCGCTCAGCCGAGGGTGAGTGCCAACGCCGGGCGGGCGGTCAGCGTGTCGCTGGTGACGTACGCCAGGTCGATGGCGGGGTCGGTGAATGTGATCGGGATGGGCGAGGTGATCGGGAGGCCGTCCGGTAGCGGCAGATCCGGGGTCAGCGTGATCTTGATGCCGAGCAGCCGACCGACGAACCGGGTCGCGTAGAAGGCGACGTCTCCCCGCACTGTCAACTGGTTGGTCGCGTACCGCTGGTTGCGCCCTGCGGGGCCGTCGGCCCGCAGCAGGAAGTCGGTGGTCACCGCCTCCCGCATGCTGAACTTCAGCACCTTGAGGTCGCCCTTCACCGTGTGCAGGTCCGTGACCCCGTCGAACCGCAGCCCGGTCATCCGCACCGACGACCCGGTGAGCTTCGACGGCGTCTGGGCCACCGTCGGCAGGGCCGGATCGGCGGCGATCCGCGGCAGAAGCTTGCCCGGCTGCACAGTTCCCGGCTTGCCCGGGGGCCGCGACGGACAGTCGACGGGGCCGGGACGAGACGTCGCCGTGCTGGTCGGCCGGGCTGTCGGCGTGGCGGTGGGACGCACCGAGGGCGCGGGGTCCGCCTGGTCTCCGATGCCGAGCAGATCGCCGATCCCGTCCAGGATGTCGGTGATCACGTTGCCACCCCGCGCAGAGCTCGGGGTGGGCGTCGGCGTGGTCGCGCTGCGACTGGGCGACGGGGTGGCGGCCCGGGGCGGGGTGGGACAACCGGTCGAGGCCGGCCGGTTCGGTGCGGCCTGCACCGCTCGGGGCTGGCTGGCCAGACCGACGGCCGCCAGGCCGAGGATCACGAGAGCGATGGCGAAGGCTCGCGGATCAGCGGAACGCCCCGGCCACTCGGGCGGCGCACCCTCGTCGGACGCTCCGGCCCCCGGATGATCGACCCGCACGACACCACACTGGTCGACACCGCGCTCGTCGACACCGTCCTGGCCGACACCGTCCTGTTCGGTGCCGCCACTGTCGGATCCGTCGGCACCAACATCAGCCAGGCCAACGTCGACCAGGCCGGCACCGCCCTGGTCATCGCCGTTCTGCTCGATCTCGGCCTGTTGCGGGGCGTGGGGTGTGGAGTGGGTCGGGGTCCAGGCGAAGGCGAGCGCGCCTCCGACGATGCCGAGCAGCAGACCGACGAAGAAGCCGCCCAGGTTGAGCCCGATCAGCGAGTACACAGCGGTGACCGCCGCGACGACCGAGTAGAACAGCCGCTGTGCCGGGGTGAACCAGAGCAGCAGGCCACAGGTCACCAGGATGATCGGGATCAGCAGCGAGAGCAGGCCGGTCGCGCCGCTGTGGAAGCTGAGACCGTTGAGGGTCATCCGGGTGGAGGCGAACATCTCCAGCCCGGCCAGGGCGATGAGCAATCCGCCCCAGAACGGCCGGCTGCGCTGCCAGCGGCGGAAGCGCCGCCACGCCTGAGCCGGACCACCGGGCCGGGCGTGGGACGGGTTCGCGGTTGTCACGTACTCCTCCTGGCCGAGCGGGGACGGGACCGAGCGGGGACGGGACCGAGCGGGTTTGGGTCGGACCCGGCCCGCGGTGCTGACCACCGCGGGCCTGGGCTCAACTCAGAAGCACTCCTTGCCCTTGGCGTCGTCACCCACGTTGACCTTGAGTCGGAGGCCGACCAGGTTGAACGTGGCCGCCGTGGTGTAGCGGGAGACCTGTTGCAGGTTGGTGATGGTGACGTGGTCGGAGTTCTGACCGAACGAGCCGGCTTGCGCCGTCGGGTTCAGGTCGGTGGCGTCCCGACCGATCCTGATGTTGGTGAAGGTCGCGTTGCCGTTCAACGAGTCCATCGCGATCAGCAGGTCCTTGGCGCGGGCGGGTTCCTTGCCCTCGCCGGCGTTGATGGTGAGCACCACCGGCAGGCCCGGCAGGTCGGCGCGGACGGACTGGCAGAGGCTGTACAACTCGGCGCTGCTGATCTCGGAGAGGGCGATCGGGTGGACCTGACCGGACTTCCCGTCCTTGCCCTTCTCGCGGACGATGCCCCCGTACTGCTTGAAGCCGTCGCCCTCCAGGCGGTCGGCGCCGATCTTGAACGTCTGCCCGGAGACAGTGATGTCGGACGCGATCGCGCCTGTCGACATTCCGAAGAGGATGGCGCCGGCAGCCGCCGTGGCGGGCACCATCATGGCGGCGAAGCGCCACCATCGGGTACGACCCTGACTGTCCAACCGATCCTGCACGGGTTCCTCCTCGGGTCGATGCGCGCGAGTGGCCGGTGTTGGGCGGGCGGTCCGCACTGGGAGCCCGCGTTCTGTTACCGGCTGGTAACCATCGGGCTTGATGGTGCACCCGTTGCGGCGCAGGTCACAACCCCCTGATTACCGGGCGGTAACAGTCGGGCGACCACGTGGAGGCAAGACATCACGGAAAGTGAACGAATTCGTCCCGGCAACCCCCATCTACGCCTACAAGTCGGGTGCACGACGGCGGTTTGATCAACGCAACGTGACTCCACATTGACTAATTACAATCGAATAACAAATGTAAAGTACGCAGGTCGTACGGGTTGCCACATGACCGAGGGGCGGACCGCGTCGCGGCCCACCCCTCGGTCGTACGTCCGGTCGTACGCGCGTCAGCGCTGCTCCACCTCACCCGGAGCCGGCCGCTGGGTCGGCACGGTCGGGTCCTCCGACTTCCAGTTGGTCGAAGCCGGCGGAATCTCGTCGGACAGTGGCCCGCCGACCGGCTGCGGCCTGGGCTGCTCGACGGTGTCCGTGTCGCGCACCGGCTCCTGATCGACCCGGGTCGGCGTCGGGTCGTCGACCGCCGGCTCGGCGCGGTGCCGGGCCGTTCCACCCTCGGGTCGGGTCACCAGCCACACACCGAAGACGACAGCGATCAGACCGAGGACACCAGCGACGATCGGGCCCCAGAAACTGATCAGGCCGATCTTGAAGCGGTTGTCCTTTACCGTCTCGACACTGCGGCTGACCGTGTCGTCGGTGTAGTTGAAGTCCGCGTCCAACAGCACGGTGGGGGTGCCGGTGTTGGGGCGCAGCTCCTTGTGCTGCTGCTCCCGCACGTTCACGTAGGAGCCGGTGACCGGGTCCACCCAGACCGTCCGGATGTTGCTGTAGACGATCTGACCGCTGGTGGCACCGGGCGCGAACTTGCCGACCAGCGTCTGGAGGCTGCTCTCCGGGGTGGCCAGCACCTCGTTCTCGATCCGCTGCTCGAAGCGGTACGCCTCGATGCCCTTGATCTTCTCGGTGCCGACGAACTTCGCCGGGGTGGCCCGCTTCAGGTCACGGTCGAAAATCTGGTAGTCGCGCTTGTCGGTGCCGAACGGGAACTTGTAGATCTGGCCGGTGTACTTCACGTTGCCGACCGGAGTCCCGTCCGCCCCGGTCTCGTTGAGCCACTGGTCCTTCCACGAGGCGGCCGCACCGGAGATCCGGTAGAGAGCGAGTTCGGTGCTGTACTGGCTGACCACGTCCTGGTTGTCGGTGCGCCGGACCGTCTGGTAGACGTCCCAGATCACCGCGTCGCCCTTGAGCTCCGCGGGCAGCCGGTCCTTGGTGTCGTCGGGCTGCGGAATGACCTCCACGTTGGACACCAGGTCGCCCTGCGGAACCTCGATGCTCACCGAGCTACCGGTGGCCGTGATCTTCAGGAACCTGGCGTTCTTCGCCTCGGCGACGGACGTCGTTGGCTCAAGATCGTAGGGGAGCTTGGTCACGGCGGGGGCCACATAAAACGGCAGCCCGGCCGCGAAGACCAGCAATAAGACGCCAAGCCCGAAGAGCGCGGCGCCCACGCGAAGCTTCACTCATCCTCCTGTAACCTGCCGCCCTACGACCTGTTGTCCGGGGCACCCGATCCTTAACATGGCGGGAGGTTACTCCCCGGTCACCTTCAAAGCGACCCCCTGGATGTCCAGATGTCCACAGCCGCCGCGCCAACAGTTTCGGAGCCTTCGGTAACCGGCCGACTTCCCGCCCTCGACGCGCTGCGAGCAATCGGCGCGGTGGCGGTCGTCGGTCACCACGTCGGGTTCCAGACCGCCGTCACCATGAACACCACCTGGGGCGGCTGGCTGGCTCGACTGGACGTCGGCGTCGCCATCTTCTTCGTACTGTCCGGGTTTCTGCTGTTTCGGCCGTGGGCGCTCAACGCCGCTACGGGCCGGGCCCGACCCCGCGCCAAGCGCTACCTGTGGCGGCGATCCCTGCGCATCCTGCCCGCCTACTGGTTGGCGATCGCGGTCTGCCTGATCGTCTTGCCGCAGAACGGGCAGGCGTCCGTCGGCGACTGGATCCGCCATCTCACCTTCACGCAGATCTACCAACCCGGGCAGTTGCGCGCCGGGCTCAGCCAGACCTGGAGTCTCGCCACCGAGGTCGTGTTCTACCTGATCCTGCCGCTGATCGCCGTGCTCGCCGTCGGCCGGTCCTGGCGTCCGGTCCGGACCATCGTGATCGTCAGCGGAAGTGCGCTGCTCACCGCCGGTTGGCTCACCCTGATGGGGTTCGGCTGGCTCGACGCCGCCCTGCACACCATGTGGTTCCCCTCGTACGCCGCCTGGTTCGGCACCGGCATGGCACTGGCGGCGGCGCACGTCGCCCTGCGCACCGGGACCGCGCCCGCGGCCTTCCGGATCCTGGACGACCTGGCCTCGGCGCCGGTCACCTGCTGGGCCGCCGCCGTCGGCCTGATGGCGATCGCGACGACGCCAGTCGCCGGCCCCCGCGACCTCACCGAGCCGACGGCCGCCGAGTTCGGCGTCAAGCTGGCCCTCTACCTCGTGATCGCGGCGCTGATCCTGATCCCGGTTGCCTTCGGCGGGCCGAGCCGGGCCAAGGAGATCTTCGGCAGCTCGTCCGCCCGGTGGCTCGGCGCGGTCTCGTACGGGCTGTTCCTGTGGCACCCCATGGTCATCGAACTCATCTACCTGGTCGACGACCGACAGCTGTTCACCGGCGGGCTGCTCAACACCTTCGCCCTCACCATGGCCTTCGGCCTGGTGTACGCGGCGGTCAGCTACTACGGCGTCGAGCGGCCCCTGCAACTGCTCGGGTCGCAGGGTCGGCGCCGATTCACCGGGCGTGGGCAGACGTCCGGGACCCCCGCCGCCGACGTGGCCGCACCGGCCACCACACCGCCGACCGTCGCTGCTGGCACTCCGGTGCCCACCGTCGGCGGGTAGCGCGCAGCGCTGGCTCATCGGGGCATTGCCGGCCGGCACACCAGCCCCTAATGTGACGCGGGTCGCTAAATTACTTGAGAGTAGGGTTCGCGTGGAGCGTCGCTTCGGCATGCCCGGACACGTGTTGTTCCTCAACTGGCGAGACACCCGCAACCCCGAGGGTGGCGGTTCCGAGGTGTACGTCGAACGGATCGCCGCCGAACTGGTGGCGCGCGGATTCCGCGCCACTCTCTTCTGCGCCGCCCACAGCCAGGCTCCCGCCGACGAGGTCAACGAGGCGGGCGTACGGCTGGTGCGGCGCGGCGGCCGACACAGCGTCTACCTCTGGGCGGCACTCTGTTACGTGGGCGGCGCGCTGGGCATCGGCCCGCTGGCGGCCCGCCGCGGCGGCCGGCCCGACGTCCTGGTCGACGTCTGCAACGGGTTGCCGTTCCTCGCCCCGCTGTGGTCACGACGCCCCGTGGTCAAGCTGATCCACCACGTGCACCGCGAACAGTGGCCAGTGGTGCTTCCACAGTGGGCGGCCCGGTTCGGCTGGTGGATCGAATCGTCGCTCGCCGTACGCGTCTACCAGCGGTGCCGGTACGTCACCGTCTCCGAGGCGACCCGCCGAGAGTTGGCAGTGCTCGGCGTGCCGCCGGAGCAGGTCTCCGTGGTGCACAACGGCACCCCGACGCTGCCCCACACCGACGCCGAACGGGCGACGTTCCCACTGCTCGTGACGCTGAACCGGCTGGTGCCCCACAAGCGGGTGGAGGTGGCGCTGCGGGCCGTCGCGGCCCTCGCCGACGAGCTGCCCCAACTACGTCTGGTCGTCGCCGGCCAGGGCTGGTGGGAGTCGCACCTGCGTGAACTCGCCGCGGAGTTGGACATCACCGAGCGGGTGGACTTCCGGGGCTTCGTGACCGAGGAGGAGAAGGCCGCCCTGCTCGCCTCGGCCTGGGTGGCGCTGACCCCGTCCCTCAAGGAGGGCTGGGGGCTCACGATCGTGGAGGCGGGTTCGGCGGGCACCCCGACTGTGGCGTTCCGGGCAGCGGGCGGAGTCGCCGAAGCTATCGCCGACGGGCGTACCGGCCTGCTGGCCGACGACATCGACGACTACCTGATGAAGGTGCGCACGCTTCTGCACCGGGATGAGCTGCGCCGGGAGATGGGTGCCCAGGCCCGGGAGCACGCCGCCAGCTTCACCTGGCAGGCGGCGGGTGGGCGCTTCGAGGCGATCCTCAAGGGTGTGGAGTCGCCCCGCCCAGTGCAGCAGCGGGGCGAGCCGTCCTACCTGTCGCCGTAAACCGCTGGGGCGTACGGGTCCTTCTTACCGGCCCGCTTGGCCGCCTCCGAGACGAGCTTGGCCTCACTCGCGGCCTCCTCGTCGGTGGCGGTCGCGGCGGCCGAGATCCCGCCGAGAGCCAGGATCCCCAGCAACGCCGCCACCAGGCCAGACACGACCAGGGTCAGAGCTCTACGCATGCCAATCCTCCAATGGCGAGACGTGCGAGCGGACGTTACCACGCGGTAGCTCGCCGGTGTAGTGCCGAAACGGCGGCAGCGATGACCACCAGAAGGGCAGCGCTGAGGGCCACCACCACCGCCAGTCGGGCCGGCCCGGACCCACCGGATTCCCGCACTGTCGCCGGGTTGCGGTACAGCGTGAGGAACGGTCCGTCGTGGACGCGCTCCAGGCCGCCGAGCACCTGAGAGTCCACCTCGCCGGAGACCTCGTGCTGCACCAGGACCCAGCGCACCCCTGTGGTCCAGACCGGCCGTCCCTCGGCCAGCGCCCGGCGCATCTCACGGACGCGCGGGTTCTCGCCGGCCACGGCGACGTCGCCGACCCGGAGCGTGTCGTCGGTCAGCACCGTCCCCGGCAGGTAGCGCGGCGCCGGGTCCAGGACGACCCGACCAGGGTTCCACTGGTACGCCCGGTAGGCGCTCAGCGGCAACGCGAGGATCTCCCCCGGCTCCTCCTCGATGTGCTCGGCCACCCGCTGCCACTCGGCCGGATAGCTCACCGGCCGAAGCCGACCGGCACCGCCGAACGCCAGGTCCGGCAGGACGGCCACCGGCAGGAACAGCAGCCCGACCAGGACCACCCCGGCCACCTCCCGGTCGATCCGGGCCACCAGCCGCTCGGCCCCCAACGCCGCGCACACCACCAGCAGCAGGGCATACGGCGCCAGGAACTTCTGCCCATCTCGCAGCAGCCCCGCGCCCGGCAGGTGCACCACCGCCCAGCGCAGCGCGGCATCCCCGCCGGGGAGCAGCCCGAACGCGGCGAGCACACAACCGGTCCCGGCGAGCACCGCCAGGCGCGCCGCCCCACCCCTGGGTAGCCGGTGCCGCAGCAGGCCCGCACCGACGCCGGCCAGGATCAGCAGCACGACTGTCGCCACCGGCACCAGTGGCGTCGCGCGACTGGAGGGGGTGGCCTGCGCGCTCCAGATGCCACCGGTGCCGGCCAGCGCCACCAGTGGGCCGGCCCAGTTCTCCGAACGCGCCGCGAACGCCGCCACCCCCGCCGGGTCCGAGGAACCCCCGGCACCGGTGACCAGGGCCGCGACCACCCAGGGCGCGTTGAGCACTCCGACCGCTGCCAACGCCTGCCGGGACCGGTGCGGATGCATCCGCTGCGACACCAGCAGCGACCGGGGCGCGCGCATCCGGTCCGACGCCAGCACCAGCACAGTTCCCAGCGCGATCAGACCGCCGGTCGGCGTGATGGCGGCGGGAGCGGCGGCAAGCACCACCCGGGCGAGCGCGCCGTCGCGCCCGGCCCGCAGGTCCAGCGCCGCCCGCACCAGCCAGGGCAGCGCGGCGTACGCGAGCAGCAGCCCCCACTGCCCGATCAGCAACCGCTCGGCGAGGTAGGGCGTCCACGCGTACGCCAACGCGGCGAACAGCCGGACCGCTCGCCGTTCGGTCGGCACCAACCGGCCAGCGCCGACCGCCGCGAGGAAGACCGCCCCGGCGAGCGCCAGCCGCTGCACCACCCAGCCCGGCACGAGCTGGGTGACCAGCGAGACCAGCGCGTCCATCGGCACCGCCCGGGGCAGACTCTGCGCCGGGGCGACGAGATCCCAGGTCAACGGCTGCCGGGGTACGAACACCATGTCGTACAGCAACGCGTAGCCGGGCGCCGCCAGCGGGGCCAGCACCACCACGGTGACCGCCGCCGCTACCGCGTACAGCGACAGCGTGTGCCGCGCCCGCCGAACCGGTGCGGCCTCGACGCCGTCGGTCGGCTCAACCATTCACGATGCCGGCACCGCCCGGCCGATGGTGATCAGCTCGGTGCACACCCCGACCCCTGGCGTCTGGACGGTGACCTCGACGGCGTCCCCCGCACCCTCCAGCAGGAAGTACAGGTCGTTCAGCCCGCGTCGCAGGGTGATCTCGCGCGTGGCGTCCCCGAGCCGGAACAGCGCTGTCGAGTCGCCCGAGCTGAGGTAGCCGAAGTGCACCACGTACGGCCACTCCACCAGGTACCCGTCCAACGGGATCCGGGTGGGTCGGCCGCCCTCGGCCAGGTGCCCGCAACCGTCCACCGGGCCGGGCACGATCTTCCGTCCCTGGACCACCACCGGGCGGATCCGACCGAGATCATCGAACGTCGACGGTCGCGCGGCCTCCGTCACGAAGGTGGGTCGACGCTCGGCCGGGCGGAAGAAGTGCGACTGGAGATTGTCCGGCCAGAAGTAACCGGCGATCACCCGGTCCGGGACGGCGGTGTCGAAGAAGACGGTGCCCGGCGGCGCTGCGGCGAGCTCAGCCTGCGTCGTCGCGAGATAGTCCCGCCCGTACTTCGTACTCCAGTTGTCCCCGAAACGGGCAGTGCTCCACAGGGTGCCCACGCCGATGGTCGCCAGGACGATGATCATCGAGACCAGGCCGACAGCGAACGCGCCCGGCTCCCGCAGGACCGTCGGCACCGGCCACGCCGACACCTCGTCCTCGTCGGTGTCCTTGATCCCCAGCAGTGCCGCACCCACACAGATCGCGGCGACCAGCACGACGTCGGCGACGTACCGGGGGACGACGCCGATCAGTGGGCCGAGCGGCCCGCCCAGCCGGGTGATGGCGAAGAGCGCGGCGACCAGGCCGAGGTAGGAGGTCAGCAGCAGCCAGGCCCGGCCGGCCGACGGACGCCGCCGGACGGTGACCACGACGAGCGTCGCCAGCACCGCCCACGACAACCACTTGGCGATGTCGTACGGGTCGACGAGCGGGGGACCGTCACCGGCGTAGCTCCAGCGCCAGGGACCCCCGAGCAGACCCGGCACCACTGTCTCGCCGACCAGGTCACCGAGGAAGTTGAGGACCGGACCGACCGAGGTCGGGTCCCGGAGTTCACCGGAGGGGCGCGTCAGGTAGAACGCCAGGTATCCCCCCGACAGCGCGCCGAGCATCAGCCAGGCCGGCCAGTACCGGCGGATCGCCGTCGCGAGGCTGCGCCACACGCCACCGGAGGTGAAGAGGAAGACTGTCAGCAGGAACAGCAGCGGCACGATCAGCAGCGACTTGGTGTCGAAGAGCAGGCCGAACACCAGCCAGAGCGCGACCGCCACGAGGTGCCGCAGGCGACCGGTCCGCACGTACCGGACCTGGGCTGCCACCGCCATGACCAGTGCCAACTGCATCGGCAGCACGAGCAGCCCGACCAACCACAGCGAGGAGACCTCAAGCGTCAGCGGGCTGAACACGAACAGGCACAACGGAATGAGCAGGCCCCAGCCGGGCCGGAGCAGGTCGCGCAACAGCCGGTAGACGGCGATTCCGGTGGCCGCCTGGCCAACCGCCAGCAGCAACACCCACGGCCAGGTGGCGAAGCCCGCAGCCCGCACCATCGCCCAGGCCACCAGCAGGCCGCCGGGCATGAGGTGGTTGTTGAACGTACGCAGGAGATAGTCCGCGTCCAGCCCGGTGTCGAGAACCTGGGCGGCGATGACGAACTCGTCCTGCGAGAACCAGCCACGGGTGGCGAGGCCGGCGCGCCAGGCGACGGACACCGCGATGAGGGCGATCGCCACGGCGCGGACGGGGTCGGCGCGGAGCCATCGGCCGATCGGCCCGGGCCCGTCGCCGTCGGACGCGACGCGTTCCGGATGCGTCTCGGCCTCAGCTTCTGGCATTGACATGGTCGGCAGCCTGCCACACGCTTACACGCCGTGGGGACGGCCGTTCTCCCGATAACGCCACCGCAGCGCCCCTGGTCGCCCGTCCGTGCCCGGTCCGGATAACGTCGCGCGACAGTCGTCGGCTGCAGGTGCGCGTCCGGCCGGTGAAGACAGGAGCCGAAATGCGTGCAGAGGTGGCCAGTGACGCCGCTCCGGGGTCCAGCCGGAGCCGGCACACGGCCCGACGGTTCCGGCACCTGGTCATCTGCATCGCTCTCACCGCCCTCGCCTTCCAGCAGGCCCCGGGCCAGGTCGTCCCGGACACCAAGGTCGACCTGAATGTCAACCCGGCCGGGTGGCTGCTCCGCTCGCTGCACCTGTGGGACCCCACCGGCACGTTCGGCCAGCTACAGAACCAGGCGTACGGCTATCTCTGGCCGATGGGCCCGTTCTTCCTGCTCGGGTCGGAGTCCGGCCTCGCGCCATGGGTGGTGCAGCGGCTGTGGTGGGCACTGCTCTTCTGTGTCGCCTACCTGGGGGCCGTACGCCTGGCGGGCCGGCTCACCATCGGGACGCCCGCCGGGCGCATGATCGCCGGCGTCGCCTTCGCGCTGTCACCGCGCATCCTCACCCAGCTCGGCTGGTCCTCGGTGGAAGCCTGGCCCAGCGCCGTCGCCCCCTGGGTGCTCATTCCGCTGGTCGGTCTCGCCGCCGGCACGCGACTGCGACGCGCTGTCGCCGCGTCGGCCATCGCCGTCGCCTGCGCCGGTGGGGTCAACGCCACCGCCGTGTTCGCTGTGGTGCCACTGGCGATGCTCTGGCTCGCCACCGTCCAGCCCGTACGCCGCCGGGTCTCCGCCATCGCCGCCTGGTGCGGCGCGGTGGCCCTGGCCACCGCGTGGTGGTTGGTCCCGCTGCTGGTCCTCGGGCGGTACAGCCCACCCTTCCTGGACTACATCGAGACCGCCCGAAACACCACGAGCGTCACCGACGGGCTGACCACGTTGCGCGGCGCCTCCTACTGGGTCGCCTACCTGGCCTCTCCGTTCGGAGCGACCATCCCGTCCGGTGCGCGACTCGCCAACGAGGCGGTGCTGGTCGCCGCCACCCTGGCGGTCGCCGCCCTCGGTGTGCTCGGGCTGTCCCGCCGGGGGATGCCGCACCGCCGGTTCCTCATCACCGGTCTGGTGCTCGGCGTCGCGCTCGTCGGTCTCGGGCACGTCGGCGACCTGCCGAACATCCTCGCCGGGCCACAGCGGGAGTTCCTCGACGGCGTCGGCGCACCCCTGCGCAACGTGCACAAGTTCGACGTCCTGCTCCGCCTACCTCTGTGCCTGGGCATGGCGCACCTGATCGGGCTGGCCGTCCGGGCGGCGCGCACCGCGCCCGCACGGCACCGTCCGCGAACCGTCGCACGCGCCTGGCTGACCGCCGGTGCCGCGATCGTCGCCGTCACGGCGGTCGCCACGCCCGCCCTCGCAGGTGGTCTCGCCACCCCGGGCGCCGTCAAGGAGGTGCCCGGCTACTGGCACGACGCCACCGACTGGCTCGACGCGAACACGGGACGCGGGCGGGTGCTCGTCGTACCCGGAGCGCGTTTCCCGTCGTACGACTGGGGCAACACCACGGACGAGATCACTCAGCCGCTGCTCAACAGCCGGTGGGCCGTACGCAACGCCATCCCCTTCACCCCACCGACCACGATCCGACTGCTGGACGTGATCGAGTCGACGCTCGCCACCGGCGCCGGGTCGACCGGCCTGGCGGATCTGCTGGCCCGATCCGGAATCAGTCACGTCCTGTTCCGCGCCGACCTCGACCATGGCCGCTCTGACACGGCGCGCCCAGCGGTGGTCCGGCAGGCGCTGGAGCGCTCACCCGGGTTGACCCGCGTCACGTCCTTCGGCCCCCTGCGCGGCGGGCCCTCGTCCCCCGACGAGTTCCGCGACCACGGGCTCGACGTGCCCGTCCGGGCGCTGGAGGTCTACCAGGTCGACCGGCCCGTCGAGCCGGTCGTCGCCTACGACAGATCCGACGTGACCACAGTGGTCGGTGGCCCCGAATCACTGCTCGACCTCGCCGCGGCGGGGCAACTCGGCTCGGCGCCCACCGTCCTGGCCGGCGACGCGTCGACAGCCGACGTCGCCGGACCGGTGGCGATGACCGATGGTCTGCGCAGGCGGGACGTGTCGTTCGGCGGACTGCGTGACAACACCTCCCAGACGTTGACCGCCGACGACACCTTCGAGGTCACCGCACCCGCCCACGACTACCTGCCCGAGTGGGGCGCGGAGCACTCCACCGTCGCCCGCTTCGAGGGCATCGACGCGATCCGCACCTCCACCGCCCGTTCGCAGGTGGGCTCCCCCGGCGGTGCCCGCCCCGAGCACCAGCCGTACGCGGCGATGGACGGCAACCCGGCGACCTCCTGGCAGTCCGCGCCGTACTCGCCCAGCGACCAACAGTGGATCGAGGTGGACCTCGCCGACCCGACGACTGTCACCCGGGTCGAGGTGTGGTTCGACCTGAAGGCCGATGCCCTGCCCACGACGGTGACCGTCAGCGCCGGGTACGAGAGCAGCACCGTCGAACAGTTCAGCGACCACATGGTGTTCGAACTGCCCGGCGTCCACGCCACCCGCGAGGTCCGGGTCTCGGTCGACAGCGCGTACGACCTGCGCCCGTTCGGAAACGGCTCGGTCGGTGTCGCCGAGATCAAGATCCCGGGCATCCAGACCAGCCGCACCCTGGTCCTGCCCACCGCACCGGTCACCGACCGGCCGGCGGCCGTCGTCGTGTCCGCCGCACCCACGACACCGGCCTGCTTCTCCGTCGACGGCTACCCGCGCTGCTCCACCGACGCCATCCGTGGTTCCGAGGACGGGTCCACCATCGACCGGACAGTGACCCTGCCGGCGGCCGGCGCGTACGACGCCAAGCTGTGGGCACGGCCCGCAGCCGGCCCTGACCTGGACAACGCCCTCGACAAGCTGGTGACCGACGCGCAGCCGTTGCGCCTCGCGGCGCAGATCAGCGCCTCCTCGACGGCGGTGCCCGACCCGACCGGCCGGGCCGGGGCGGCACTCGACGGAGACCCGGCCACCAGCTGGTCACCGGCGATCGACGACGAGGCACCGATCCTGCGACTCAAGTGGCTCAAGCCGCAGACCATCACCGGTCTCCGCTTCTCGGTCGACGACAAGACACCCGCCACCCGTCTCGGCAGTGTGCGGGTGGTCGGCGACGACGGCTTCCGCAGCAGCCTGCTCGGCGACGACGGGCTGCTCCGCCTGGACCCGCCGATGCGGACCGACGAGATCACCATCCAGTTCCTCGACAAGCCGTCCGCCACCAGCACCGACCCGTACAAGCTGCGGTTGCCGGAGCGGTTGCCCGTCGCGGTCGGCGAGGTGACGGTGCTACCCGGAGCGCCCACCGTCGGACCGCGCCCCGACGCACCCCTGACGCTGGCCTGCGGATCGGGGCCGACGCTCCAGATCGGCGCGGCACGGGTCACCACCACGCTGCGCGGCACGCTCCGCGACCTGCTGGAGATGCGCGAGATGCCGGTGACGCCGTGCGGCCGGGACACGCCCCGGCAGCTTGACCTGGGCCGCGGGGAGCACCGCATCGTCACCACCCCGGGCAAGCTGGCCTGGCCCACGAGGGTCGCCCTGGTACCGAAGACGACCACTCCCGCCCCGGCGACCGCCAACGCCAGCGCCACCGAGATCGAATCCTGGGCGGCCACCGAGCGACGGGTTCGGGTGGCCAGTCACCCCGTCGACCGGGTGCTCGCCGTGCGGGAGAACACCAACACCGGTTGGCAGGCCACCATCGGCGGACGGACGCTGAAGCCGCTGGTGGTGGACGGGTGGCAGCAGGGCTGGATCCTTCCCGCCGGCGCCTCCGGAGAGGTGCTGTTGCGTTTCGCCCCGGACACGCCGTACCGGGCGGGGCTTCTCCTCGGCGGCATCCTGCTCGCGGTGGTGGTCCTGCTCGCTGTGGTGCCCGCCCGACAGCCCACCGGGCGAACCTCGGCGGCCGTCCCACCACGCGGCCGACGTCGGGTCACCCGCTCGCTGCCGCTGCTGGCCGTCGGAGCCGCCGCGCTGGTGCTGTGGAGCGGCCTCATCGGCGGCCTACTGGTCGCGGCGGGATTCATGCTGGCGGTACCCGGCCCACGCCGTCTGCCCTGGCCGGCCGACCCACACCGGGCCAGGACGATCAGCCGGGCCGTCGAGACCTGGCTCCCCGGCGCGCTCGTCCTGCTCGCCGGGTTGCTCTACCTCGACTCGACGCGGCGGCACACCGACGCGCTCGTGCAACTCACCATCGTCGTCGCCCTGGGTGCCCTCTGGCTCTCCACCGCCGCCCGACGGCGGCCCGTACGCCGGGCCAGGCCGACCGCCGCGACCCCAGCCGCTCCGGCCGCTGCGCTCGTCGCGGAAGGACCGAAGCCGTACCCGGCCGAACCGGCGAGGCCCGGCCAGGCGGCCGGGCCGGCCGACGGGCAGCTTCCGACCTTCTCCGAGATCACGTGAGCCCTCGACGACCCGTCCGTCGCAAGAGGACGGCCCAGACGGAGCTTGCACGCGGATGGAGCACCGGCCTCGGCGCTGCCGGCGTCAGCGTCACGGTGGCCGGGGTCCTGGTCAACGGCATGGCCTACCTGGTGCCGGTCCTGGCCGCCCGTCGGCTCGACCCGGCCGACCTCAGCACGCTCGCCGCCGCCCTGGGTCTGGTGGCCATCGTCGGTGTGCCAGGGCTCGGCCTGCAACTGGCCGTCGCCGTGCACCGTGCCCGGCACGGCGCCTCCGACACTCGGCGGCTGACCGCCGTCACCGCCACAGTGTGCGCGGTAACCCTGGTCGCGGCGACACCGCTGCTGGTGACCGCCCTGGATCTCCCGGTCGAGATGCCCGCGCTGCTGGCGGTCACCACTGCGGCGATAGTGCTCTCCTCCCGGTCCCTCGGAGAGTTGCAGGGTGGCCAACGCTTCGTACGACTCGCCATCGGGATGGCGGTGCTCGCCGCCGGCCGCTACGGCGGCGTGATCGCCGGGTTGCTGCTCGGCGCGGGACCGACCGGCGCGCTGGCGGTCGGCGCGTTGACCGCCGCCCTCACCCCAGCGGTGCTGGCCCGACTCGCCCGCGAGCCCCAACTGTCGTCCACCGCCCCACGGCTGACAGTCGCTCAGGTTGTCGCCGGCTGCGGTGCGACACTGGCGATGCTCGTCGTCTCCTACGCCGACCTGCTGCTGTCCCGGCAACTGCTGTCCGCGTCGGATTCCGGGGCGTACTCGGTCGGCACCGTCCTGAGCAAGGGCGCGCTCTGGGCACCGCAGGTCGCCGCCGTCCTCGCCCTACCGCGGCTGGCCCGCGGTGACCGGCGCAGCCGAACGGTTGCGCTCGCGGTGACCGGCGGGTGTGGCGCGGTGCTGGTCCTCGCCTCGACGCTCGCCGGAGGGCTCGCATTCCGCTTCGCCGGTGGGCCCGACTACGACCACCTGGGCCGGTACGCACCAGTCTTCGCGGCGGTCGGTGCGCTCTACGCGGTGACGTTCGTGCTGCTCAACGACCGCCTCGCGGCCGGCGCACGCTGGGCGGCGGCACCGCTGTGGGTGGGCGTGGCCGGCCTGGTGGCCGTCACCGCGACCCTCCGGCCGCACACCATCCCCGGTCTCCTCCTCGCGGCAGTGGGCACTGCCATCGTCACCACAGCGCTGATGGCGGTGACGGCCCGTCGGCCCGCGCCGGTTCCGGCGACCGAGCCGACTAGCCCTCCGCGAGCCAGTCCGTCAGCAGTCGGTGGTCGATCGAGTCCACCCGACCGAGCGGACGACCCGAGGACGCCCGGTCCCGCAGCTCCGCCCGGGTGAACCAGCGCGCCTCCAGCAACTCCTCGCCGTCCACGCGTACCTCGTCGGAGGTGGCTGTGGCCCGGAAGCCCACCATCAGGCCGGCGGGAAACGGCCACGCCTGTGACCCCTGGTAGGTCACGTCGGTGACTGTCACGCCCGCCTCCTCGCCCATCTCCCGCCGGACCGCGTCCTCCAGGCTCTCACCGATCTCGACGAAGCCGGCCAGCGTCGAGTACGCGTCCTCGGCCGCACCCGCGTGCCGGGCCAGCAGGCAGCGCCCCGACCGACCGGGTGCCTCGACCAAAACGATGACGGCCGGCTCGATCCGGGGGAACAGCAGACGTCCGCACTCCGTGCCGGTGCAGGTCCGCAGGTGCCCGCCGCCGCCGGCGACGGCCGGCGCGCCGCACGTACCGCAAAATCGCTGCTGCCGGTGCCAGTGCAACAAACCCCTGGCGTACGCCAGGACGGACGCGTCGCCGGGTTCGAGCCGCCCGACCAGTGCACGCACGTCGACGGACCGCACCGCACCGGCCATCTCGACGGCGGACCGCTCGGGGAGCGCGGAGAGGTCCGCGGCGAACACGGCGGCCTCCCCATCGAGCCCCAGGAAGACGGTCTCGCCGGCGGCGGACCGGACCAGCGCCGCGCGCTCCGCGCCGAGCCGGACCGGCCCGTGCTCGTCCACGAGACAACGGTCCCGCCAGATCGGCAACAGCACTGTGGTCGACGCGGTGAGCAACGCACCCAACCGCGTCGGATCGGTGCGCAACGGTCCCGCCCGGTCCAGCGAACCGCCCCCGTACGCCAACACCCGCTCCGCAGTGCTCACCCGGTCACCGTGCCACGTCGGTGGTCGGCCGTCGGCACCGCCCCCGGACCGGCGCGACACGCCGAACGACACGCGGTAGCAGCGCCTGGTGGGCATAGCCGACGAGGACGGCCGGGCATTCGTTACCGTAGGTGCCTCCGGGAGGGAGGACCTCCCGCGGCACCCTGGCGATCGAGGTTGCAGTGACGCTGTACGGCGAAAACAGTCCACCCGCCGACGACCGGCCCACAGTGCAGGTCACCGCGGTCACCTGGCCGGACGACGGACCTGAGCCGGTCACCACAGCCACTCCCGGCGAGCCGGACGGCGGCCCGCGCCGGCCGCGTCGGGTGCGCATGCTGCTCGCCACCGGCATCACCGGTGGCGTCCTCGCCGCCGTGGCGGGCGCCGGTGCCTGGGCGTACGCCGGTGACGTTCCCCGTGGCACCAGCGTGCTCGGCACCGAACTGGGCGGCCGGAGCCGCGCGGACGCCGACCGGGAATTGCGGGCAGAGCTGGACCGGCGGGCGGCAACGCTCGCCACGCCGCTGAAGGTCACCGTCGACGGGCGCACCGCCGAGATCAACCCCGCCGACGTGGGGTTGACCGTCGACGTGCCGGCGACCGTCGCGGCGGCCGCCGAGGCCGACGCGCACCCGGTCAGCCGGTTGGTCGGCTCCCGCACCGTCGAGCCCGTGGTGACAGTCGACGCGGGTCGGTTGGACGACGCGCTCCGTAAGGTGCTCGGCAACCAGGCCCAGGGCATGACGATGCCGGCGATCACCTATCAGGGCACCACGCCGAAGGTGGTACGGCCCAAGCCCGGACTGGCTCTGAACCCGGAGCGTTCCGCCGAGGTGGTCCGCACCGGCTGGTTGGCCGGCGCCCCGGTCACCGTGCCCCTGGTGGAGACCCACCCGGCGACCACCCCGGAGGAGTTGGACCGGATGGTCAGCGAGCTGGCGAAGCCGGCGGTCGCCGCACCGGTCACCCTGCGCACCACCAAGGGCCAGGTGTCGATCCCGCCCGCCGCCATCGCGAAGAGCCTCCGGTTCAGCGCCGACAAGACCGGCAAGCTCACCCCCTCGGTGGACGTCAAGCGGCTGCGGGCGGCGCTCGGCGACAAGCTGGCCGCCATCGAGGTGCCACCGAAGGACGCCACGATGACCATTTCCGGTGGCCGGCCCACCGCCAAGGAGGGGCGATCCGGGCAGCAGCTGGACACGGCAGCCCTCAGTCGAGACCTGCTGGCCGTCCTACCCAGGGCGGAGGGCCGCGAGGTGACCGGCGAGTTGAAGCCGACACCGCCGCAGCTGACCGCGGAGAAGCTCGCCGGCCTGGGCATCAAGGAGCGGGTGTCGACCTTCACCACCCGGTTCACCGGTGGCATGGCCTCATCGCGCAGCCAGAACATCGCGACCATCGCGCGGAAGGTGGACGGCACCGTCGTCCTACCTGGAAAGACGTTCTCGCTCAACGGGCACACCGGCGAGCGCGGCTACGCCCAGGGCTACCGGGACGCACCCGTCATCCTCGACGGCAAGCTGGTGCCGGGCGTCGGCGGCGGCACCTCGCAGTTCACCACCACGCTGTTCAACGCGACCTACTACGCCGGATTGGAGGACGTCGAGCACAAGCCGCACTCGTACTGGTTCGACAGGTACCCGGCGGTCATCGAGTCGACCATCTTCTGGCCGAACCTGGACTTCAAGTTCCGCAACAACACCGAGTACGGCGTACTCATCGACACGTCGTACACGTCCAGCACGATCACCGTGTCGATCTGGAGCACGAAGATCTACGACAGCGTGAAGACCGAGTACGGGCCGCGCCGCAACATCACGACGCCGAAACAGATCCATCTGGCTCCCGGCCCCTCGTGCATCGAGACCAACGGCATCAACGGCTTCACCCAGGACGCCTTCCGGGTCATCAAGAAGGGCGGCGTGGTGGTCAAGCGGGAGAAGTTCACCTGGCGCTACGACGCCGAACCCCGCTACGTCTGCGGGCCGAAAACGTCCTGAGGCCCGACCCGCTCCGCGTCGATGCTGCTCTGAGGTCGGCCCAGCTCCAAGCCCAGCTCACGCCTGCGGTCGGCTCAGGCCCGCGGTCGGCTCAGGCCCGCGGTCAACTCGGGTCAGCGCGGTCCGCTCAGGCCTGGCGTCAGGTCACCAGCGTTGCCGCCGTGCCCATTGCGCTTGCCGCCCTGCGGTGGCATCGGCACCCTGCGAGTCTCCTGCACCCGGATCTCGGCCCGGAACCGGTGCGCCGCAGGGTGCCACATCTCCTCGAACGGACCCATCACCTCGCCCCCAACGCCACGACGGCGGACCCGGGACGCAAGCCACCAGAGGATGCCCAGCACCGCCGCCACGCAGCCGGCGAACACCGCAAATATCAGGACCTCATCCACGGGCCGAGCCTAGCCCCGAGCCCCAGACCCACTCCTGAACCACCGCGATCTTGCACTTTCGGTCGTCGCAACGCGAACTCTGAGCCGATTTGTCGCCGCACAAACTGCAAGATCGCGGGTGAGAGAGGGTGCGCGGGGCAGGGCTCGGGGCAGACCCCAGACTGCTGACCTGCTGACCGTACGATCGCTGACCTCCGCTTGGCCGCAGCCGCAGGCCCGCGCAACATCCTGGATGTAGTTAGTGGCATCAGGACGCGCGGATACCACTACAACCAAGGATCGAGCGTGACCTTGTCGGGCTTACCGGAAACGCAGATTAGGCCACCCCCGATGGGGGTGGCCTAATCTGAAAGATTGTCCGGCGGCGTCCTACTCTCCCACACCCTCACGAGTGCAGTACCATCGGCGCTGGAGGGCTTAGCTTCCGGGTTCGGAATGTAACCGG
>NZ_JBEZGK010000032.1:0-75060 GCF_040649935.1 Micromonospora sp. NPDC048842 | reverse complement strand
TCTGCGCCCGCTCCGCGGACGACAACCTCTGCCCCGGCATGACCCCTCATCCTGACGAGAATCCACCCCGTTGCAACAACCACTTGAGCCCAAGAGTTCAGGACACCGCGACTTTCAGGAACCCGAGTCGACCATGAGCAGAGCCAGGCCGTGAGGATGTGAAGGGGCGGGCGGCCACGAGGGGTGGCCACGAGGGGGTGGTCAGGAGGTGGGGAGGTGGCGCAGGCTGCGGACCTTTCGCCACAGGTCGGCGTCGCAGCGGCCGGCGTGGTCGGCGAAAGCGGCCGAGTTGAGTCGGATCGGCTCGGTGAGGCTGAGGTAGCTGTCGTGCTCCGCGCCCGGGTCCCAGTCCCGGGTGGGAATCCGCACGTGGTCGTCTCGGTCGCTCTTGTCCTGGCTGGTGATCTTCAGGACGTCGGCGCCCCGGGAGTCGGCGCGCAGCACCAGGCACGGGCGCACCTTCGACCCGCTGCCGTCGGCGTACGGCACGTCGGCCCACCAGATCTCGCCGGGCGCGGGGGCGTCGCCGTGTCGGTCGGTGCCGCGCGAGCGGGGCTTGGTGGACGGCCGTTCGGCGCCACGGGGCCGTGGTGGGGTGGAACGACGGCCACCGGTGCCGCCCCGCCCCGGCCGGGTGCCCGGACGCCGGTTGGCCACCCGGTGCCGCCAACTGTTCCACGCCCAGCCAGCGGCCACGGCCAGCAGGATCGCCACCGCCCAGAGCAGTGCCTCGGGCATCCGTACCTCCGTGTCGCGGCGACCCGCCGGTCGCACCGTCCGGCGATCCTTGCACGCCGCCACCGGTGCCGCGCGCCAACCACACCGCCGCCGCGGTCCGTGCCGCCCGCCAACCACACCGCCGCCGCGGTCCGTGCCGCTCGCCAACCACACCGCCGCCGCGGTCCGTGCCGCCCGCCAACCACGCCGCCGCCGCCCCACACCGCCGCCGCCCCACGGCCGCGCTGCACCACCGCCCCACCGCACGCGCACCTCGACGCCGCCATGCCCGGTGGCACTCGGCCGTCACCTTGATCACGTGATGGTGGGTAGCTGGATCGGCCCGTCGATGGCTCCTGCGCATCACGTGATCACCGGATCCGGCTGAGGGCGGGGTCGCTTTGGGCGCGGGTGGGCGGCGGATTGTCCCACCGGCCCGATACGGTGCCGGAGTAGCGTGATCAGGGAGGTCGCAGGCGTGTCCGAAGGTGGCGGTGTGTCCGAGGAACAGATCGGTCAGCAGGTCAGCCCGGCGCAGGAGGCGGCGGCCGGGGCTGAGCCGACGCCGCAGGCCCGGGAACGGCATGCCGGGCTCAGTCAGGAGTTGACCGAGCACCAGTACCGCTACTACGTGCTGGACGCGCCGACCATCCCCGATGCCGACTTCGACAGGCAGTTGCGCGAGCTGGAGGCACTGGAGGAGGAGTTTCCGGCGCTGCGGACTCCCGACTCGCCGACCCAGCGGGTGGGTGGCACCTTCTCCACCGATTTCACACCGGTCACCCACGCCGAACGGATGCTCTCGCTCGACAACGCCTTCGCCGACGAGGAATTGGCGGCCTGGGCCGAGCGGGTCGAACGGGACGCGGGCGGCCCGGTGCCCTACCTGTGCGAGCTGAAGGTCGACGGGCTGGCGATCAACCTGACCTACGAGAACGGCCGGCTGGTCCGGGCCGCCACCCGAGGCGACGGGCGTACCGGTGAGGACGTCACGGCAAACGTGCGCAGCATTCGGGACGTGCCCGGCCAGCTCGTCGCGTCCGCCGAATTCCCGGACATTCCCGAGCTGGTGGAGGTCCGAGGCGAGATCTACTTCCCGATCGCCGCGTTCGCCGATCTCAACGCGGGTCTGGTGGAGCAGGGCAAGGCGCCTTTCGCCAACCCCCGCAACGCCGCCGCCGGCAGCCTGCGACAGAAGGATCCACGGGTCACCGCCACCCGGCCGCTGCGCCTGGTGGTGCACGGCATCGGCGCCCGCCGTGGATTCCAGCCCACGGCGCAGTCCGAGTCGTACGCGGCACTGAAGTCGTGGGGCTTGCCGACCAGCGACCGGTGGCGGGTCGTCCCGGACCTGGCCGGCGTGGCGGAGTTCATCGCCTACTACGCCGAGCACCGGCACGACGTCGAGCACGAGATCGATGGCGTGGTGGTAAAGGTCGACCCGGTCTCCATCCAGGGCCGGCTCGGGTCGACCAGTCGTGCCCCGCGCTGGGCGATCGCCTTCAAGTACCCGCCGGAGGAGGTCACCACCAAGCTGCTCGACATCGACGTCAACGTGGGGCGCACCGGCCGGGTCACCCCGTTCGCCGTGCTCGAGCCGGTGCGCGTGGCGGGTTCCACTGTCGCGCTCGCCACCCTGCACAACGCCCGCGAGGTAGAGCGCAAGGGGGTGCTGATCGGCGACACGGTGGTGCTGCGCAAGGCCGGCGACGTGATCCCCGAGGTGCTCGGTCCGGTCGTCGATCTGCGGCCCGCCGATGCCAGGCCGTTCGTCATGCCGACCAGTTGCCCGGCCTGCGGCACCCCGCTCGCGCCGTCGAAGGAGGGCGACGTGGACATCCGTTGCCCCAACACCCGCAGCTGCCCGGCGCAGTTGCGGGAGCGGGTGTTCCACCTCGCCGGCCGGGGTGGCTTCGACATCGAGGTGCTCGGCTACAAGGGTGCGGCCGCCCTGCTCGACGCGGAGATCATCAGCGACGAGGGCGACCTGTTCCAGCTCGACGCCGAACAACTGTCCCGGTCGCCGTTCTTCGTCAACAAGGACGGCAGCCTGGGCAGCAACGCCACCAAGTTGCTGGACAACCTCGCCGTCGCCCGGGAACGGGACCTGTGGCGGGTGCTGGTGGCGCTCTCCATCCGGCACGTCGGCCCGACCGCGGCCCAGGCGCTCGCCCGGCACTTCCGCTCGATGGACGCCATCGATGCTGCCACCGAGGAGGAACTGTCCTCCGTCGACGGGGTCGGGCCGACCATCGCTGCCAGCATCCGCGAGTGGTTCGCTGTGGACTGGCACCGCGAGGTGGTCCGCAAGTGGGCCGAGGCCGGCGTACGGATGGCCGAGGAGGCGGTCGACGAGGGGCCGCGCCCGTTGGAGGGGTTGACGGTGGTGGTGACCGGCACGCTCGCCAGTTATTCGCGCGACCAGGCCGCCGAGGCCGTGCAGAGCCGGGGCGGCAAGGTCAGCGGGTCGGTCTCCAAGAAGACGAGCTTCGTGGTGGTGGGGGACAATCCCGGGTCAAAGGCCGACAAGGCCGCCAGTCTCAAGGTGCCGGTGCTCGACGAGGACGGGTTCCGCCTCCTGCTGGACGCCGGCCCGGACGCCGCCCGGGAGGTCGCCCAGATCGGCGGCTGACCCCGACGACAGCTCCCGCGCGGCTGGCCGCGTATACCAACTTAATTACGACTACGACCGATTCGTGACTGTCATACCGGGAAATTGGGGGCCGAGGGCGTTTCATTGGGTCACGGCGCGCGCACCGGCACGCCGATGGTCGGTCGGGAGGTGTGGTGGAGGTCGCCGACCCACGCAACTCGCTTCCTGCGGGACGGGTCGCACCGTTCGCCGCCTTCGTCGCCGGCATCCTGGCGGTCGCCGCGCTGACCGCCGCCGTTCCACTCGCGCGGCTCCCCGGCGAGTTGTCCCAGTTGCCGGTGGCGTTCTGGACGATGGCCGCGCTCGCAGTGGTCTGCGACGCGCGCCCGTTCGTGCCACCGGGGCGCCGGCAGACGTCGGCGGTGTTCCCGTCCACCTGCTTCACCTTCGCGATCCTGCTCGGCTGGGGTCTCGGCCCGGCGGTGGTGGTGCAGGCGGTCGGTGTCGTCGTCTCGGGTTGGCGGATGCGGCACGCCGCGTGGCGCACGGCGTTCAACGTCGGCCAGTACGCGTGTGCCCTCGCCGCCGCGTACGGGGTCATCCAGCTCGGCTCGGGCACCATCTTCTCCGGTGGGCGGTTGCACTGGACCGACGTGGCCGCTGTCGGCGGTGCCGCGCTGGCCTGGTTCGTCGTCAACTACGGGCTGGTGAGCTGGGCGGTGCGGCTGCGTTTCGGGGATCGCTGGTGGCCGACCGTCCGCCAGGGCCTCGGCTTCGAGTTGCTCTCCACCGGCTCGCTGCTGCTGCTCGCCCCGGTGCTGGTCGCGGCGGCGCGGGTCAGCGCCGCGCTGATCCCGCTGGTGCTGGTGCCGCTCTTCGCCGTCTACCGGATGGCGCGGCTGACGAACGAACAGCAGCACCTCGCCGCCGCCGACCCGCTGACCGGGCTGCCCAACCGCAAGGCCCTGCTGACCGAGGTGGCCGAGCAGGTGCACCTGCACGCCGAGCGGACCGCCCGCGGTGAGCCCGACGGGCAGCTCGCGCTCCTACTGATCGACCTGGACCGTTTCAAGAATGTCAACGACGCCCTCGGGCACGCCGTGGGCGACCGGCTGCTGGTCGAGGTCAGCGCCCGGCTCACCGACATGCAGCCCCGACCACAGATGATCGCCCGGCTGGGTGGTGACGAGTTCGCCATCGTGATGACCGGGTTGGCCGACGTCGGTCAGGCGCGGGAGTTGGCCGACCGGGTCGTCGAGGCGCTGGCCGAGCCGGTGCCGCTCGACGGGTTGCCGTTGGACGTGGGCGGGTCGATCGGGATCGCCCTCTTCCCAGAGCACGGCGAGGACTTCGCCACCCTGATGCGCCACGCCGACGTGGCGATGTACGACGCCAAGCACCGCAACGACACGGTGGCCGTGTACGCCCCGGAGTCCGACCACAACTCCGCCGAGCGACTCGGCCTCCTCGCCGACCTGCGCCGCGTGCTGGAGACCAGCCCCTCGGTCGAGGGGCCGTTAGACGCCGACGCCGAGTCGGCAGTTCAGGGCGAGGGTGCGGAGCCGGACGGGAACGGCCGGCACGGCGTGCCGAGCGACGCCGAGCGGACTGCCGACGTACCCCTTGTGGCGTCGGCGGAGGTGCGCGGCGGTGACGGGGCGGCGCTGCCCACCGGCGCCCCGGCCGAGGGTGCGCTGCCCACAGCGGCGTCGGACCGGTCCGCGCCAGCGGCGGACCCGGCGTCGGCGGTCGCCACAGCACGGCCGGGAGCTGCCCGGTGGTGGGCACGCCGTCGGAGCACCGACGCCGAGCTGGTGCACTCCGATGAACTGATCAACCGGATCGCCACCGGAGCCGACCCGATCCGGGGCCGCAACGCTCGTGCCACTGTCGCCGGCACCCGTTCCGGCCCGGCCCGGGAGCGGCGCGCCGGTGGCGTGATCGGTCGGCGGTCCCCGAACGGGAGCGCGGTAGGCAAGGGGCGCAACGGGGCTCGTCGGGATGTCGGGCCGGGTACGCCCGGGCAGCCACTCGAATCGACCGGGTGGGCGCACGCGGACGACGAGCCGGCCGACGACGCCGGGGAAATCACCATGTACTACCAGCCGCAGATCGCCATCGCGACCGGCGAGGTGGTCGGTGTCGAGGCCCTGCTGCGGTGGCGGCACCCCCGGCGGGGCATGGTCGACCCGGAGGAACTGATCCGGGTCGCCGAGCAGAGCGCCGTGATGCGACTGCTCACCCGTCGTGTCGTCGACGACGTGGTGGAGCAGCTCGCCAAGTGGTCGGCGGCCGGCATCGGCCTGCGCGCGGCGCTGAACGTGAGCGTGCGCGACCTGCACACCGGCGAGATCGCCGACCAGATCGCCGACCGGTTGGCCCGCTACGGGGTGCCGGCCGAGCGGCTTCAGGTCGAGATCACCGAGGGCGCGTTGATGGCCGACCCGCGTCGGGTGCTGGCCACCATCTCCCGACTGCACCGGATCGGGGTGGCCATCGCGCTGGACGACTTCGGCACCGGCTACTCCTCGCTCCAGCACCTGCGCCGCCTGCCGCTGTCCGAGGTGAAGGTGGACCGGTCGTTCGTCCTCGGCATGGCCGACGACGCCGACGACGCGGCCATCGTCCGGTCGATGATCGAGCTGGCCGGCGCGCTGGGGCTGCGGGTGGTCGCCGAGGGTGTCGAGGACGAGCGGACCTGGCGGATGCTGCACGCCGCCGGCTGCGACGCCGCTCAGGGCTGGTTCTACGCCCGGCCGATGCCGGCCGAGGAGTTGGTCACCTGGCTGGCCCGGTACCGGCCGGTCCGCCCGACCGGCGGGCTCCCACAGCCGGATGTCGCTCGCCGCCCCACCCGCTGACCCGGCACGAGGGCCGCCGGAGGGGGAGTCGGGGACGCGGCACCGGAGCGGAACAATAGACTCGCTCCGGTCACCGCGTGTCACGCTCCACCTGTCGCGCGGCCGGCACACCGCCCGACCAGCAGGAATTCAGAAGGGGGCACGGATGGCCGCCATCTCCCGCGAGGAGGTCGCGCACCTGGCGCGCCTGTCGCGGCTCGCCGTCACCGAGGAGGAGCTGGACACGTTCGCCGGCCAGCTCGACGTGATCCTCCAGGCGGTCGCCCAGGTCGGCGAGGTCGCCGCCGCGGACATCCCGCCGACCTCGCACTCGGTGCCGCTGACGAACATCTTCCGCGAGGACGTCGTCACGCCGTGCCTGACCCCGGAGGAAGCGCTGTCGGGCGCGCCCGACGCCGAGGACCAGCGGTTCCGCGTACCGCGGATCCTGACCGAGGATGTGGCCTCATGAGCGAGCTGACCGGCAATAGCGATTTGACCAGAATGACCGCGACGGAGATCGCGAGCCTGGTCGCCGGGGGCGAGACCTCGGCCGTCGAGGTGACCCAGGCGCACCTGGACCGGATCGCCGCTGTCGACGACCGGGTGCACGCCTTCCTGCACGTCGACACCGAGGGCGCGCTCGCCGCGGCTCGCGCGGTGGACGAGCGCCGGGCCGCCGGCGAGGAGCTGGGCCCGCTCGCGGGTGTGCCGGTCGCGGTCAAGGACGTTCTCGCCACCCGGGGCGTACCGACCACCGTGGGGTCGAAGATCCTGGAGGGCTGGCGCCCGCCGTACGACGCGACGATCGTGCAGCGGCTGCGGGAGGCCGGCACTGTGATGCTCGGCAAGACCAACATGGACGAGTTCGCCATGGGCTCCTCCACCGAGTACTCGGCGTACGGCCCGACGCACAACCCGTGGGACCTGAGCCGGATCCCCGGTGGTTCGGGTGGTGGCAGCGCCGCCGCGCTGGCCGCGTACGAGGCGCCGCTGGCGATCGGCTCGGACACCGGCGGCTCGATCCGCCAGCCCGGCGCGGTCACCGGCACCGTGGGTGCCAAGCCCACCTACGGCGGCACCTCCCGTTACGGGCTGGTGGCCTTCTCCTCGTCGCTCGACACCCCCGGCCCGTGTGCCCGTACGGTGCTCGACGCGGCCCTGCTGCACCAGGTGATCGGCGGGCACGACCCGCGCGACTCCACCTCGATCCCGCAGCCGGTGCCGGACGTGGTGGCGGCGGCGAAACTCGGAGCTACCGGTGATCTGACCGGTGTGCGGCTCGGCATCGTGAGCGAGTTCGTGGGCGAGGGTGCCGAGCCGGGCGTGATGGCCGCGTTCCGTGAGTCGGTGGACGCGCTGACCAAGATGGGCGCCGAGGTCGTCGAGGTGTCCTGCCCGACGTTCGCGTACGCCCTGCCGGCGTACTACCTGATCGCCCCGAGCGAGTGCTCCTCCAACCTGGCCCGGTTCGACGGCGTCCGGTTCGGCCTGCGGGTCGGCGACGACGGCAACCGGTCGCTGGAGGAGGTCATGTCGCTGACCCGGGAGGCCGGCTTCGGCCCGGAGGTCAAGCGCCGCATCATGATCGGCACGTACGCGCTGTCGTCGGGTTACTACGACGCGTACTACGGGCAGGCGCAGAAGGTTCGGACGCTGATCACCCGGGACTTCACCGCCGCGTTCGAGCGGGTCGACGCGCTGATCTCGCCGACCACTCCGTCGGTGGCGTTCCCGATGGGCGCGCGGACCGCCGACCCGTACCAGATGTACCTGGCCGACCTGTACACGATCCCGACGAACCTGTACGGCGGGCCGGGCATCTCGGTGCCCTGTGGGCTCTCCGAGGGGCTGCCGGTCGGCCTTCAGGTGATGGCCCCGACGATGGCCGACGACCGGATGTACCGGGTCGCCGCCGCGTTGGAGTCCGCCGTCGGCACGTTCACCCCGCCGGCGCTCTAGAACGGAATTCACCGCATCGGCGTCGAGGGGCTTGCCCCTCGGCGCCGATCGCGCATCTGGCGGGTTGGGCGTCGATCAGGGCTGGGTCGGCGGCCCGGCGAGGTAGCGGCGGGCCTCTCGCAGACCACGCCAGCGCCACCAGGCGGCACCTCCCCAGAGCAGGATCAGCAGTGCGGCCAGCACGCGTCCGAACGGGCGGACCGGGCTCACCAGGGGCCCCACCTGGGTGAGAAGACCTCCCACGAACAGCAGCAGCAGCCAGCGTTGACTGACCCGGGTTCGAGCCTCCTTGCGAGCGAGCGCGTCCAGACGAGGGTCGTCGGTGGACCCGTCGCGTAGCGCCTGCCCGATCCGCCGCCTCGTCGTCGGGTCGGCACCGGCCGTCCGGGGCAGCCGCCTGAGCAGCCGGCGGCCGAAGGCGAGGGCGACGACCGCGCCGACCAGCGGCGGGATCAGCATCCACGCGAACGTCACGAGCAGGTCATCGGACTTCACGGTGCCGCGGCCGACAAATGCGGCGGTGCCCAGCACAGCGAAGAGGACCACTACCAACGCGGCGACAACGTACGTGCTCCGGGGGCGCTGCCGGCCCCGGTTCTCCGGAACCTGCGCCGCGGCCCTGTCTTCCTTCGCCACCTGCTTCTCAGCGGCGACGCTCTCCTCGGTGGTCACGGCCGCCCCTGATTCCGACGCCGCCGGTTCACCAGGTGCACGCCGGCGTACGCGATCGCCACCGCCGCCACCCCGGGCAGCACCATGCCGATCACCAACTCGGCGGCCGTGTCCGGGTTCCGGTCCTCCCCGGCGGCGAACCAACTGATCAGCGTCACCACGACGGCCACCGCCCACACCGCGACCACCCCGACGAGCACCGGTCGGGCCTGCGCTCCTGACTCTCTCCCCGTATCCGTCATTGTCGTTCCGTACCCCGCTGTCGGTGACGCCACGCGTGCCGGACGAAACCCGGCCGAGGATTGATCGGACAACCCCATTAGGCTGGACAGGTTCTGTCCCGGATCGCGCCTGGAGCGTCTCATGACCACGACACTGCCCGCGTACGACGAGGTCGTTGCACGCTTCGAACCGGTGATCGGCCTGGAGACCCACGTCGAGCTGGGCACGAACACCAAGATGTTCTGCGGCTGCCCGACCGACTTCGGCGGCGAGCCGAACACCCGGGTCTGCCCGGTGTGCCTGGGCCTGCCCGGTTCGCTGCCGGTGGCCAACAAGGCGGCCATCGAGGCGATCATCCGGATCGGCCTGGCGTTGAACTGCTCGATCGCCGAGTGGTGCCGGTTCGCCCGGAAGAACTACTTCTACCCGGACATGCCGAAGAACTTCCAGATCAGCCAGTACGACGAGCCGATCTGCGTCGACGGTTACCTGGACGTCGAGGTGGGCGGCGAGACGGTGCGGATCGAGATCGAGCGGGTGCACCTCGAGGAGGACACCGGCAAGACGCTGCACGTCGGCGGTGCCACCGGCCGCATCCACGGCGCGACGGAGTCGCTCGTCGACTACAACCGGGCCGGCATCCCACTGGTCGAGATCGTCACGAAGCCGATCACGGGCACCGGCGCGCTCGCCCCCGACGTGGCCAAGGCGTACGTCGCCGAGCTGCGCGACGTGATCCGCACCCTCGGCGTGTCCGACGTGCGGATGGAGGAGGGTTCGCTGCGCTGCGACGTGAACACCTCGCTCAACCTGCCGGGCGCGGAGTGGGGCACCCGTACCGAGACGAAGAACGTCAACTCGCTGCGGTCGGTGGAGCGGGCGGTCCGCTCGGAGATGCTGCGGCAGGCGTCGGTGTTGGACGCGGGCGGCCGGATCACGCAGGAGACGCGGCACTTCCACGAGGACACCGGTGACACCACCCCGGGTCGCTCGAAGGAGACGGCCACCGACTACCGGTACTTCCCGGAGCCGGATCTGGTGCCGATCGCCCCGGACCCGGCCTGGGTCGCCGAGCTGAAGGCCGCCCTGCCGGAGCTGCCGCGGGTGCACCGGCGTCGGCTCCAGGAGCAGTGGGGCCTCTCCGACCTGGACATGCAGTCGGTGCTGAACGCCGGCGCGGTCGAGCTGATCGAGGCCACGGTGGCCGCCGGCACCACCCCGGCCGCGGCCCGCAAGTGGTGGCTGGGTGAGCTGTCCCGCCGGGCCAACGAGAGCGGCGTGGAGCTGGCCGAGGTCGGTGCCACCCCCGCCCAGGTCGCCGAGCTTCAGGGTCTGGTCGACGCCGGCAAGCTCAACGACAAGATGGCCCGCACGGTGCTGGAGGGCGTGGTCGACGGTGAGGGCTCGCCCACCGAGATCATGACCAGCCGGGGCCTGGAGGTCGTGTCGGACACCGGCGCGCTCACCGCCGCCGTGGACGAGGCGATCGCCGCGAACCCCGGCATCGCCGACAAGATCCGCAGCGGCAAGGTCGCGGCGGTCGGTGCTCTGGTCGGCGCGGTTATGAAGACCACCCGTGGTCAGGCCGACGCCAAGACCCTGCGTGAGCTGATCCTGGAGCGCCTCGGCGTTCAGGGCTGAGACCAACCCGAAGAAGGCCGCTGCCGCGACCCGGCGGCGGCCTTCCGCCACCCCCTGCCGACTACGCGGCCACCCCGCACCCCTCGCGAGGGCGTCAACGGCGACGCCTGGATGGAGCCACCGTGACCAAGCACGACCTCGATGTCCTCGACGAGATCCAGCGGCGGGTGCTCTGGCTCGCCACCCGGATCGTGGACGCCGCCAACCATGATCGGTCCACCGGCGACGGCGTGAAGGTCGGCGGCCACCAGGCGTCCAGTGCCTCCCTGGTCACGGCGATGACAGCGCTCTGGTTCGCGCACCTGGACGCCGAGGACCGGGTCGCCGTGAAGCCGCACGCGTCCCCGGTGTTCCACGCCATCCAGTACCTGCTCGGCAACCTGGACCGCTCCTACCTGCCCCGGCTGCGGGCCCGTGGCGGCCTCCAGTCGTACCCGTCGCGCACCAAGGACCCCGACGATGTGGACTTCTCCACCGGTTCGGTCGGCCTGGGCGCGGCGGCGCCGCTCTTCGCCGCCGCCACCCGGCGGTACGTCGACGCGCACTTCGGGGCCCGCCCGCACTCCCGGTTCGTGGCGTTGATCGGCGACGCCGAGCTGGACGAGGGCAACATCTGGGAGGCGGTGGCCGACCCGGCGACCACCGGGCTGGGCAACGTCATGTGGCTCGTCGACTTCAACCGCCAGTCGCTGGACCGGGTGGTCCCCGGCATTCGGATCAACCAGTGGCGGGGCCAGTTCGAGGCGGCCGGCTGGCACGTCGTGGAGGTCAAGTACGGCCGTCGGCTCGCCGAGGCGTACGCCCGGCCGGGCGGCGAGGCGTTGCGCGACTGGATCGACGCGATGCCGAACGAGCAGTACCAGTCGCTGTTCGGGCTGGTCGGGCCGGCGCTGCGCAAGCAGTTCCTGGACGGCGCTCCGGCCGGCATCGCCGAGCTGATCGCCGACGTCTCCGACGATGAGCTGGGCCCGCTCGTCACCGACCTGGGCGGGCACGACCTTCAGGCGATGCTTGACGCGTACGCCCAGTGCGACGCGGTCACCGACCGGCCCAGCGTCGTCTTCGCGTACACCGTCAAGGGTTGGGGGTTGCCCATCGCCGGCAATCCGCGCAACCATTCCGCGCTGCTCAGCTCCGAGCAGGTCGACACGCTGCGCGCCGCGCAGGGGTTGACCGCCGAGACCGAGTGGGACCGCCTCGACCCGGCGTCACCCGCCGGCATCCAGGCCGGCGCCCGCCGGGAGGCGCTGTCCCGCGCGCCGCGCGAGCGTGCGCTGGGGGTCACCGTCCCGGAAAGCACTGGAGTACGCGCCAACAAGCCGATCTCCACCCAGGAGGTCTTCGGTCGGGTGCTGGTGGACCTGGCGCGGGACCGGGAGGTGGGCCGCTACCTGGTCACCACCGCCCCGGACGTGGCCACCTCCACCAACCTCGCCGGGTTCATCAACAAGACCGGGGTGTTCGCCCCCACTGAGCAGCGTTCCTGGACCGAGGACCGGATGCTGCGCTGGACGGAGAGCCCCGCCGGGCAGCACATCGAGCTGGGCATCTCGGAGATGAACCTGTTCCTGCTGCTCGGCCAGCTCGGGTTGTCCTGGGACCTGTCCGGTCAGCCGCTGCTGCCGGTGGGCACTGTCTACGACCCGTTCGTGCTGCGCGGCCTCGACGCGTTCCTGTACGGCACCTACTCCGGCTCCCGGTTCGTGGTGGCCGGCACCCCGTCCGGCATCACCCTCGCCCCGGAGGGTGGCGCTCACCAGTCCACTATCACCGCGTCGGTCGGCCTGGAGCTGCCCGGTGTGACCTTCATCGAGCCGGCGTACGCGGCCACCCTCGACTGGCTGCTCTGCGACGCGCTCGGTCAGATCGCCGGTGGTTCGGCCCCGGCGGCGACCGCCGCACCCGCCGAGGACGGCGCGTACTACTTCCGGTTGAGCACCCGACCGCTGGACCAGGCGCCGTTCGAGGCGGCCCGGGCCCGGCTCGGTGACGCGGTGCTGCGCCGGCAGGTCGTCGCCGGGGCGTACCGGCTGGTCGACGCGCACCAGGCGTACCCGCACCTGGTCGACGCCCCGGTGGTGCAGTTGGCCGCCTCCGGCGCGGTGCTGCCCGAGGTGCTGGCCGCAGCGGCGGAGTTGGCCGACGAGGGCATCGCCGCGCACGTGGTGGACGTGACGAGTCTCGACCGGCTCTACCGGGCCTGGCAGCGCACCCTGCGCCAGGGCGTACGGACGGCCACGGTGCCCAGCGTGCCGGGCGCGCTGCGGTCCGCGTTCGCCGATCGGGTGCCGGTGGTGAGTGTGCACGACGCCGCGTCGCACGCGATGGCCTGGCTCGGCTCGGCGGTCGGCGCGCCGGCGGTGCCGCTCGGTGTGGACGAGTTCGGCCAGTCCGGCAGCGTCGCCGAGCTGTACGAACTGCACGACCTGCTGCCCGGCAGCATCGTCAACGCCGCACTGGCCGCCATCGCCCTGCGGTGACCCGCCGGTCCGCTGGCGGGCGTCGCCGTCGGCTCAGCCGGTCGGCGTGGGCGTGGGTGTGGCGGGGACACCGCCACTCGGCGTGGGTGTGGGTGTGGCGGGAACGCCGGCGGCCGGGTTCTCCACCAGGCGCCGTTCCAGGTTGACCTGGGCCTGCCCGGTGCCGCCGACGGTGATGGTGTCGTACGCCTGGAGCAGCTTCTGCTGGTCGAAGTAGAGCACGCTCATCGACAGCGGGGTGGGCTTCTCGCCCTCCAGGCCGCGCAGCCCGGCGCCTCCGGTGGAGCCCTCCACCATCAGCGTGGTGGGCTGCTGCCCGGGTGCCTGCGGCAGCTCGGAGACCTGCCGGGAGTGGGTGTGCCCGGCCAGCACCAGCGGGCAGGTGCCGGCGAGCGGCCCGGCCGACGCCGGGTCGTGCACGAGCGCGATGTTCACCGGCTGCGGTGAGCTGCGGACGGTCGCGGCGAGCTGGTTGCCGACCCCGATCACCTGGTCGGCCACCTGCTGGGTCAACCCGCTGCCGGCCGGGGAGGTGTTCTTGTCCGGGGTGAAGCGCGGGTCGCCGATGCCGGCGATGGTCAGCCCGGCGACGGTCGTTGTCGTGTTGTTCAGCACGATGGCGTTCGGCTGGCGGGCCACAGCGGCGGCGGTCTTGCCGGAGTCGTGGTTGCCCCGGATGAAGACGTACGGCTTCTTCAGCAGGCCGATCGAGGCGACGAAGGAGGCTTCCGGTTCGCTGCCCCAGTCGGTGATGTCGCCGGTGTCGATCACCACGTCGATGCCGAACTGCTCCACGACAGTCCGGATCAGCTGCCAGCCGGTCGGGTTGAGGTGCATGTCGGAGACGTGCAGCACCCGGGTGGTGCCCGGGGTCGGCTCCAACAGCGGAAGCGCCGAGACTGTGGTGTAGAGCTGGCTGACGTTGCCGACCAGGCGCTGCAACTGCTCCGCGTACTTGGTGTAGTCGTTGGCGATCCGGCGGGCGTCACCGACGATGGCCGGCGCGTTGACCAGCAGCCCCTCGTAGCGCGGTTCCTCGATGGCCTGCGGGCGAAGTGTCGCCGCCGCCGTGCCGAGGCTGCTGGCGGTGACCAGCAGGGCCAACCCTCCCGCCCAGGCGGTCCGCCGGACGTCGCGGAAGATCAGCCCGGCCAGGATCAACGTGACGAGCACCGACGCGCCGAGGGTGCGCAGGCCGAGGCGCATCACCCCGGAGCGGACGTCCTCCACTGCGCTCTGGCTGGCCCGGCTGATGCTGGCCGGGTCGTCGATCAGCGCCTCGGTGCGCCCCTGGTCGAGGGCGCCCAGCCGGACGGTGAGATGGGTCGGCCCGTCGTGGCTGTCGAGCAGCAGCGCGCCGAGCGGCGGGATGTCGACGGTGGTGCCGCCGTCCCGGGCGGGGGAGATGCTGAGATTGGCCCGGAACGGGCCGATGTCGGTGCTCACCTGGCCACCGGCCAGCACCCCGAGCACCGCACCGGCCAGGGCCACGGCGAGGACGGCGACGATCAGCCCGAGGCGGCGCAGCGGGCCGGCCGCGCCGACCCACCAACCCGTCGGGCGCGGCCGGTCGTCGCCGATCACCGGGTCGTCCCGGTCATCGGCGTCGTCGTGCCGCTCGTCGCGTTGGCCGTCCATGCTGAGAGTCTGACCTGCCCGTCGGAAGATCTTGGTAAACCTGAACGGATGGCGACGAAATCAGCTGCGTCCGCCGTCGCCGCCCGCGAAGACCACCCGCAGGAGCCGGTCGTCGTCGCCCGCCGGGTCGCCCCGCCCGTCGTGGTTGGAGGTGCTCACCCAGAGCGACCCGTCCGGTGCCGCGGCCACCGCGCGCAGCCGGCCGTAGCGGTTGGTGAGCAGCTCACTGGGCTGACCGAGTAGGGTGCCGGTGTCGGTCAGCTCCATCACCCAGAGGCGCTTGCCGCGCAGGCAGCCGGTGACCAGCAGCCGGTCCGTGGCGGCCAGACCGGAGCAGGACGCGTCCGACGTCGCCCACTGCACGATCGGGTCGGTGAACCGCCTGTCGCCGGCCTGACCCTCGACCTCCGGCCAGCCGTAGTTGCCGCCCTTGGTGATCTGGTTGATCTCGTCCCAGGTGTTCTGGCCGAACTCGACGGCGTACATCCGCTTCGCGGCGTCCCAGGCGAAACCCTGGACGTTGCGGTGGCCCATGGACCACACCGGGGAGTTGGGGTACGGATTGCCGGCGGCGGGCTTGCCGTCCGGGGTGATCCGCAGGATCTTGCCGCCGAGGCTCTTCACATCCTGCGAGGAGGGGCGCTGACCTGCGTCACCGGTGCTGACGTAGAGCTGCTTGTCCGGGCCGAAGCCCAGCCCACCACCGTTGTGCACATTGGCCTTGGGGATGCCGGTGAGGATCGGGGTGGGCTGCCCGCCGAGTCGCAGCCGGGCGACCCGGTTGTCCCGCTCGGTGGTGTAGTAGACGAACACCGTCTGGTCCCGGGTGAAGTCGGGGGAGGCGGCGATGCCGAGCAGGCCACCCTCGCCCGCCGCCGCCACGTCGGGGATCGTCTGGAGCGGGCGGACAGTCAGCCCGTCCGGCCCGGACTCGGGCCCGACCTGGAGGATCCGGCCGTTGTCCCGTTCGGTGACAAGCGCGCCGCCGTCCGGCAGGAAGGCGATCGCCCAGGGCACCCGCAGACGCTTGGCGAGCACTGTCGCCACCGCCTGCTGGCCGGCGCCGCCGGGGCTCGCCGACGCGGACGGGGTCGGCAGGTTGGGCGGTTCGCCGGCCGGGTCGGGCTCCGGCTCGCCGAAGCTGCAACCGGCGGCGAACAGCAGCGCCGCGCAGGACGCCGCGAGGGCCACCCGGAGGCGGTGGATGCGAGGGTACGGGGGACGGGCTCTCACCCGGCCCAGGGTAGCCCGCCGCGCGACCCGGCCGGGCCCGTCGAGACGCAACGGGTGCCGGTGGGCCCGCTCGGTGGTCCCCGGTGGACCGCTCACCGGGCCCGTACGGCCAGCAGCGCGGTGTCGTCCTCGCGGTGCTGGATCGAGGCGAGCAGCAGGTCGCACAGGTCGTCGAGGGGCAGCGTGTCGGTGCCGGTCAGCCGGCCCGCCAACTCGGCCAACCCCTCGTCGATGGAGCGGTCCCGCCGTTCGATCAGCCCGTCGGTGTAGAGCAGCAGGGTGTCGCCGGTGGCCAGGCTTGTCGAGTGGCTGCTGCGCGGCGACGGACGGGCCAGGCCGAGCAGCGGCTCCGGTGTGCCTTGGAGGATCTCGACCGCCCCGCCGACGCGGACCACCAGGGCCGGCGGGTGCCCGGCGTTGGACCAGGTCATCTCGTGCACACCGGCGTGCTGCGGACAGATCCGCACCAGCGTCGCGGTGGCGGCGATCGGCAGCCGCAGGCCGCGGATGGCGCCGTCCAGGTTGCTCATCAGTGACCCGACCGCATCCGGCCGGCCGAAGGCGTTGCCCCGCACCAGGTTGCGCAGCTGGCCCATCGTCGCCGCCGCCTCGATGTCGTGCCCGGCCACGTCCCCGATCGCCGCGATCACGTCACCGTCGGGCTGCACGAAGGCGTCGTACCAGTCACCGCCCACCTCGTTGCGGTCGGCCGCCGGCTGGTAGCGGGCCGCCAACTCCAGCTCGGCCACCACCGGCAGTCGGGGCAGCATGCTGTGTTGCAGGACCTCGGCGACGTGCCGCTGCTCCCCGTACATCGAGCTGTTGCCGACTGCCTGGCCGGCCCGGCGGCCGATGTCGACAGCGGTGAGCAGGTCCCGGTCGTCGAACTGCTGACGTTGGCCACCGTTGACGAGCGTGATCGCCCCCAGCACCGTGCCGCCGACACCCCGCACCGGCACGCTCAGGTAGGAGGCGATGCCCAGCCGACTGGCGATGGGAGCCATCTCCGGGTTCGTGGTGCCCCTCGTGACGTCGGCCAGGGACGCCACGCTGCCCAGCCGGGGCTGGCCGGTCCGGAGCACCGCCCGGATGACCGACTCGGCGCTCAGCCCGGTGCGCAGCAGCTCGCCGAAGCGGTCGACGTCCGCCGCGCGGGCCGGGTCCCGGTGCACCGAGACCACCTCGCGGGGCAGGCCGGTCGGCCCGATCAGGGTGAGCAGGCACCAGTCGGCGAGCAGCGGCACCATGGTGGCGGCGAGCCGGCGCAGCGCGGTGCCCACGTCCAGGGTGCCGGCCAGCGTCTCACTGACCCCGGCCAGCAGTTCCAGCCGCTCGTGCGCCTGCACGACCCGCCGCCGGGCCTCCTGCGCGCCGTCGAGCGCGATCCGCAGGCGCAGCTCGGACGAGCAGGCGGCGGCCAGGTCGGCCAGTGTCCGCAGCTGCGCTGCCGTCCAGGCGCGGGGCTTGCTGTCGATGGCGCAGAGCGAGCCGAGCACCCGGCCGGAGAGGTCGGTCAGCGGCATCCCGGCGTACGCGACCACGCCGAGGTCGTCGATGGCCAGGTTGTCCCGGACACGGGGGTAGAGCCGGGCGTCCGGCAACACCATCGGCACCTCGATGTCCACCACGTGCTGACAGAACGAGTGGCTCAGCGGAGTCTGCCGGCGCTGCGACCAGGGCTCCGGCAACCCGACCGCGCCGGGGAAGAACTGCCGGTCGGCGGAGACCAGGGAGACCAGCGCGACCGGCACGTCCAGCAGGTCACTGACCAGCCGCGCGAACCTGTCGAACGCCTCGTCCGGGACGGCGTCCAGCCCGGTGTCGGCGAGCGCGCGCAGCCGCGCCGGGTCGCCGAGCACCGAAGGTGGCGCGATCGAACGCCGGGCGGGGCCGGGGGAGCCGTCGGTCATCGAGCACCTGTCTGCCGGGGCGGAGGCCGACCGGCCCTCCGACCCTTCGTTATACCTCGTCCGCGTCGGAGTCGAACATCGGTGTGCTGAGTCTCGCCCGCCTCGACACCGCGCGCCATCCCCCGGGACGCCGGTTCGCCGCCGTGCCTCCACCAGCCGGAGCGCCGGGGACTATCGTCGGCGGACGTGAAGGTATGGATTCCGCACCAGGCCGGCCTGAACCTCCTGGGCGAGCTGCCCGCGGACGTGACGGTGGAGGTCTTCGAGCACACCGACCGGATGCCGTCCGAGGCGGCCGACGTCCGCTTCTGGGTGCCGCCGTTCCTGGGTGGCTCGGACGCGACGACGGTGCTGCGGGAGCTGCCCGACCTGGCCGTGGTGCAGTTGCTCTCCGCCGGGGCGGACGCCTGGGCCGGCCGGACACCGCCGGCTGTCACCCTCTGCGATGCCCGGGGCGTACACGACCCGTCCACCGCCGAGTGGGTCGTCACAGCGATCCTCACCCAGCTGCGGGCGTTCCCGGCGTTCGTCCGCGCGCAGGCCGAGCGGCGCTGGACGTTCGCGGAGAACGCCCCTACCGACGAGCTGACCGGTAAGCGGGTGCTCATCATCGGCGCCGGCTCGATCGGCTCCGCTGTGCGCGACCGGCTCGCCCCCTTCGACGTGAGCTTCACACTGGTCGCCAGGACGGCCCGCCCAGAGCAGGGGGTGCACGCCGTCGAGGAGCTGCCGCGACTGCTGCCCGACGCGGACGTGGTGGTGGTGCTGGTGCCGCTCACCGACCAGACCCGTGGCCTGATCGACAAGGCGTTCCTGGCCGCGATGCCGGACGGGGCGCTGCTGGTGAACGCCGCCCGGGGCCCGGTGGCGCACACCGAGGCGCTCGTCGCCGAGCTGGGCACCGGTCGGATCTCGGCGGCGTTGGACGTCACCGACCCGGAGCCGCTGCCCGCCGACTCTCCGCTCTGGGTCATGCCGAACGTGCTGCTCACCCCGCACGTCGGCGGGTCGGTGCGCGGGTTGCTGCCACGGGCCTACCGACTGGTGGGCGATCAGGTCCGCCGGTTCGCCGCCGGGCAACCGCTGATCAACACGGTGGTCGACGGCTACTGACCGGGGGTCTCCGCCGGAGCCTCCGGCAGCGGCTGGCCGGTCGCCGCGACCAGTCGGGGCAGATCCGTCCCTCGGACGGCCGGCAGGGTGACCTGGCGGCCGTCGTCGAGCCGGGCCACCGCGCGCCCGCGCTGGTCGGTGGTCAGCTCGAGGACCTGGTCCCAGTCGATCCGACGCTGCCCGACCAGTGCCCGGATCCGCAGCTCCCGCGCGTCGGCGTCGGTGCCGGCCCGCCAGGCCCACACCGCGACGGCGAGCGGGACGAGCAGCACCGGCAGCAGGTAGTCCCGGGCGTTGGCCAGCGGCAGGGCGCCGACGAAGGCGATGATCGCGGCCACCAGGATGGCTTGGTTGTACCGGAAGCGGACCGTGTCGGGCTTACTCACCCTCCGATGATCCCACTTCGGGTTGTTTCGGCTCGCGGCGGGCGGTGCCGGCAGCGTGCGGTACGCCGTACAGTGACACAGGTCGTTGTCTTCCCTGAGTGACCGGCAAGTAACCAATTCGGCCGTCCATCGTTGCCAATCGTGGGTAGCGGACTCGCAA
The DNA here is from genome assembly GCF_040649935.1 of Micromonospora sp. NPDC048842. NCBI lineage: Bacteria > Bacillati > Actinomycetota > Actinomycetes > Micromonosporales > Micromonosporaceae > Micromonospora > Micromonospora sp. NPDC048842. The sequence goes on along the minus strand of NZ_JBEZGK010000032.1, from coordinate 55,493 downwards.
CGTCCGATGTCCCGCACCGTCGCACCGCCCCCGTGCCCCCTCACGAAGGCGACCGCCGTGCTCCTCGCGTACCCGTTCCGCGTTCTCGTCCCCCGCCGTGCGGCACCGGAGGCCGCCACGTCCGTGGCGGTGGCGCTGCTCCTCCTCGCCGGTTCCGTCGACCTGGTCCCGCCCTCGGTGGTGATCGCGCTGGCCGCCGGTGCCGGCGCCACGCTCGCCGGGCTGCGACTCTCCCGGCTGGCCTCCCGACGCGGCACCGATCCGACACCGCGTGCGGCGGGGGTGCTCCTCGACGCGGCGGTGGTGGCGGCGGGTCTCACCGCCGTCGTGTTGCCAGTGGCCGGCATCGGGCACACCTTCGCCGTGCTGATCGGGTCGCTGGTCGTGGCGTCCCTCTCGACGGCCGGTCTGTACCGGCTTCCCGGCCGATCCCGGGCGGCGGCCTCGGTTCGGTTGCGGTGGTTGGTCGAGTCGACCGGCCCGGCGGTCGGTCTGGCCCTCGCCGGCTGGTTGCTGCTGCCCCCCGACGGCCTACCGGTCCCGGTTCGGCTGGTCGCCGCGTTGACGCTCGGCGGGTTGGGCATGGCCGCGTTGAACGCGTTCGCGGGGCCACGGCGGCGCTCGGGTGCGGCGCTCTGCCGGGGCGGCGTCCTGCTCACAGTGGGCGGGCTGGTGCTGCTGGCCACGTTGCCGTCCGCGCCGGCCGGCCGGGTGGCACTGCTGGCCGTACCCCCGTTGGTGTTCGGGATGTTGCTCGTCGCGGTCGGCGCGGCGGATGCGGCGGACGACACGGAGGCGGTGGAGCCGGTCGCCGCGGCCTGGCCCCGGTTGGTGCTCCCCGCGGCTGTGCTGCTGCTGGCGGCGGGTCTGCACCTGGGCGCCGGCCGCGCACCGGACCGGACGAGCGTGCTGTTGGCCCTGGCGGCGGTGCCGCCCCTGGTGCTGCGCGAGCTGCTGCGCGCCGGTGACACGTCCACGTCCGTTCGGCGGGCCGCTCATCGGCGACCGGCCGGCCGTTCGCTGCGACACCGCCGTGCGGCCCCGGCGCGTTGGCCAGGCACGCCGGAGCCGCTGCCCGAGCGAGCCCTCGGCGTCCCGGAGGGCGCGGCGACCGCGACGGGTGCCGGCTCGACCTGGTCGCCTGATCACAGTTCCGCCTGGTCGGGGCTCAACCGGCGATCCGCGGCGGCGAGCGGAACCCCCGGCGACAGGGCTGCCCTGCTGGACGCCCTGGCCGCGATCGGCGACGTGCCGGCGCCGGCCGGCGCGCTGCTGCTGGTGGACCTGCACGGCACCGAGGGGTTCGGCCCGACGGCCCGGGAGGACGTGCTGGCCGAGGCGGTGCACCGGGCCCGCGCGGTCATCGCACCCGACGATCTGGTCACCGGGTGCACGGGTACCGGCTTCGCGGTGGTCACCGCCGCCGGCCCGGTGCTGGCGTACGCGCTGGGCACGCGACTGTTGAGCGCGCTCGGCCCGCCGTACCGGCTGGCCGGTGCGATGCTGCGCGTGCAGACGAGCATCGGGTTGGCCGAGGTGAGCGGCGCCGGGCCGGCGGACGTGCTCCGGCAGGCCGAGCTGGCCCGCCGACGGGCCGTGCAGCTGGGCCGGGACCGGGTGGAGTGGTACGACGCGTTCCTGGAGGAACAGCTGGTGCGCCGGCTCGACCTGGAGCGCGAGCTGCCCGGTGCCGTGGCGCGCGGCGAGCTGGACCTCGTCTACCAGCCGGTGGTCGACCTGGCCGACGGACAGCCGGTGGGCGCGGAGGCGCTGCTGCGGTGGCGCAGCCCGGTGCTCGGCACTGTGCTCCCGGCCGAGTTGCTGCCGGTCGCCGAGGACCTGGACCTGGTCGGCGAGTTGGAGTGGTGGGTGCTGGACCGGGCCTGCCGCCAGTTGTCCGACTGGTCGGTGGGCGTCCGGGAGCTGTGGATGGCGGTCAACGTCACCACTCGGGAGCTGACCACTCCCGACTTCGTCCAGCGGCTCGCGGCAGTGCTGGCCGCGTACGGGGTGCCGCCGGAACGGCTGGTGGTGGAGGTGAGTGAGCCGAGGGTCGCCGGGGACCTGTCGACAGTGGTGGCTCGGCTGGCCGGGCTGCGGTCGTTGGGCGTACGCACCGCGTTGGACGACTTCCGGGCCGAGCACGCCTCGCTGGCCCAGGTCCGCCGCCTGCCGATCGACCTGCTCAAGGTGGGCCCGGAGTTGGTGGGTGCACGGCCGGACGGGCAACCGCCGCTGATCGACGTGGTGGTCAACGTGGGCGAGCGGTTGGGCGTCGAGATCGTCGCCGAGGAGTTGGAGTCGTCGACCCAGGTCGAGGGGGCGCGCCGGGGTGGTTGCCGGTACGGGCAGGGGTTCGCGCTGGCCCGGCCGGCGACGGCCGAGCGGGTCGAGGCGTACTTCGAGGAGTTTCCCTCAGCGTCTCGCTGAACCGGTTCATCTGCCCCGGGGTGGTGCGGTGCTGCCGCGCGGCGTGAGGTGGGGTGTCTCGTCCTGCACCCGACCGGCCGGCTGCCCGGCGACGACGGCGAGCAGTTGCCGGGCGGCGTGCGCGCCGTACGCCGGGATGTCCCGGCCCAGCGCGGTCAGCGGCGGGTGCACCAGCCGGCACAGCGGTGAGTCGTCCCAGGCCACGATGGACAGATCGCCGGGCACTGTCAGGCCCATCTCCTGGGCGACGGAGAGCCCGGCGATGGCCATCACGTCGTTGTCGTAGATGACAGCGGTGGGTCGGTCGGCCGAGCTGAGCAACCGGCGGGTGGCCCGGCCGCCCTCCTCGCCCGTGTAGTCGGACCAGACGGTGACCGCGTCGACCAGGCCGAGCCGCTGGCAAACCGCAGCGAAGGCGTCGGTGCGGATCTCGGTGTGCCGCAGGTCGGGCAGGCCGGCGACCCGTGCGATGCGCCGGTGCCCGAGCGCGACCAGATACTCCACCGTCTCGGTCAGCGCTGCGGCGTCGTCGGACCAGAGGCTCGCCAGTTCACCGGTGCCGCCGGGGCCGCCGATCACCACCGCCGGCAGTTGCAGTTGTTCGAGTGCGGGGATGCGACGGTCGTCGGTCCGCAGGTCGCACACGAGAACCCCGTCCACCCGTCGTTCGCCCCACCAGCGCCGGTAGACGGCGATCTCGGCGTCCGGGTCGGCCACCACCTGGAGGGTCAGCGCGTACGAGCGGGCGGAGAGTTCGGCCTCGACGCCACTGATCAGCGCCATGAAGAACGGCTCGACGCCGAGGGTCCGCGCGGGTCGGCACAGGGCCAGGCCGATCGCCCCTGCGGTTGCCGCCGAGAGGGCGCGGGCGGCGCTGCTGCGGCTGAAACCGATCTCCGTGGCGATGGCGAGGATGCGCTGCCGGGTGGCCTCGGAGACGCCGGGCTGCCCGTTCAGCGCGTACGACACGGCGCCCTTGGACACCCCGGCGCGTTGGGCGACGTCGGCGATGGTCGGCCGCTTCACCGGCGTGCTCCTTCGCTCTCTGGCCGTTGACAGCCCGGACTCCGGACCGTACCGTTTCTCAGCTTATCCGGTTCAGTTCGGCATCTTTCGATGCGGGAAGGTGCGGTGACATGGTGAGCCGACAGGCACTCTACGACGGTTGGACAGTGCGAGCGGCCCCCGGAGCACAGGTGCCCGAGGAGATCGCCGGTCGGTCCGTGCCGGCGACAGTGCCGGGCTGCGTGCACACCGATCTGCTCGACGCCGGGCTGATCGGAGACCCCTACCTCGACGACAACGAGCGGGCGCTGGCCTGGATCGGGCGCACCGACTGGGTCTACCAGACCACAGTCGTCCACCGGGCGGGCGACGACGAGCGCGTCGACCTGGTCTGCGCCGGGCTGGACACCGTCGCCACGCTCACAGTCAACGGTGTGGAGGTCGGCCGCACCGCGAACATGCACCGCGGCTACCGGTTCGACGTCCGACCGCTGCTGCGCGACGGGAACAACGACCTGGTCGTCACGTTCGACTCCGCGTACCGCTACGCCGAGGCACAGCAGGAGCGGCTCGGCGACCGGCCGAACGCCTACCCGGAGCCGTTCCACTTCATCCGCAAGATGGCCTGCAACTTCGGCTGGGACTGGGGGCCGACACTGGTCACCGCCGGCATCTGGCAGGAGATCAGCCTGCACGCCTGGTCGACCGCCCGATTGGCCGAAGTTCGTCCACTCGCCACCATGGACGGTCGCGACGGCCGGGTCGAGGTGCACGTCGAGGTCGAGCGGGTAGCGGACGTCCCGCTGACCGTCCGCGCCGCAGTGGCCGGCGTCCGCGCCGAGGTGGTAGTCCCGGCCGGGGAGCGCACTGCCGTGTTGACCCTCACCGTCCGCGAGCCCGCGCTGTGGTGGCCCCGGGGGTACGGCGAGCAGACGCGCCACCCGATCGAGGTGACACTGCACGCGCCGGACGGCGACAAGCTGGACACCTGGTCACACCGGATCGGCTTCCGATCGGTGCGGCTGGACACCACACCCGACGAGCACGGCACCCCGTTCGCGTTGTCGGTGAACGACGTCCCGGTCTTCGTCCGCGGGGTCAACTGGATCCCTGACGACACGTTCCCCACCCGGATCACCCGGGAGCGGCTGGCCGAGCGCTTCGACCAGGCCCTCGCGGCCAACGTCAACCTGCTGCGGGTCTGGGGCGGCGGCCGGTACGAGTCGGCGGACTTCTACGACCTCGCCGACGAGCGCGGTCTCCTCGTCCAGCAGGACTTCCTCTTCGCCTGCGCCGCGTACCCGGAGGAGGAACCGTTCGGCACCGAGGTGGCCGCCGAGGCCGCCGAGCAGGTCACCCGGCTCGCGCCGTACCCGTCGCTGGTGCTCTGGACCGGCAACAACGAGAACATCTGGGGCTGGCACGACTGGGACTGGCAGCAGGCCCTCGCCGGGCGCACCTGGGGGCGCGGCTACTACCTCGACGTGCTGCCCCGGATCGTCGGCGAGCTGGACCCGACCCGCCCGTACTGGCCGGGCAGCCCCTGGTCGGGCACCGAGGCGATCCACCCCAACGACCCGGCGCACGGCACCACCCACATCTGGGACGTGTGGAACACCGACGACTACACCAAGTACCGGGAGTACGTCCCGCGCTTCGTGGCCGAGTTCGGCTACCAGGCTCCACCGGCGTACGCCACGCTGCGCCGCGCGTTGAGCGACGTTCCACTGGCGCACGACTCACCGGGCATGGCGCACCACCAGAAGGCGGCCGGCGGCGACGCCAAGCTCCAGCGGGGCCTCGACGCGCACCTGCCCGCCCCGGCGGACTTCGACGACTGGCACTACCTGACGCAGCTCAACCAGGCCCGTGCGATCCAGCTCGGGGTGGAGCACTTCCGCTCCCACCGGGACGTCTGCGCGGGCACCATCGTCTGGCAGCTCAACGACTGCTGGCCGGTGACCTCCTGGTCGGCAGTCGACGGCGACGGCCGCCGCAAACCCCTGTGGTACGCGCTGCGCCACGCGTACGCCGACCGGCTGCTCACCGTGCAACCGCGCGACGGCGGCCTGGCCCTGGTAGCTGTCAACGAGACCGCCGAGGCGTGGACCGTACCGGCCATGGTCACCCGGTTCACGATCGCCGGGGAGCCGAGGGCGAAGACCTCGGTCAACCTCGACGTCCCGGCGTACTCCTCGGTGGTGCTGGCGCTGCCGGCGGACCTGGCGCGGCCGGAGGATGCCCGGCGCGAGGTGCTGGTCGCGGAGGCCGGTGGCACAGCGCAGCGCGCCCTGTGGTTCTTCGCCGAGGACCGGGAGGTGGACTGGCCGGCGGCGGCCTGGGACGCGACTGTCGAGCCGGTCGACGGTGGGCAGCGGGTCCAGGTCACGGCCCGCACGGTGCTGCGCGACCTGACGCTCTTCCCGGACCGCCTTGACGGCTCCGCCAGTGTGGACACGGCACTGGTCACCCTGTTGCCTGGCGAGTCGACGGCGTTCACAGTGCACGCGGACGGGTTGCTGGACGAGGCGGCTCTGACCAGTCGACCGGTGCTGCGCTGTGTGAACGACATCGAGCGGCGATAGTCGCTCGGCAGGCGTGGCAAAGGCGGATGACACCTCGAGGAGCACGATGATCACCGAACATGTCCGAGACGCGGCGGCGACAGCGTTCGTCTTCGGGTTCTTCGCCTCCAGCTGGTTCGGCTGGGCTCAGGAATCGCCCCCGAAGCGGTGGCGGCCGGTGCTCATCGCCGGTTCGATCCTCGCCCTGCTCACCGCTACCGCCGGAGGTCTTCTCGCCTGGAGTCACTGGTCGGACGGGACGGCGTTCGACGCCGACACCAGCCGTACCTTCGGCATCGTCGTTGGCATCGAGTTCGGTACCGCCGGCATCGGTGCCGGGTTGCTCGCCCTGCTGCGGCGTCGCGAGCTGATCGCCCCGTGGGTCGCCCTGGTCGTGGGCGTCCACCTCTTCCCGGTGGCGGAGCTGCTCGGCTACCGGCTCATCCACCTGGTCGCCGCGCTGGTCACCGTCGTGGCGGTCGTGGCGGTCCCGGTGGCCCGAGCCCGTGCGTTGGCGGTGAGTGCGGTGGTCGGGCTCGGCACCGGCGCCGCGCTGCTGCTTGGCGCGGTGTCCTCGCTGATCATCGCCCTGGTCGCGTACTGAGACGGGCCGCCGAGCGGTGGGTCTGGAGACGACTCCTTCAGACCCACCGCACGGCGAAGCTCACTACGGGGTCAGGCGCGGGCGGCGGCTAGCACCTGGCCGACCAGGGCGCCCGAGGTGCCCGAACGCTCGTACTCGGGCCGGTTCAGGCTGCCACCCATCAGCGGCGCGGGGTTGCGGTGCACGGCAGGGCTGTCCGAGCTGACCAGGGCCGCGAAGTGGTACTCGTCGGCGCCGGTCGCCTCGACGATCCGGGCGATGTTGCGCGGGGTGATGCCACCGCCCGGCATGACGACGATCCGGCCGGCGGCCCGGCGTACCAGGTCGGCGATGAGCGGAGCACCCTCCAGCACGCTGACCTCCTGACCCGAGGTGAGCACCCGGTGCACGCCCAGCTCGATCAGCTGCTCCAGCGCCGCGTGCGGGTCACGGGTCATGTCGAACGCCCGGTGGAAGGTGATGCTGGCGTCGCCCGCGGCGGCGATCAACCGGCGGGTGGTCGGCACGTCGACGTCACCCTCGGCGGTCAACGCGCCGATCACGATGCCGTGTGCGCCGGCCGCCACCGCGGCCCGGACGTCCCGCTCCATCGCCTCGACCTCGAACGGCGAGTAGATGAAGTCGCCGGCCCGGGGACGGACGATCACGTGCACCCGGATCCGGCTGACCGCGCCCACTGTCGTCTCGATGGTGCCCAGGCTGGGGGTCAGCCCGCCGTCGAAGAGCGCGGAGCACAACTCCACCCGGTCGGCGCCGGCCTCCTCGGCGGCGACCGCTCCCTCGACGCTGTCGATGCAGATCTCGAATGTGTTCATGATTCTTCCTTTTCCGTGCGAGGCGATGCCGCTTCGGTCCGAGACGATGCTGTGGTCCAGTCGATGACGGCCGTGACGGCACCAACGGGTACGCCGCCGCCGAGCACCGGCACCTGGCGCAGCGCGTCGGCCCCACCCACCGGTACGCCCACGGCGTCGAGGGCGGCGAGGGCGATGGCTGTGGTGGCTCGGGGCGAACCGTCGATCGCCTTCACCGCCACCGCGTGACCGTCCGGTGCGGCCACCGCGAGCACGCCCTCCGCCCCGCCCTTGGCGAGGAAGCCGGGCAGCGCCCGCATCAGGTCGGTGTTCGGGTGCCCGTTCCAGCCGCCGACGTACTCCGGGTGCTGGCGCATGGCCTGCGCGACCAGCGCCTCGTCGCTGCCGGCGGGCGCGGTGACCAACGCCTGGAAGGTGCGGGCCAGGCCGGTCAGCGACAGGCCGAACAGCGGTGCCCCGCAACCGTCGACAGCGTGGTGCGCGATCGGCGTGCCGGCAAGCCGGGCGACGGCGGCGGCGGTTTCCCGCTGGAGCGGGTGGTCGGGGTCGAGGTAGTCATGGGTGCTCCAGGACCGGGCGACGCAGGCGACGAGCATCGCGGCGTGCTTGCCGGAGCAGTTCATCCGGATCCGGTCGCGCTGTCCGTCGGCGCGGATCAGCCGTTCCCGGGTTGGTTCGTCCTCCGGCCAGTCCTCCGGGCAGCCGAGCGCGTTCTCGGTCAGGCCGGCCCCGGCCAGCATCGCCCGCACCACCTCGACGTGCCGGTCGTCTCCGGTGTGGCTGCCGGCGGCGAGGGCCAGCGCCGGGCCGGTCAGCTCGTCGCCCGCCGCGATCCGGCAGGCCAGTGCCTGCACCGGCTTGAGGGTGGAGCGGGGCAGCACCGGCTCGTCGGGTACGCCGGCGGCGAGGGCGACAGTGCCGTCCGGGGCGAGCACCACGACGCCGCCGTAGTGCCGGCTCTCCACGAAGCCGTTGCGCACGACCCGGGCCAGTTCGGCGTAGCGGAAGATGGTCACCGGGGGGTGTTCCCTTCGAGGAGTGGTGGGGGCAGTTCAGCGGTCCGTCGTCCGCGCCGTCCGCCGAAGCGGCCGTTGCGGGCCTGGAGTACGCGGGCGAACTTCGACAGCGAGGCGTTGACCACCAGGTAGATCAGCGCCACCACCAGGAACGTCTGGATCAGCAGGTGGGTGTACGAGGAGAGCACCTGCCCGCTGTAGAGCAGCTCGGTGTAGCTGACCACGAAGCCGAGGGAGGTGTCCTTGAGCAGCCCGACCAGCTGGCTGACCAGGGACGGGGCGAGTTGGAGCAGCGCCTGCGGCAGGACCACCAGCGCCATCACCTGCCCGCGGCGCAGCCCGACCGCGAGGCCGGCCTCGGTCTGCCCACGGTCCAGCGCCAGGATGCCGGAGCGGAAGATCTCCGCGAACGCCGCCGAGTTGGAGACCACCAGCGGCACCACGAGCTTCCAGAACAGCGGGAAGTTCAGCCCGTACTGCGGCAGCGCGAACAGCGTCACGTAGATCAGCAGCAGGGTGGGTACGGTCCGGAAGATCTCCACGTACGCGCCGGCCAGCCAGCGCAGCGGTCGGTGCGTCGACAGCCGGCCGAGCGCCAGGAGCAGTCCGAGCGCGGCGCTGAGCACTGCGGTCGCGGCGGCGGCGCGCAGCGTGGCCCAGAGGCCGTTGAGCAGGTACCGCCAGATGGGCCAGGTGGTGAACGGTTCCCACCGGGCGGCGGCCAACTCGCCGTGGCTGGCGAACTGGTAGACGGCCGCGACCAGGGCGCCGACCAGGAGGACGGCACCCAGCACTGTGGCGATCCGGATCCGCCGTTGGGCGCGCGGACCGGGCTCGTCGAAGAGGATCTGTTGCGTCTTGTTCATCGGACGATCGCCAGCCTTCGTTCGAGCAGGCCGGTGACCTGACCGATGATCAGCGCCAGCAGCATGTAGGCGAGGCCCGCGCCGGTGAAGACGGCGATCGGTTGAGCCTCGACCAGGTTCACGGTGTTGGCCGCCTGGGTCAGCTCGACCACGCCGACGGCGGCGGCCAGCGAGGTGTTCATCAGCAGCGCGATGCAGATGTTGCCGATCGGCTGGATCACCGCCCGGAGTCCCTGCGGCAGGATCACGTGCCGCAGTGACTGACCGAAGGTGAGCCCGATGGCTCGGGCTGCCTCAGCCTGGCCCACACCGACCGTGTTGATCCCGGCGCGGATCGCCTCGGCCAGGTACGCCCCCTCGTACACGGCGATGACGATCGCGGCGGAGGTGAACAGCGGGAACGTGATGCCGATGGTCGGCAGCGCGAACACGAAGAGCACCAGTAGCGCCAGCAGCGGCAGGTTCTGGAACACCTCCACGTACGCGGTGCCGATGGCGCGTAGCAGCGGAACGGGGGCGATGCGCAGGGTGGCCACGACGATGCCCAGCAGCATCGCGCCGACGGTGGTCACGACTGTCAGTTCGACAGTCGTGACCAGGCCGTGGCCAAGCTCGCTCAGGTGGGCGGTGAGGGCTTCCATCGGTACGAGAGACTGCTCAGGAGCCGTCGGCGGAACCGAGGGCGGGCGGGGTGGGCGCCCCACCCTCCACCACCGAGCCGAGGGTGCCTTCCCAGACCTTCGCCCACGTGCCGTCGGCCTGGATCTTCTTCAGCCAGTTGTTGACGAACTCCTTGAACTGCGCGTCCTCCTTGTTGAGGCCGATGCCGTAGGCCTCGGTGGTGAACGGCTCGCCCACCACCTTCATCCCCGGGTTCGCCTTGGCGCCCGAGGCGAGCAGCGTGAAGTCCTGCACGTACGCGTCGCCGCGCTTCTGGAGCAGCGCCTGCAACGCCTGCGGGTCGGTGCCGAAGGCGATCTGCTTCGAGCCGGGCGCGGCGGAGGGCAGCGCGGTGACGGCGGGGGTGTTCGCCCCGACGATCACGGTCTTGCCGGCGAGGTCCTTGACGCTCTTGATCGAGGTGTCGTCCTTGCGGACCCCGACGGCGAGACCGGAGGTGAGGTATGGCCCGGCGAAGGCGACCTGGGTGGCCCGCTGCGGGGTGATCGTGTACGTCTGGAAGACCGCGTCCACCGACTTGGCCTGGAGCATGGCCTCCCGGGTCTGGGTGCCGATGGTCGTCGTCTTCACCTCGGGCTTGCCGATGATGTACTTCGCCAGCAACTTCGCCATGTCGGCGTCGAAGCCCTCGATGGTGCCGCTGACCGGGTTCTGCTGGGCGAGCAGCGGCGCGTCCAGGGATCCGCCGATGTTCAGGTAGCCGCGCTTGCGGATCGCCTCCATCGTCGAACCGGCCGGGATGTCCGCGTCGGTGGCCACCGGAGCGGCGTCGTACACCGACTGGGCGACCACGCCGTCGCCGCCCAGGCCGGGGTTGCCGGGCAGCGTCGGAGCGCTGCCGCCGCTGTCGCCGCCGCAGCCGGCGGTGGCGAGGGCCACCGCCACGGCGGTGGCGGTGAGGGCGAGCGAACGCCGCCCGGTGAAGCTCATCTTGAGGATTGACATGACACCCTCCCGTTGGGGGCTAGTGCTGGAGGATCTTGGATAGGAAGTCGCGGGCCCGCTCGGTGCGCGGAGCTGCGAAGAAGTCGTCGGGCGCGCCGGATTCGACGATCCGGCCGTCGTCCATGAAGACCACCCGGTCGGCGGCGCGACGGGCGAAGCCCATCTCGTGGGTCACCACGATCATGGTCATCCCCTCGGCGGCGAGGGAGACCATCACGTCGAGCACCTCGTTGACCATTTCCGGGTCGAGGGCCGAGGTCGGCTCGTCGAAGAGCAGCACCTTCGGTTGCATCGCCAGGGCTCGGGCGATCGCGGCCCGCTGCTGCTGCCCGCCGGAGAGTTGGGCCGGGTGGTGGTCCGCCTTGTCGGCGATACCGACGCGCTCCAGCAGGGCCATCGCCTGTTGCCGCGCCTCGGGTCGTGGGATCCGGCGGACCCGGGTGGGGCCGAGGGTGATGTTGTCCAGCACCGTCTTGTGGCCGAAGAGGTTGAAGGACTGGAAGACCATGCCGACATCGGCGCGTAGCCGGGCCAGCGCGCGGCCCTCGGCGGGCAGTGGCTCACCGTCGATCTCGACGCTGCCCTGCCCGGCGGTCTCCAGCCGGTTGAGGCAGCGGCACAGGGTCGACTTGCCGGAGCCGGAGGGCCCCACCACGACGACCACCTCGCCGGCGGCGACCGTGAGGTCGATGTCCTTGAGCACGTGCAGCGGACCGAACCACTTGTTCAGGCCGCGTACCGACACCATCGGTCGGTTCGCACCCGTCGTCTCCGGTGCCACCAGACGGCCTCACTTCCTTCGACTACAAAACTAAGTCAGCTTCATATCGAACCAACAGCGCCATCTAAAGGTAGCCAGCAAACTAAGTCAACCGGTTGCTTGAACAAACTCCGGGTGCTAAGAAGCTGACGTGACGATTGACGACGCGCCACGCGATGCCCTCCGGGGCGGCCCCCGGGAGCTACTGCGCTGGGTGGCCACCGGTGCGGCCGTCAGTCGGGCCGACCTGTCCCGCCTCTCCGGGCTCTCCCCGTCGACGGTCTCCCAGCGGGTCGAGGCGTTGATCAACCAAGGGCTGCTGGAGGAGGCCGGCGCCGGGCGGTCCCGGGGTGGGCGGCGACCCCGCCAACTCGCAGTGCCCACCGGCGGCGCCGTGGTCGGCGCCATCGACCTCGGCGCGCATCACGCCCGCGTCGGTGCACTGGATCTCTCCGGGCGGGTGGTCCAGGCCCGCACCCTGCCGGTCCGCATCGAGGACGGCCCGGAGGCGGTGCTCGGCGCGCTGCTCGCCGAGGTCACCACGCTGGTGGGCGGCGCCCCGGCGGCCGGCGGCTCGGCGGTAGGTGCGCTCCGCGGCGTCGGCATCGGGATCCCCGGCCCGGTGCAGCACTCCACCGGCCGGATCGTCAGCCCGTCGCGGATGCCCGGCTGGAACGGCTTCGACGTCGTCGCGTTCTGCGCCGGCCGCGTCGACGTACCGGTCATCGTGGACAACGACGCCAATCTGATGGCGCTCGGCGCGCACCGCACCGCGCACTCCGAGTTGGACCACGCCGTCTACATCAAGGCTGGCACCGGGATCGGCTCCGGTGTGATCTCCAGTGGACGGTTGCACCGGGGCGCGCAGGGCTCGGCCGGGGACATCAGCCACTGCCGGGTCGTGGCCGACCCCGCGCCACCGTGCACCTGTGGCAACGCCGGTTGCCTGGAGGCGGTGGCCAGCGGCGCCGCACTGGTCACCGCGCTCCGGGAGCAGGGTGTGCCGGTGTCCGACCTGACCGGTGTGATCCGCCTGATCGACGACGGTGACCGGCAGGCCACCGCCCTCGCCCGGCAGGCCGGCCGCGCCGTCGGCGAGATCCTGGCCGTGGTGGTCAACTTCTTCAACCCGCAGGTGGTGGCCATCGGTGGTCGGCTCGCCGACTGCGAGCCGCTGCTGGCCAGCATGCGGGCCACCCTCTACGAGCGGTGCCTCCCGCTGGCCACCCAGACCCTGCTCATCGAACGGGTCGCCGCCGGCCAGGACGTCGGCATCACCGGTGCCGCCCACCTGGTGATCGACCACGTCGTAGCGGCCGCCTGACCTCGCTCAAAGTGACAGCACTGATCACCTAGGGTGACCTATCTCTGTATCGCATGCCTGATCTATGCGCTTTTGCCCGCGCGACGGCACCGATCATCCTGACAGTTTCCTTACAGGCAGTCACGTAGCCTTCCGGTGTTCCTCACTCACCCGTGATTGCTCCTGGAGGTTTCGACGTGCGGATCAACGGACGGCTGCTCGTGCCGATCTCGTTGGCAGTGGTGCTGGCAACCGCCGCCTGCGGCACATCGGCACCGGCTTCCGGGCAGGCCGAAGCCCCACGACCCGGCCCGAGTACGCAGAGCTCGGCTCCGAGCCCCGACGACACGCCGACCTCCAGCCCGACCCCGGAGATCCCGACCGACAAGCAGATCCCCACCAGGGCCGCCGGCACCTTCACCACCGCCACCGGCAACGGTCGCGTGATCGGCAAGGGAAAGAAGCGGGTGCGCTACAGCGTCTCGGTCGAGAAGGGCATCGCCTGGGGTGACATCCCCGCCTGGAAGCCGAACCGGTTCGCCGCGAGCATCGAGCAGGTGTTGGCCGCACCGAACGGGTGGGCCACCTCCGCCCAACACCCGGTCACCAACGCAGCAGTGAACCTGACCCGGGCGTCGTGGTCCTTCCAGCGGGTCGGCACCTCGAAGGTCGACGTCGACGTGCGGCTCGCGACACCGAGGACAGTGGACCGCCTCTGCGGCGCGAGCGGCGTCGACACCGAGGGCGTCTACTCCTGCAAGTACGGCAAGACCATCATGATCAACCTGCGGCGTTGGCTTCAGGGTTCACCGGGATACCCGGTCAGCATCGACGATTACCACGCCGGCGTGATCAATCACGAGTTCGGCCACTTCCTCGGCTTCGCCCACATGAAATGTGGCGGTCGCGGCAAGCCGGCCCCGGTCATGATGACCCAGACGATGGGCCTGGGCGGGTGCGTGCCAAACGTCAGCCCGTTCGTCGGCGACGGGCAGTTCGTCAGCGGACCGTGGGCGTCGTCCTGACCTGGCTTCCCGGTCTTAACGAAGCGCAGCGATTATGTGCCCGACGGAGGTAGACGGATTGCCATCCGGGGGCGGGTCGAGTCGAGCAGCCCGCTGACAGGCGTCCTCAATTCGGTCGCGGAAGTTGCCGAAGTCGAGCCTGGTCTTGTCCCAGGAGGGGTCGTGCTCCCGCAGCAGGTCGCGGGCTCTCTTGGCGTTCTCCACGAACCGGCTGCAGTTGCCATAGTGGAGCAGCAGCCACACTTCGAAGCAGGGATTGGACCAGGCCAGGTTGACATCAGCGTCTACAGCTTCGCGGGACGCCGGCTCGGTGGCGAAGTCATCGACGTCGCAGACGGCCCATGCCTCGTCGAAATCGTCGCGCTGCCGACGCCGCGCCGCACCTCGTACCACGTTGACCGGGGAGCCGCGCTCTGCCACGACGACCACCCGAGGACGCACCCACGCCTCCTGCTTGAGGCCGTTGAAGTAGTCCCGCTCAGTGGATTCACCATTGGTGGCGATCAGCACGGTTGTCCGCTGCTCTCGGGTCGATGCGCGGCGTCGGAGGTCGGTCTCGCGGCCACGGCCGGACCGTATCGAGCCCGAGGCACGCCGATCACCCTGCCGGGGCGTCATCCGATCCTCCACGGGTGGCAAGGGCCTGCTCAAACAGGTCGGTGGACAGGTCGGGAACCGCGCCGTAGTTGCCGTTCAAGTAACGGCGCTGACGGTTCTCACCTTCTTTCCTGGGCTTGAAGTCGGTCAACGGATACAGCGAGGAGGCACCCTCGTTGTCCTTCTCCACGAACCAGATCTCGTCGCGGCGGAGGATTTCTTCAGCGTCGAGGGTGCCGAGCAGGGCGGCGTCGTGGCTGGTGAAGATGAGTTGGCCTCCAAGGGGGTTCGCGGCCGGGCTGCGGAACAGGCTGATGAGCTTGGCGGTCAGGATCGGATGCAGGCTCGCATCGATCTCGTCGATCAGCATTGTGGTGCCGGTACGTAGCATCGCCGCGGCATGCAGACCCAGGGTCAGCAGTTGCCGGGTGCCCGTCGACTGGTCCTGCAGGTCGAGCAGTGCGGTGCCGTGCGGACCCTGATGAGCGAACTGAACGCGGGGTGAGGGCCGGATAGCCGCGACGGCTCTTTTTAGTCGGTCGCTCGATCTCCTGGCTGGCAGGTCGGACCAGACGGTCTGATCATCACCCGAATCAGAGGCGATCACTACGTCGACGATCCCCACATCGGCGGCCTGCAACAGGTCAACGACCAAGCGGCGTACCTCGTCGGCATCCGATTGGCCGATACGGACGAGGGCGGACAGCCCAGAGTTGGGGTCAGTCCGTTGGCCGGTCAGGTAGAACCACCGGTAGGTGTCGTGCAACGGCTGTGGGTTTGTCGGATCCGGTTGGGGGCGGCTCTGGCCGAAGCGTGCGACAGTGCTGAGGAATAGTGCTGTTGGCGCGGTGATGCCAGCGATCTGCTCCAGGTCGCTGCGCCGGCCCGACTCCTCGCCCCAGTTGAAGACGTCGCCGTCGCGCTCGAATACGCGCCGCCTGCGCCCCAGCGGATAGTGGTAGAGCCACTCCTCCAGCACCCGGTCGTCGTCGATCGAGAAGCCATAGGTGTGTCTGACTCCGCCGAGCCGAAGGTCGACGACATAGCGCGATGGCTGGACGGCGATCTCCGTATCCAACCGGAACGGCTCCCGGGACAGGCCCACACCGGGCTCGACCGCCCGGTCGGACTCCACGACCATGTGCCGCATGAACGCCAGCGCGCCCAGGCAGTTCGACTTGCCCGACGCGTTGGCTCCGAAGATGCCGACGACTTGGACCGCCTGCGGAGCCGGCTCGTCAGCCTCGGCCCCGTCGCCGTAGACGGGCGTCAGGTTGAGCTGATGCTCGTCGCGAAACGAACGATGGTTGGCGAAGCGGAAACTCAGCAGCATTGGCCGCGTGCCCCTAGCTTGTGGGCGGTTACAAGTACATCTCTGCGAGTAAACCACGAGAAGCGGCACAAAGGGCCAACGTAGGCCAGCCTTGCTGCTGGCGGCGCTCTTGGTCACGGCGTACCGGTGTGGTGGGCGACGGTAGCTTCACGGGGTGCACGAGAATACGACGGGCGAGCCGGGGCCATGGCGGATTCTGGGCGAGCGGACGGTGTATGAGGACCGTTGGCTGCGACTTGATCTGGTCGACGTGGAGCCGCCAGGACTCGAACCCTTCGCCCACCATGTCGTTCGGCTGGATCGTGTCGCCGTCGTCGCCGTGCTCGACGAGCACGATCGAGTTCTGATGTTGCGGCGCTACCGATTCATTCCCGGCGAAACGAGATGGGAACTGCCCGGCGGCATCGTCGAACCGGGCGAGGAGGCGGTAGCGGCGGCAAGCCGGGAAGCGGAGGAGGAAACCGGCTGGCGGCCCTCGTCTCTGACCCGGGTGGTCACCTACCAGCCGATGATCGGCATGGTCGACTCGCCACATGAGATCTTCGTTGGGCGTGGAGCCACTTATGTCGGCCCGCCAACGGACGCAGAGGAGGCCGGTCGCGTTGAGTGGGTGCCGCTGAGTGACATGCCGGACCTGATGGCGCGCGGCGAGTTGGCGGGGTCGGGGACCTTGGTCGCCATCCTGCACGTCATTGCTGGCCTGACGCCCAAACCGTCAAGCCCTTGATCCGATCTATTCGGCGTCGGTATCGCACAGATCCGGTCAGGTTCACCAGCGAGCATGCTTCCCGTAGGTGAGAGCGGGCCTCCTCACCTTCTCCCCGAACCAAATGCGCCTGCGCAAGATCGCAGCGCATTCCCGCCGCGGCTCGCACGAAGGTGTCGTCCATCGCTACCAAAGCCGCCGACAGCTCGTCGATAGACCGAGGGTCGCCCAGCAGCGCCAGCGAATGTCCCCGCCATCGGCGGAGGTGAGTTTCGTCGAGGAAAATCCCTGGCAAATTGGGGTCGCGAACTCCTGTGACGCCTGAGAGATGTCGGCTCGCTCGGTCGAGGGAGTGGCGGCAGTCGTCCGGGCGTCGGCTGAGCGCCCACAGCTCTGCTTCGGCGGCGGCCAGCCAGGACGACAGTCGAGGCGACAACCGACTTCCTCCGCAAGTCTGTGCTTCCTGCACGAGCTGCGCACCCAGCTCCGGTCGACCGGCATCGGCCAGGACGTATGCCTGCTCGCCCATGGCATGGGCGAGGTGAAGCGGGTCGTCAGCCTCCCGTGCGGCGCTCTTCGCCAGTTCATAGTGGCGCCAGGCGCGATCCGCCGCTCCGACATCGAGGGCCTGCCACGCCGCGAGCGATGCGGCTTCTGCCAGCGCGCGGGCGAGCGGTTGCCTGGCAGATGGCAGCACGGTAAACGACAGGCTCTCCTGAAGACGGGACAGATGGCTCTGCATCTGGTCGACAAACTGGGCCGCCCCGAGCTGACGGTCCATGGTGCGAAGAAGCTCCGTCTGATGCCGAAGGGTGTGCAACATCGATTGACCGACCGAGTGCGAGGCCTCGAGTTGTTCGACCAATCGTGTGTAACCGTTCCCGTCGTCGTCAACGGGCACGTTATCGGAAAATAGTTCGTCATCGGTCGTTCCGAGGAGGCTCCGCAGGATGGCCGCGTAACTGCTTGAGATTTTCCGTCGGCCGTTCTCCCATTCGGAGACGTATACCCCAAGGCTGTTGGTGGAAGCGATCGAGACCATGCGTCGGCGGCCGTACTGCTCGATCTCATGGACCAACCTTGCCTGGGACCAACCCCTGGCAAGACGAGCGTGGCGTAGGTGATTTTCCATAGCCCCTGCCGATCGATGGTGGCGGGTTCAGCTTGCCGTAACCGTGTCCCTATTCCAAGTGGCAGCGGTTAACAGCAGCGGGTTAACCCATGTTGTCTATCGCAGTCCTATGACACCCGGTCTGCTGTGGGCAGCACTCCGCCGCTGTACCGCTGAACAAGCTACGGCGATGGGGTGGGCGACGTCGCCTGAGCGATGCTGCTCGGGCGACGTCGCCTCCAGGGTCACCTGCCGAGGAAGGCACTGTCGTGCGCGCGTTTCTCCGTCATCTCCGGGCCGAGCCACCCCGGCCGGCGCCCTATCGGGCGGCCAACTACGTACCTCTGAAGCCCTGGCAGGTCCGCGGACGCCGGTTTACCCGCCGCGGCAGGCGTGGCGTGGACGCCGTGGAGGTCGCCGAGTTCCTCGACCGGGTCGCCCACGATCTGGCCGAGGTGTACGCGGCGCTGGGCAGCAGCCGGCGGGAGACCGAGCGGATCAAGGATGCGCTGAGGTGCTGGCAGTCACGGCGCGCCCGCGAGGACTCGGCGGCCCGCGGATGAGCGCCCGCTGGGTGGCGCACCTGCCGTTCACCGCCGCCGACCTGCCGGCCGCCCAACAGTTCGCCGGCACCCTGGCCCGCTCCCTGAGCTTCCTCACCGAAGTGGACGCCGGTGAGACCACGGTGTCCGCCGAGGACGCCCAGGGCGTACGCCATCGGGTCTTCTGCGACCTGCCGCTCGACGGCGGTCGGCGGTGCGTGCGGCGGGTGGAACACGACGGTGACTGCGCGGCCCGGCGGTGTCGGTGACCGCCGTGCCCGTCGTCGTCTGCCCGGACTGCGACGGGATGACCTTCACGCTGGAGCCGTGCCGGTGCACCACCTACGGTGACCGGTTTCTCGCCGACGCCGACGTGCTCGGGCCACGCCGGGAGGCGTACCGGAGCTGCGAGCAGTGTCGCGGCGCGGGCACCGTCACGTACCCCTGTTATCGCTGCGGGCGGCGCGGCCGGCGGCGGGCGCAGCTCGTGGTCACCGTCGCGAACCTGGACACCGGCGCTGTCGCGTCCCACCAGGTCGTGCCCGGCGGCCTCGACCCCCACCGCGACCCGGCGGGCCACTGGGTGGTCGACCTTGCTTCCCGGGTACGCGAACTCGCCGCCATCGTCGGCGCGGTCCTGGACGAGGCCGATGTGCCTTCGCTGTGGTTGGACCGGCAGTGGCAGCCCGACCTGCCCGCAGCGCTTCGGCACGAGCTGGAGGCTCACGCCATCCTGCGGGCCGATCACGCCCCCTGGCGGCTGGTGCTCGGCCGAGCCACCGTCCCGGCGACCGTCGACCCGGCCGCACGGCTGGCCCGGCTGTGTGCGTTGGCCGACCTGCTGCTGCTCGACCTGGTCGTCGAGGCCCGCCGGCAGGATGCCGGGTTCTGCTGGGCCATTCGGTACGAGGTGCCCGGCTCCCCGGTGCCGCTCGGTTCGCCCGGCTGGTGCCGGGACCTGCCGGAGTCGCTGGCCTGTACCGACGTGGCCAAGTCGCTCGGCGGCCTTGCCGAACGCGGCCTGGCCGCTCCCGCCCGGCTGCTGCGACCTGACTCGCCGCGCCCACCCGCCGCTTCGGCCGTGGACGTCGATCAACTCGAACGCCGCGTGCTCGCTGACTGCAACGACGCGGCCCACGGCGACGAGTTGCCCGGCGCGCAGGCGCTGTGGCGCAACGGCCGCTGGTGGCACACGACTCTGCGCGCCGGCGAGCCGGTGGAGACCCTCGCGGAGCAGCCCACCGGCCAGGTCGTCCGCCGTGTGCGAGTGCCGGTGAGCCGTGGCTACGAACCACCCGACCCGCAGTGGCTTGGTGAACCCGTCGACTGGCGGCAGTGCCCGGACTGCCGACCACACAGCCGGCTACGCGCCTGCGACTGCCGGCTCGGCGGTCGCGCGGCCGACCTCGACTGCCCGCACTGCTGCGGCGCCGGCCTGCGCCCATCCGCGCTGCACTGCTTCACCTGCGGCGACACCCAGCGGCTGCACCGGACGGTTGTGGTCACGATCACCGACCTGCGGCACCGGGTGGTGCACCTGGCCTGGCAGGCTGGCACGCCCGAAGTCGCCCCGCTGGTCGCTACCCAACCGGGCGGCAAGCCCGTCGTCCAGCTTCCGACCCGTTACCGGCTCGGCTCCTGGGCAGCCGTGCTCGGCGCGCGGCCCGACGACCTGGCCGACGCCGACGGCGGGCAGCAGATCGGCAAGGACCTCCGCGACGGTTACGTCACACTGCCCTGGGCCGGGGCCGACCCGGTCGGGGAGCACGTCCGCAACGCAGGCCGGGGTACGCCGGCCGGCCGCCTGATCGTGGTGGCGACGCCTCCCGACGCGCCGCCGCTGGCCGAGCTGGTGCGGCTCGCCCTCGGCCTTGACCTGGCCCTCGTGGTGGCGGTGTGCGACCTGCGGCACAACGCCGCAGACCCACTGCTGGCCGACGGATTGCGCTGGTCGGTCGACGTGAAGCCGCTTGACGCACCTGTCCGTCCTGACGACTTCCCCTACCGGCCGAGCCTGGCCGCCGCGCTCTCCTGGTGTGTCGAATGCCTGACCGACGCCGTAGCCGGGGCCGCCCCCACCGACCCGACGGTGCCCATCCCGGTACCCGGCTCGGGGCCGCGTGACATCGCCGATCCCGAGCCGGAACTGCTACGCCTGGCGGCCCAGCACGCCGGGCAGGTGCTCACCGTTCGCTTCACCCGCGCCGGTTGCACGGCGTACCGACACGACGACGACGGCGTACACCTCCTCGCCGAAGCCCCCGACCTGCGCGATCTTCGGTTGACCTGAGGGCTGAGGGAACATATGTTCGATCACGTGGGGCGATCTGAGGTGCGCCGGGCTTCTCTGCCGGCTTCGCGTGGCCGGTGGGCCGGGCGGCCGGGAGTTGCCTCTACGATCAGAGGCATGGACCGGGTGACGGTGGAGCGGGCTGCGCTGATCGCGCTGCTGCGGCAGCCAGACCTCGGCTGGTCTGATGCCGTGCACGACATTCAAGAGGTCGGCACCGCCCTGGCAGTCCTGCGCCGAGTCGTCGGGCAGACTGACACGCTCTTTCCCGACACCCGCTCCGTCGACTCGCTGATCGAGGTCGCAGCCGGCGACCTCGCGGGCTGGCGGGCCGAGGGCATCACAGTGCGGGCCTTCTTCGACGACGACTACCCCGCCCAGCTGCGTGACATCCGCGAGATGCCGCCAGTGCTCTTCGCCCGAGGTGAGTCGCGTCCCGACGCTCGGGCCATCGCAGTGGTCGGCAGCCGCGAAGCGAGCGATCGAGGCGTCGAGATCGCCAGCTCGGTATCAGAATCACTTGCCCGCCGTGGTGTGACGGTGGTCAGCGGTCTGGCGAAAGGGATCGACACCGCAGCCCACCAGGCGGCACTCGCGGCAGGGGGCCGCACCGTCGCGGTCATCGGCACCGGAATTCGTCACCACTACCCGACGGTCAACCGCGCGCTCCAGGAGCACATCGCAAAGGTCGGATTGGTACTCAGCCAGTTCTGGCCCGATGCCGCCCCGACAAAGCAGAGCTTCCCAATGCGAAACGCGGTGATGAGCGGCTACGCCGCTGCCACCGTGGTCATCGAAGCCGGCGAACGCAGTGGAGCCCGGATCCAGGCGCGGCTCGCTCTTCAGCACGGTCGGCCCGTGGTGCTCACCAGTCAGGTGATGCGGCACGACTGGGCACGCGCCTTCGCCGCCCGGCCCGGCGTCCACGTCGCGCACGGGACCATGGACCTGGTGGAGGCGGTCGACGCCATTCTCGACCGTTCACCGGCTGCGGCCGAGTTGGAGGGCTTTCCTGATTTCGCCAGCCTCTGACCCGTGGGCCAGGGTCCGGGAGTACGTGGAAACCCAGCGGAACTTCCTTCGAAATCCCCTGCCCACTCTTCCCTGGATCTGCCCGACGTGTCGCGGTGTCCGCACTCCCGGGTTCGACTACTGCTACCCCTGTCAGGAACACCAGACGGCGTCTGGTGGCCTGCTCGCCGACGTGGTCGCTCCAATCGCTTACTCGCCGCGTACCGGTCAGCATCACCACCATCTGCGCTTGTACAAGTCCAAACCGGGGTCGGCTCAGGCTAGGTGGAATCTGCTCGCACTGCTGTTGCTGTTCCTACAGCGGCATCTCGACTACGTCGCTGATCGGATGGGCGGCGCGCCGACCCACGTGGTGGTCGTGCCGAGCACCCGGAGCCAGGCTCATCCGCACCCCCTGCAGGATCTGATCGGCGACCGTCTTGGACTGCCGTGGCTCACGGCGCTGTCTAATCCCCGCCACGGATCTGAGACGCGGACGTTCCAGCGCGACTGGTTCACGGTCCAGCTTCCGGTCGAGAGCGTCAGCGTTCGGCCGCTGGTCCTGGACGACACCTGGACGACCGGTTCCCGGGCGCAGTCGCTGGCGTACGCGTTGAAGAGCGCTGGCGCGTCGTCGGTGGCGGTCGTGGTGCTCGGGCGGCACATCAGGCCGGAGCATGTGGCATCCCGACCGCTGCTGAAGGCGATCGAGGATCCGATGTTCGACCCGGCCAAGTGCGCTGTCGGACGACAAGCGTAGATTTGTCCGGAATTAATTTCACTTTCGAGATCTGGGGCGGTTGGCGCAGGCCACTCTCGCCGCACGTCTCGCTGACCTCCCCCGAGCGGCAGCCGTACTGGACGAACCCGTCCGGTTCGTCGTTCTTGCGCCCTGACCTTGGAGGAGCGCTGGGCGGCCTCGGTGTGAGGGCTGTCCGGGTCCTGGTACGGCGCTGCCCGACCAAGCGAGTCTCCTCGCCAGCCGGGCAGCACTCCGCTTCTGATCAGCTGGTGGTGGTCAGGCCCTGCAGACCCTTGAGCATCTCGGCGAAGTCGAGGGTCTCCGCCGTCGGCGGCGTCTCGATGGTCACCGCCTTGCCGTAGTCGGTGTAGTCCATCACCAGGTCGCCCAGCGGGCCCATCTTCAGGGCCGCCCGGCGCGGCCGGTACTGCTCGTCGACCCACAGGTCGGTGGTGATGTCCTTGACGCCCATCTTGGTCATCTGCTGCTCGACGCCCGCCCGCAGCTTCTCGTCGAGCTGCGCGAGGTAGGTCGCCATCGGCGTGGTGACTGTGTAGTGGACGGTGGCCGTCCCGTCCACCGTCTCCTGCCCGACCACCTTCGTGCCCTCGGTGGCGAGCAGCGTCTTGACCTGCTTGGTCGGGTCGATGTCCTCGAACTGCTTGCCGAAGTTCATCCCGGCCTGCTTGCCGGCGGCGCCCATGTCCATCTTCATCCAGCGCTTGCCGTCCATCCCCGCGCGGTCCTCCGCCGGAATCTCGACGTAGATGACCGCGCCGACCATCCGGACGATCGTCGCGGCGCCCTTCGCGTCCGTCGTCGTCATCTCGGCCTTGACCGGGTCGCCGAGGTCCAGGACGCCCTTCATCGAGACCTTCTCACCGCCCGCAGTGCCTGACATCGCCACTGTGACCGAGTCGCTCTTGTCGGTGGCCTCGGCGGTCTTCTGCAGCGACCCCTTCAGGTCACTGGCCAGCAGCTCCAGGACGTTGGGCTGCTTCGGCGACTCGGATCCGCCGGACGTCGTGCCGCACGCGGAGACAGCGAGCGCGGTGAGCGCCGAAACCGCCACAGCCACGGACTTCTTGCCAAATGACACGTACACGCCTCTTCCCGCTGGAATCCGGGCTCTCCCCGAATTGATCGACGACACGCTAGCTGACACGACCGACATTCGCGGACCATGCTTCGCCGACGACATCAGCGACGTTGGGGGTATCTAGTGAGATACCCCCAACCTCGACGATCCAGTGTCGATCCGAGCGGTGGTTACTCCGGGACGCGACGGTAGGCGCCGTCGCTGGCCGAGGTGGCCATCGAGGCGTACGCGCGCAGCGCCGCCGACACCGGCCGCTGCCGGTCGGTGGGGGTGTACGGCCTGTCGCGCTTCTCCTCGGCCACCCGGCGAGCCTCCAGCTCCTCGGCGGAAACGTTCAGCTCGATGGACCGGCCCGGGATGTCGATGACGACCTCGTCGCCGTCGCGGACCAGGGCGATCAGCCCGCCGGAGGCCGCCTCGGGGGAGACGTGCCCGATGGAGAGCCCGGAGGTGCCACCGGAGAAACGGCCGTCGGTGAGCAGCGCACAGGAGCGGCCCAGCCCGCGTCCCTTGAGGAACGAGGTGGGGTAGAGCATCTCCTGCATGCCGGGGCCGCCCTTGGGCCCCTCGTACCGGATCACCACGACGTCCCCGGCGACCACCTGCTTGGCGAGGATCGCTGTCACCGCGTCGTCCTGCGACTCGTAGACCTTCGCCGGGCCACGGAAGGTCAGGCAGTCGTCGGGCACGCCGGCGGTCTTCACCACGCTGCCCTCGGGTGCCAGGTTGCCGTGCAGGATGGCCAGACCGCCGTCGGCGGAGTAGGCGTGCTCGCGGTCCCGGATGCAGCCACCGGCCGCGTCGGTGTCCAGCGACGACCACCGGTTGGTGGTGGAGAACGGTTCGACGGTACGCACGCCGCCAGGAGCGGCGTGGAACAGTTCGACGGCCGTGGGGGTGGGGGAGCCACCGCGCACGTCCCAGTCGGTCAGCCACTGTGCGAGGGAGGGGGAGTGCACGGCCCACACGTCCCGGTTGAGCTGCCCGGCCCGGTCCAGTTCGCCGAGGATCGCCGGGATGCCGCCGGCCCGGTGCACGTCCTCCATGTGGTAGTTCGGCGAGTTCGGCGCGACCTTGGCCAGGCAGGGCACCCGCCGGGAGATCGCGTCGATGTCGGTGACGCCGAAGTCCATCTCCGCCTCGCGGGCGGCGGCCAGCAGGTGCAGCACGGTGTTTGTGGAGCCGCCCATCGCCACGTCCAGGGCGACAGCGTTCTCGAAGGCGGCCTTGGAGGCGACAGCACGCGGCAGCACCGAGTCGTCGTCGCCGTCGTACCACCGCTTGGAGATCTCCACGATGGTCCGGCCGGCCTCGACGAAGAGCGACCGGCGGGCGGCGTGGGTGGCCAGCGTGGAGCCGTTGCCGGGCAGCGCGAGCCCGATCGCCTCGGTGAGGCAGTTCATCGAGTTGGCGGTGAACATGCCGGAGCAGGAGCCGCAGGTCGGGCAGGCGGAGCGTTCGATCTCACCGAGCTGCTCGTCGGTGACCGCCTCGTTCGAGGAGGCGATCATCGCGTCGATCAGGTCGATCTTGCTGTGCACGACGCCCTCGATCGCCATCGTCTTGCCGGCCTCCATCGGGCCGCCGGAGACGAAGACGGTCGGGATGTTGAGCCGCAACGCGGCCAGCAGCATCCCGGGGGTGATCTTGTCGCAGTTGGAGATGCAGACCAGGGCGTCCGCGCAGTGCGCGTTGACCATGTATTCGACGGCGTCGGCGATCAGCTCACGGCTGGGCAGCGAGTAGAGCATGCCGCCATGGCCCATCGCGATGCCGTCGTCGACAGCGATGGTGTTGAACTCCCGGCCCACCCCGCCGGCCTCGGCGACCGCGTCGGCGACCAGGCCACCCATGTCCTTGAGGTGTACGTGACCAGGCACGAACTGGGTGAAACTGTTGGCGATGGCGACGATCGGCTTGCCGAAATCGTCGTCGGTCATCCCGGTGGCCCGCCAGAGGGCCCGGGCGCCGGCCATCGTCCGACCGTGTGTGGAGGTCCTCGACCGCAGCTCAGGCATGCATACCAGCATGACACCGTCGGCGCGCCGGCCCACCCCGGTATCTGCCGTGTCCCAACAGATGCACACTCAGCCCCCCATGACGTGCGCCCATCCGGCACTCTTGGAGGCGTGCATTTTCCACCGGGCATGGTCGCTGTCGCGGCGCTCAGCGGGCTCGTCGCCGCGGTGGCCGCCGTGCTGCTGACCGTCGTCGCCCGACGGCGGGTGGTGCCGCGTCGACCGGCACACGTGCTGCTCGCGGCGGCCGCCGGAGTTGCAGTGCTCAGCCTCCTGGTCGGGGTGGTCGCCGCGCTCAGCGCTAACGACCACTGGGCCCACGAGCAGGGGCAGCGCACCGGTTGGGCGACAGTGGTGGCGATCGGCACTGCGGTGAGCGGGCTGGCCTTCGCCGCTGGTCTGCTCCGGCTGCCCGGGGTGGCCGCCACCGCTGCCGGAACGACCCGGCTCGCCCTGGACGGTCTGGTCATGGCGGCGGCGCTGTGGTTCGTCGGTTGGGTGCTCTTCTCCGAGCCCACCCGATTGCTCGGTGGTGCCACCCCGATGGCCTGCCCGGCGATCCTGGTGGCCACTGTGAGCGCCGCGCTCGGTGCCGGGCTCGTCGTGATCGTCGTCTTCCGGGCCGCCGCGCCGCGTCGACGGCTCGCCGCCCTTGGCGCCGGCATCAGCGCGGTGACCTGCGGTGGGCTGGGTCTCAGCGCCGGGCTCTGCCAGGCCGGGCCGACGATGGCGCTGACCGGTGCGGCGGTGCTCGCCGCCGGTCTGCTGATCGTCGCGCTCGCTGTGTACCGGGCCGACCGGCCGGGGCAGATCGACCTGGACCTGGTCGGAAGCGACGGCGAGTACGCGATCGCCCCGATGCTGGCGATGGCCGCCTCGGCGATGTACCACCTCGCCCAGGACGGCCGGTTCACCGCGGCCGGCATCGTGGCCGGCAGCGTGGAGGGCTTCGCCCTGGTGGCACGGCAGTACCTCACCCTTCGCGACGTCCGGGGGTACGCGAGCCGGCTGGTCGAGCGCGAGGCGCACTTCCGGGAGTTGGCGCACACCGATCCGCTGACGTCGTTGGCCAACCGGCGCGGGCTGCTCCGGGCGCTGCATCGCAACGCCGCCGACCACAACCCGTGTGTGCTGCTCGGCCTGGACCTGGACGGCTTCAAGAACGTCAACGACATGCGGGGCCACGACGTGGGCGACGCCGTGCTGGCCGAGGTGGGCCGGCGGCTGCGCGGCAACCTGCGCCCCGGCGACGTGGCCGCCCGGCTGGGTGGCGACGAGTTCGCCGTCCTCATGCAGGGCCGGTCGGTCGAGGCGGACCGGGTCGCCGAACGGCTCCTCGGGGTGCTCAACCGCCCCTACGACCAGCCGGAGGGGCCGGTCTTCCTGTCGGTGAGCATCGGTGTGGCCGACTGGGCCGACGAGCCGGACGTGGAGCTGCTGCTGCGCCACGCCGACCTGGCGTTGCGCTACGCCAAGCAGCGTGGCAAGAACCGGATCGAGCGGTACGACGCCGCGTACGACAAACTGCTGCGCCGGCGTACGACTGTGGAGCACGAGCTGCGCGGGGCCATCGACCGCGACGAGCTGCGGTTGGCGTTCCAGCCGGTGGCGTCGCTGCCGTCGGTGCGGCCGGTCGGCGCCGAGGCGCTGCTCCGCTGGCACCATCCCGAGCTGGGCAACGTGCGTCCGGACGAGTTCATCCCGCTCGCCGAGGAGTGCGGCATGATCGCCTCGCTCGGTGCCTGGGTGCTGCATCAGGCCTGCTACCAGCTCTCCCGGTGGCTGGCGGACGGGCACGACGTCTGGGTGTCGGTGAACGTCTCCCCGCGCGAGCTGCACGCCCCGGAGTACGTGGTCCAGGTGGCCGAGGCGCTGCGCGCCCACCATGTGCCGCCGCAGCGGCTGGTGCTGGAAGTCACCGAGCACGCCGTCGCCACCGACCTGGACGAGCTGATCCGGCGGCTCACCGCGCTGCGGTTGACAGGTGTCCGGATCGCGCTGGACGACTTCGGGGCCGGCTACTCGTCGCTGGGGCAGCTGCGCCGGTTGCCGATCGACATCCTCAAGATCGACCACAGCCTGGTCGCCGAGCACGAGCCGGTCCGCCCGGTCGGCCAGGACGGGCCGGCGTTCGCTCCGATGGTCGACATCGTCATGCGCCTGGGTCACCAGTTGGGGCTGGAGGTGATCGCCGAGGGGGTCACCACCCCTACCGAGTTGGCCGCCGTGGTGGCCGCCGGTTGTCGCTTCGGCCAGGGCGCTCTCTTCGGCTGGGGGGTGCCGGCCGAGCACCTGGAGGCGATGCTGGAGGCGGCCACGTCCCCGGGTGCGCGTCCCGCTCCGGTGCCCGCACCACGCCGTGCTCCGGGCGGGTCCGGGCAGCTCACCCCACCTGCCGATGGCGCGTCGCAGGCCGACGCGCCGACCTCCGTTAACCAACATGTGGGATCAGTTGACTCATCGCGTGAGATGCGTCAGGCTTAGCCGCATGTCGTCGTACCGGTCGCTGCGAGTACTTACCTGAGCGCACTCTCCCCCACTGAGAGTGCGCTGGCCCCGTGCATCTGCACGAGGGCCGTTTTTATTGCCATCGGAACCTGGCGAGGCGGGCCCCGCCCGCGTCGCATCGCTTGACTAGCCACCAGCCACTCCAGCCGAAGGCCAGAACCGCCATGACGAGACCCACGCCCGAGACCCTCGCCCACACCGCCCGCCGGGCCCGCGCGGCCGCCGACCCGACCCTCGACGTCGACCAGGCCGCCACGCGCACGGCCACCCCGGCCGCCCCGGCGGTACGGCCCGCCGCCGCGACCCCGATCTCCGGGGCCGGCTCGCTCGTGCGGTCCCTCGAGGCGCTCGAGGTCGACGTCGTCTTCGGCATTCCGGGCGGCGCGATCCTGCCGGCGTACGACCCGCTCTACGACTCGACGGTCCGGCACATCCTGGTGCGGCACGAGCAGGGCGCTGGGCACGCGGCGACCGGCTACGCGCAGGCCACCGGCAAGGTCGGCGTCTGCATCGCCACCTCCGGCCCGGGCGCGACGAACCTGGTCACCCCGATCGCCGACGCGTACATGGACTCGGTGGCGATGGTGGCGATCACCGGGCAGGTGGCCAGCCCGTTGATCGGCACCGACGGCTTCCAGGAAGCGGACATCCAGGGCATCACCCTGCCGATCACCAAGCACAACTTCCTCGTGCAGAACGCCGAGGAGATCCCGCGGGTGCTGGCCGAGGCGTTCCACCTGGCCAGCAGCGGGCGACCCGGCCCGGTGCTTGTCGACATCCCCAAGGACGTGCTCCAGGCGCCTACCACCTTCTCCTGGCCGCCCACCCTCGACCTGCCCGGCTACCGGCCCACCCTGCACCCGCACGGCAAGCAGATCCGGGAGGCCGCGCGGCTGATGGCCGCGGCCCGGCGGCCGGTGCTCTACGTCGGTGGCGGAGTGCTCAAGGCCGGTGCCACCGACGGGCTGCGCCGGCTGGCCGAGCTGACCGGCATCCCTGTCGTCACCACGCTGATGGCGCTCGGCGCGTTCCCCGACTCGCACCAGCAGCACCTCGGGATGCCCGGCATGCACGGCACCGTCGCCGCGGTCTACGGCCTGCAGAAGGCGGATCTGATCGTCGCGCTGGGCGCACGCTTCGACGACCGGGTCACCGGCAAACTGGACTCGTTCGCCCCGGACGCGGCAGTGGTGCACGCGGACATCGACCCCGCCGAGATCGGCAAGAACCGGCACGTGGACGTCCCGATCGTCGGCGACGCCAAGCACGTCATCGACGAGCTGATCGCCGCGGTCACCGCCGAGCGGTCGGCGGGGCGTACCGCTGACCTCGGAGACTGGTGGACGCAGCTGGACGACCTGCGCACCCGTTATCCGCTGGGCTACGACGAGCCGGTCGACGGGACCTTGTCCCCGCAGTACGTGATCAAGCGGCTGGGCGAGATCGTCGGCCCGGACGCGATCTTCGTGGCCGGGGTGGGACAGCACCAGATGTGGGCGTCGCAGTTCATCTCCTACGAGAAGCCGTACACCTGGTTGAACTCCGGCGGCCTCGGCACGATGGGCTACGCGGTGCCGGCGGCGATGGGCGCCAAGGTCGGCAAGCCGGACACTGTGGTCTGGGCCGTGGACGGGGACGGCTGCTTCCAGATGACCAACCAGGAGTTGGCCACCTGCGCGTTGGAGGGCATCCCGGTCAAGATCGCCGTCATCAACAACGGCAATCTCGGCATGGTCCGGCAGTGGCAGACGCTGTTCTACAACGAGCGCTACTCCAACACCGAGCTCGGCACCCACAAGCACCGCATCCCCGACTTCGTCAAGCTCGCCGAGGCCCTGGGCTGCGTCGGGCTGCGGTGCGAGAGCGCCGATGACGTGGACAAGACCATCGCCGCCGCCATGGAGATCAACGACGCGCCCGTGGTGATCGACTTCGTTGTCGGCAAGGACGCGATGGTGTGGCCGATGGTCGCCGCCGGCACCAGCAACGACGAGATCATGTTCGCCCGTGGCGTCCGCCCGGTCTTCGACGAGGATGACATCTGACATGAGTGAGCGCAGCGAACGAATCAGCAAGCTCAGTATTGCCAATGGTCGTGACGCGACCGAGCGAAGCGAGGCCGTGGCATGACCATGCACACTTTGTCCGTGCTGGTGGAGAACAAGCCGGGCGTGCTCGCCCGGGTCTCCGGCCTGTTCTCCCGGCGCGGGTTCAACATCGACAGCCTCGCCGTCGGCGAGACCGAGAACCCGGACGTCTCCCGGATCACCATCGTGGTCAACGCGGAGTCGTCCCCGCTGGAGCAGGTCACCAAGCAGCTGAACAAGCTCGTCAACGTGCTCAAGATCGTTGAGCTGGACCCGCAGATCTCGGTCGCCCGGGAGCTGCTGCTGGTGAAGGTTCGCGCCGACCGGTCCGCGCGGTCACAGGTGCTGGAGACCGTCAACCTGTTCCGCGCCCGCGTGGTCGACGTCGCACCGGACACGCTGACCATCGAGGCCACCGGCACCCCGGACAAGCTCGACGCCCTGCTCCGCGACCTCGAGGCCTTCGGCATCAAGGAAATGGTCCAGTCCGGGCTGGTGGCCATCGGGCGCGGCTCGCGTTCGATCACCGCCGGCCCCGCGCTGCGGGCCGCCTGACCCGCCGCCGGTCGGCCCTCGGCCGGCCATCCGGCGAATTCATCCGCACAGACCACGACGGGCCGCCCCGGCCGTCGTACGAAAGGGAATTTCTCATGAGCGTTGAGGTGTACTACGACGACGATGCCGACCTCGGCCTGATCCAGGCCAAGAAGGTCGCGGTGATCGGTTACGGCAGCCAGGGCCACGCCCACGCGCTGTCGCTGCGTGACTCCGGCGTCGACGTGGTGATCGGTCTGCCGGAGGGCTCGAAGAGCCGTCCCAAGGCTGAGGAGCAGGGCCTGCGGGTGGTCACGCCCGCACAGGCCGCCGCCGAGGCCGATGTGATCATGGTGCTCGCACCGGACACCGCCCAGCGCGGGATCTACGCGGAGTCGATCGCCCCGCACCTCGCCCCGGGCAAGGCGATCTTCTTCGGCCACGGCTTCAACATCCGGTACGGCCTGATCAAGCCGCCGGCCGAGGTGGACGTGGCGATGGTCGCGCCCAAGGGCCCCGGCCACCTGGTCCGCCGCCAGTACAGCGACGGCAAGGGCGTGCCCTGTCTCGTCGCCGTCGAGCAGGACGCCAGCGGCAACGCGCTCGCGCTCGCCCTCGCGTACGCCAAGGGGATCGGCGGCACCCGGGCCGGCGCGATCAAGACCACCTTCACCGAGGAGACCGAGACCGATCTCTTCGGCGAGCAGGCGGTGCTCTGCGGCGGCGCCTCGGCGCTGGTGCAGACCGGTTTCGAGGTGCTCACCGAGGCGGGCTACGCCCCGGAGATCGCCTACTTCGAGTGCCTGCACGAGCTGAAGCTGATCGTCGACCTCATGTACGAGGGCGGCATCGCGAAGATGCGCTACAGCATCTCCGACACCGCCGAGTACGGCGATCTCTCCCGTGGTTCGCGCATCATCGACTCCCGGGTCAAGGACGAGATGCGCAAGATCCTGGGTGAGATCCAGTCCGGCGAGTTCGCCCGCGAGTGGGTCGCCGAGGACGAGGCCGGCCGGCCCAACTTCACCAAGTGGCAGGCCGAGGGTGCGGCGCACCCGATCGAGGAGACCGGCAAGAAGCTGCGCGGCATGATGAGCTGGGTCGACCGCCCGATCACCGAGACCGCCTGACCCGTTCGAACGACGATCCACCGACAGCCCCTGGGCCGGCGCTCTCCCCAGCGCCGCCCCGGGGCTGCCCGGCATGCTGCCGCCCGTCGATACGTCGGGCGGCAGTGCTCGTGCGCCACGACTCTCTCAAAGTGACCGGGTGACCGACGCCGCCGGTGCTCGGTGCGGCCGGGGCAACCGTGTCGGTGCGGTGAACGGCCGATGTCCGTCGCCCGACAGGGCGTGTGAGGGCACTCACCCCGAAGACCGGAACACGCCGACCAGCGGGGCCCCTACGATCGCCTGTAGGTGCAGCAGCCGGCACCTGACGGCCACGGCACGGATCAGCGCAGGGCGCAGTGCGGCGCCCCGCCGCCCGGGCCGATCGCAAACACGACCTCTACGAGGACCGATGAATCCTGTCGTACTGATCGCCGAAGAACTCGCCCCCGCCGCCATCGAGGTGCTCGCCCACGACTTCGACGTCCGTCACGTCGACGGCACCGACCGTCCGGCCCTGCTCTCGGCGCTCTCCGAGGCCAACGCCGTCATCGTGCGCAGCGCGACCCAGATCGACGCCGAGGCGATTGCTGCCGCGCCGCGACTGAAGGTGGTCGCCCGGGCGGGCATCGGACTGGACAACGTCGAGGTGCCGGCCGCCACCGCGCGGGGCGTCATGGTCGTCAACGCGCCCACCTCCAACATCGTCTCCGCCGCCGAGCAGGCCGTCGCGCTGCTGCTCGCCGTCGCCCGCAACACCGCGAGCGCCAGTTCCGCGCTCAAGGCGGGGGAGTGGAAGCGGTCGAAGTACACAGGCGTCGAGGTGCAGGGCAAGACCGTCGGCGTGGTCGGCCTCGGTCGCATCGGGGTGCTCTTCGCACAGCGCATCGCCGCGTTCGGCACCCGGCTGATCGCGTACGACCCGTACATCCAGCCGGCCCGTGCGGCGCAGCTCGGCGTCCGCCTGGTCGGCCTGGAGGAACTGCTGCGGGAGAGCGACTTCATCTCCATCCACCTGCCGAAGACGCCGGAGACGGTGGGTCTGATCGGTGAGAAGGAGCTGGCGCTCGTCAAGCCCGGCGTCCGCATCATCAACGCCGCCCGTGGTGGGCTGGTCGACGAGCAGGCGCTCGCGGACGCGATCGCCGAGGGTCGGGTCGCCGGCGCCGGCGTCGACGTGTACAGCAAGGAGCCGTGCACCTCGTCCCCGCTGTTCGCCTTCGACAACGTGGTGGCCACCCCGCACCTGGGCGCCTCCACCCACGAGGCGCAGGACAAGGCCGGTCTGGCCGTGGCCAAGAGCGTCAAGCTGGCGTTGCAGGGCGAGTTCGTTCCGGACGCGGTGAACGTGCAGGCCGGCGGCGTGGTCGCCGAGGACGTTCGGCCGCTGCTGCCGCTGGCGGAGAAGCTCGGTCGGGCGTTCACCGCGGTCGCGGGCGGGGTCGCCGCCAGCGTCACCGTCGAGGTCCGCGGTGAGATCGTCAGCCACGACGTGTCGGTGCTCAAGCTCGCCGCCACCAAGGGCCTGTTCAGCTCCGTGGTCGAGGAGCAGGTCACCTACGTCAACGCCCCGCACCTGGCCGCCGAGCGTGGCGTCGAGGTCACCCTGGCCACGCTGGCCGAGACGGCCGAGCAGCCGACCCTGGTCACGGTGCGCGGCGCGCTGCCGGACGGGCGGACGGTCAGTGTCTCGGGCACCGTCACCCACTCCGGCGCTCGGGACGTGCTGAAGCTGACCGAGGTGGACGGCTTCGACGTGGAGATCGGCGCGGAGGGCATCCTGCTCTTCCTGCGCTACGCCGACCGGCCCGGTGTGGTCGGCACCGTCGGTACCCTGCTCGGTGAGTCGGGCATCAACATCGCCGCCATGCAGGTGGCCCGTCGGGAGGCCGGCGGTGAGACGCTGATGACGCTCACCGTCGACCAGGCGCTCGGCGCCGACCTGCTCACCTCGGCCGCCGAGTCGATCGGCGCCACGGCGGCCAGCGCCGCCGACCTGCGCGACGAGTAGTAGACGACAAACACCGTGGGGGGCCTGGCGATTCGCCGGGCCCCTCGTCATTTCCCGTGCCGCCGGTCAGGTCAGCCGGGCAGCCGCGCCGGCGGCGGGTAGACCGAGCCGTCCTGCGGGTCGAAGAGCATCAGCCCGTGCTCGCCGGCCAGCCGCTCGATGTCCAGTAGCACCTGGTCCGCGCAGGTCGGGTGCAGGTTCAGCTCGACGTGGTCGTGGGCCGCGTGCAGCGGCGCCACCGCCCATGGGCTGTTCGGGCCGGGGTGACGGTCCGGATAGGAGGCGGTGATCGCCCGGTAGAAGCTGACCACCCGCGGATCGGGGTAGCGGTCCACGTGTCGCCCCTGCCGGCAACCGTTGACCGCTGTCCGCACGTCCTCGGGCGTCGCCCCGTCCTCCAGGGCCCACACGCTCAGATCGAAACTCACGGCGGATAGCGTGCCATCCGCCGTTCAGCATGTCGAAACTGCCTCGCCGCCGGTCAACCACCGATTACCGCCGGCTCCGGCCACGACGGTCCGGTGTGGAGACTCTTGCGTCGAGTTGCGTCGATTCGCTAGCGTACGCACTGCGGTCACTGGCCGAGTTCGAGGCGCCGGCCCGTCTTCGGGTGGCGCGGTCGACGTCCGGCCCGACCGGTCCGCACCCCTCGGTTGCGCGAGCCACGCGCACTCGTCGCTGATCGGCCCTCACTGTCGTTGCCGAGACTGTGGGGGCCGATCGCGTGCCCGACCGGCTCAGCGACGGTGTGCGAAGAGCGCGCGATAGTCGGAGTTGCCCCGGAACCACGCCAGGCCGGTGGGGCCGGCGGCGTAGAGCGCTGTGGCGTAGGCGTCGGCGATCGCCAGGTCGGGGCCCACCACTGTGGCGGCGACGAGGTGATCGGCCGGCTCGCCGGTATGCGGGTCCACCACGTGCCCCTGCCGTCCGGTCACCCCGGAGGTGCCGACCGCTCCGGCGGTCATCTCCAGCACCAGCGGCGCGCGCTCGGGTGCGGTCGGGTGGTGCACAGCGACCCGCCAGGGCCCGCCGTGCGGCGCGCGGCCCCGGACGACGAGGTCGGCGCCGGCGAGTACGGCGTAGTCGTGGATGCCGGCGGCGCGCAGCCGCTCGGCGGCGCGTTCCACAGCCCAACCGCCGAGCAGGCCGCCTGGGTCGAAGCCGCCGGGCACCGCCCAGGCGTCGAACCACCCGTCGGTGGCCGCGCGCATCGCGGAACAGCGGTCCACCAGGTCGGCGAGCGGCGGGTACGACTCCGGGCTGATCTCGCCCCGACGAAGCCGGGAGACCAGGCTCTCCGGTCGGTTGGGGCCGTAGGTGAGGTCGATGGCGCGCAGCTCGGCGACGCTGTCCCGCAGCGCCTCGCCCACGCCCCGGCGGCCGAGCCACTCGGGTGCGTTGAGCAGCAGGGTGTACTCGGCGGTCGCTGTGCGTACGGTGTGCTGCACCGCGATCCGGCTCTCGGTGGCCGCGGCCGGGTCGATCCGGTGCCGGCGGCTGCCGAGTCGAAGGTCCGGCCGGCGGTTGCGGAACGCGGACGGGTCCGGCCAGCGGGTCCGTGGCTGCTCGTCGATGCGCATCGCATCTGCCCCCTCGCACATGGCGCCGCGTCACCGCGACCCCGTCGGTCAGCAGGCCCCCGCGACCCACTGAGCACTACCGTAGGCAGCGGAGATGACCGCCCCATGAGTCCCAGCTGAGAGGGTGCTGTGCATCCCAGCATCCCAAATCGTGGACGCTGCGTACCGGGAGGCGGGACGGCGACGTACCGTTGCCGAGACGGAACCGTTGAGCAGAGGAGTGCGGTCGTGGCGCGGATCGCGGTGGTGGCCGGAGACGGCATCGGGCCCGAGGTGGTCGCGCAGGCCCGCAAGGTCCTCGACGCGGTGCTGCCCGACGTGCAGGCCACCGAGTACGACCTCGGCGCCGCCCGCTGGCACCGTACCGGAGAGGTGCTGCCCGACTCGGTGCTGGCCGAGCTGGCCGGGCACGACGCGATCCTGCTCGGCGCGGTCGGTGACCCGACGGTCCCGCCGGGTGTGCTGGAGCGTGGGCTGCTGCTCAAGCTCCGTTTCGCCTTCGACCAGTACGTCAACCTGCGCCCGTCCCGGCTCTGGCCCGGTGTCGCCGGTCCGCTGGGCAACGTGAAGCCGGGCGAGGTCGACCTCGTCGTGGTGCGCGAGGGCACCGAGGGGCTCTACGCCGGTGCCGGTGGTTCCCTGCACCGGGACACCCCGGCCGAGGTCGCCACCGAGGAGAGCCTGAACACCCGGCACGGCGTGGAGCGGGTGATCCGCGACGCGTTCGCCCGCGCCGGCCGCCGGGAGCGGCGCAAGGTCACCCTCGTGCACAAGACCAACGTGCTCACCCACGCCGGGTCGCTCTGGGCGCGTACGTTCGACGCTGTCGCCGCCGAGCACCCGGACATCGAGACCGAGTACCAGCACGTCGACGCGGCGGCCATGTTCCTGGTCACGCAGCCCCAGCGCTACGACGTGGTGGTCACCGACAACCTGTTCGGCGACATCCTCACCGACATCGCCGCGGCCGTCACCGGTGGCATCGGGCTGGCCGCCAGCGGCTGCATCAACCCCGAGGGGGCGTACCCCTCGATGTTCGAGCCGGTGCACGGCTCGGCCCCGGACATCGCCGGCCAGGGCATCGCCGACCCGGTCGCTGCGGTGCTCTCCGCCGCGTTGCTGCTGGAGCAGCTCGGGCACGGCGAGTCGGCCGCCCGGGTCAACGCGGCGGTCGCCGCCGAGCTGGCCAGCCGCGTGCCGGGCGTGACGCTGCGTACCGAAGAGGTCGGCGACCGGCTCGCCGCCCACGCCGTAGCCTGATCACCCCGGCCCGAGTGGCAGACCGGTCTCGGAGCCGGTCTGCCACTGGCAGCCCGACCGGCGCTACCCGCTTAACGACCGTTCGGGGTAAGTTTCTGGCACAGCCATGTCGGTGTGCGGTCCCGCATGCCGTTGTTCCGCAGGGAGGTCAGCGCGATGAGCGGTGGTGACAAGCTCGACTTCGAGATCCGTCCGAATCTCGCGCCGATATCCGCCGCCGATCGGGCCGCACTGCTGACCAACCCCGGGTTCGGCCGCGTCTTCACCGACCACATGGTCACCGTCCGCTACGCCGACGGCAAGGGCTGGTACGACGCCCGGGTGGAAGCCCGTGCCCCGATCCCGATGGACCCGGCCAGCGCGGTGCTGCACTACGCGCAGGAGATCTTCGAGGGGCTCAAGGCGTACCGCACGGCCGACGGCGGCGTGACGATGTTCCGGCCGGACGCCAACGCGGCCCGCTTCGCCACCTCCGCGCAGCGGATGGCGATGCCGGTGCTGCCGCCGGAGGTGTTCGTCGACTCGCTGCACAAGCTCATCGAGATCGACCGCGAGTGGATCCCCACCGGCGAGGACGGCAGCCTCTACCTGCGCCCGTTCATGTTCGCCAGCGAGGTCTTCCTCGGCGTCCGTCCGGCCAACGAGTACCTCTACATGGTGATCGCCTCACCGGTCGGTGCCTACTTCACCGGTGGCGTCAAGCCGGTCACCGTCTGGGTCTCTCCGGACTACACGCGTGCCGCGCCCGGTGGTACCGGCGCTGCCAAGTGCGGCGGCAACTACGCCGCGTCGCTGGCGGCCCAGGCGGAGGCCATCGAGGCCGGCTGCGACCAGGTCGTCTTCCTGGACGCGGTGGAGCGCCGGTTCGTCGACGAACTGGGCGGCATGAACGTCTTCTTCGTCTACGACGACGGCACCGTGGTCACCCCACCGTTGACCGGCACGATCCTGCCGGGCATCACCCGCGACGCCGTCCTCGCGCTGGCCGGCGCGGCCGGGCACCAGGTCGAGGAGCGGCCGGTCAGCTTCGCCGACTGGCAGGCCGACGCCGCCAGCGGGCGCCTGCGGGAGGTGTTCGCCTGCGGCACCGCAGCGGTTGTCACCCCGATCGGTGGGGTCCGCTTCCCGGACGGCGAGTTCCTGATCGGTGGTGGCGAGCCCGGCCAGGTCACCATGGCCCTGCGTCAGCAGTTGGTCGACATCCAGCGGGGCAAGACTGCCGACCCGCACGGCTGGGTGCAGCGGGTCTTCTGATCTCTCTGCCGCTGCACCGGCCCGTCCACCCGGATGGGCCGGCGCAGTCGGCCCTACGCGTCGGTGGGCTGCGCCTTTGAGGGCTCGTCGAGCAGGTGGTCACGGAGCGCGGCGAGCTGCTCGTCGGTCACCCCGGCGTGGCGCAGGTACGCCTCGATCGAGCCGTGCCCCGCGCGCAGCTCGTCCAGGAAGATCTGCATCGCCTCGGCGGGTGAGCTCAGGAACGGCGCCGGCACGTCCACGCCGCCCGGGTTGATGGAGGCCAGCCAGGCGCTGTACCGGGCCGACGCCGCACTGCTCAACGCGTAGTCCGCTGTGATGTCAGCGTCGTCGACGCCGAGCACGGCGAGGGTCAACGCGCACACGATGCCGGTGCGGTCCTTGCCGGCGACGCAGTGCACCACCACCGGGGCGTTGGCGGAGTCGGCGATCAGGCCGACCGCCTCGGCCACCCCGGCGGTGCCGGTCTGGGCCAGGTCGGCGTACCGGTCCGCGAGGTACCGGGCCAGGCTGGCGCCCTCCTCGTGTGGCGTACCCGCCCAGTCAGCGTGCTCCGGGTGAATGTGCCGGTAGGTCAGCCCCTGGTACTCCGGCACCCGGCCGTCGCGCTCCACCTCGGTGGGGCGGCGTAGGTCGATGACCGTGCGGATCCCGATCGCGGCGAACGCGTCCCGGTCCTGCTCGGTGAGGCGGTGTAGCGAGTCGGAGCGGTAGAGCCGGCCTCGGCGTACGGATCGGTCGTCGTGGCCGAGGTAGCCACCGACGTCGCGGAAGTTGAAGGTGGCGGGGAGCGAAATCTGTCGGCTGTCGTCGATGGCGTCCACGCCCTCACGGTAACGGCCGGTGGGGCAGCGCCCCACCGGCCGTCGGGTCGAACAGTCACCGTGCGGTGCCGGGC
Source organism: Micromonospora sp. NPDC048842 (assembly GCF_040649935.1). Classification (NCBI taxonomy): domain Bacteria; kingdom Bacillati; phylum Actinomycetota; class Actinomycetes; order Micromonosporales; family Micromonosporaceae; genus Micromonospora; species Micromonospora sp. NPDC048842. Next base: position 16,789 of record NZ_JBEZGK010000032.1, on the reverse strand, counting down.
GGGAGCGCGCCGTACGTCTCGTCGTAGTAGCCACCCAGCTGATCCCGGTAGTTCGGGTCGCTGTGGCTGGTCTCGTCGTACTCCGGGGCGGCCTTGATCTGGTCCCTGGTCCGGTCGACGGAGACGGTGCGCTGGTCGTGGTCGACCTGGTTGACGGTGCCGGCCGGCAACATCACCTTCTTGCCGAAGATCCAGGGCCCGGTGTCCACGACCAGGTAGCTGCCGCCCACCTCGTGACTGGCGCTGTCGATCTTGCCGATTCCACCGTCGGTGGCCTCGACCTTGTAGCCGACCAGGTCGACGTCGGCCACGCCGGCCTGGTCCCGGTAGCGCCAGGGGTCGAACGTGCCGGCCGGCGCGCCGCCGGCCACCGCGCCCTGGTCACCGCCGCGCAGCGGGTCCGGCCCGGCGTGGGTGGCGTGCGGATCGATCCTGTCCATGCCGTTCACTCCTGACTGTCACCGATCAACTCATGTCTCCGCAGGAGCTACCCGGCTGTCGGGGGCCGGAAACGGCGACAGGCTCAGGCCAGGGCGGCCTCGGCGTCCAGGGTGACCGCCGCGGCGTGCACCACGGCGGAGATCCGCAGGGCCTCGTGCAGTTGCTCCCGGGTGAAGCCGCTGCCGCGCAGCTTCTTGTCGTGCAACTCCAGGCACACCCCGCAGCCGGCGATGGCCGACACGGCGAAACACCAGAGTTCGAAGTCGCCCTTGTCCACCCCCGGCCTCGCGATGATCTGCATCCGCAGTCGGGCCGGCATCGAGGCGTACTGCTCGTCGCCGATCAGGTGCTTGGCACGGTAGTAGATGTTGTTCATCGCCATGATCGCCGCTGCGCCCTTGGCCGCCTCGACACCCTCCGGCCCGAGGTGCCCGAGCGCCTCGGCCGCGATCTCCCGCAACACGACAGGGTTGCGGGCGGTCACCGCACAGGCAAGCGCGGTGCCCCAGGTCTGCGCCGGGGTCAACGCCGAGGAACCGATGGTGGAGCCGAGGTTGAGCCTGATGTCCTTGGCGTACTCCGGCAGGGCTGCCGTGATCGCGTCCAGGCCCATGGTCAGACTCCGGCGGCGGGGATCTCGTCGGCGATCTCCGTCGGGCTGATGGAGGTGAAACCCATCGGCCCGACGAAGACCACGCACCACGTGCCCTCGTGGGACGTGTGGTTGATCGTCCTGGACGCGTTGTTGGCGCCCAGCGATACGCAGGCGGCGGGTCCGTGCTCAGGTAAGCGGTCACTGACGGTGAGCACAGGTCCTCCTTGCAGACGGCACGGTGGCCATCATCGGATCCGTTCCAGATGCTTCCGCATTGCTGTTTCCACCGATGACTGGCCTGGTGGCTTGTGAAGCCGATCACGAGCGGCGGTCCGGGGCGAACGAACCCTCCGTCACCGTCCCGCTATGTGGATTGCTCCTCCCATATAGGGGAGAGGGGTGGCAGAGTGGCCATCGTGACCAGCACCGCCCTGATTATTGCGACCTAGCGCGCCGGCTCTCCCCTCTGCCGAGCGCGCAGACCTCCCGCATCCGCGGGAGGTCTTTTTGTTGCTCCGAGAAAGGATCCTGATGACGTTCCAGGTCTTCGACACCACGTTGCGCGACGGCGCCCAGCGCGAGGGGCTCACCTACTCGGTGGTCGACAAGCTGGCAGTTGCCCGGCTGCTCGACGAGTTCGGCGTCGGCTTCATCGAGGGCGGCTGGCCGGGCGCGGTGCCCAAGGACACCGAGTTCTTCCGCCGCGCCCGCACCGAGCTGGATCTGCGGCACGCCGTGCTCGTCGCGTTCGGCGCCACCCGCAAGGCCGGCGTCGCGGTCGCGGACGACCCCCAGGTGCGCGCCCTGCTGGACGCGCAGACCCCGGCCGTGGCGCTGGTCGCCAAGGCCGACATCCGGCACGTCGAGCGCGCGCTGCGCACCACCGGCGCCGAGAACCTCGCCATGATCCACGACACTGTCAACCACCTCGTCCGCGAGGGGCGTCGGGTCTTCGTCGACGGCGAACACTTCTTCGACGGCTATCGGCACGACCCCGCGTACGGCGCGGCAGTGGTGCAGACAGTGCTCGCCGCCGGCGCCGAGCGGATGGTGCTCTGCGACACCAACGGCGGCATGCTGCCGTCCCAGGTGACCGCCGTGATCCATGACCTGACGACCCGGCTGGGGATCGACGCCGCGCTGCTCGGTATGCACGCCCAGAACGACACCGCCTGCGCGGTGGCCAACACGATCGCCGCCGTGGAGGCGGGCGTCCGCCACGTGCAGGGCACCGCCAACGGGTACGGCGAACGCCCGGGCAACGCCGACATCTTCGCTGTCGTCGCCAACCTCCAACTCAAGCTGGGCATGCCCGTCCTACCGGAGGGCTGCCTGGCGCAGATGGTGCGGGTCTCGCACGCCATCGCCGAGATCGCCAACATCGCCCCCGACACCCACCAGGCGTACGCCGGGGCCGCCGCCTTCGCCCACAAGGCGGGGTTGCACGCGAGCGCGATCAAGGTCGACCCGTTGCTCTACAACCACGTGGATCCGTCGGTGGTGGGCAACGACATGCGGATCCTGATCACCGAGATGGCCGGCCGGGCCAGCGTCGAGCTCAAGAGTCGTGAGCTCGGCCTGGACCTGGCCGGCAGCCCGGAAGCCCTGACCCGGGTCACCAAGCGGGTCAAGGAGCTGGAGGCGGGTGGCTGGTCCTTCGAGGCGGCCGATGCCTCCTTCGAGTTGCTGGTCCGCTCCGAGTTGCCGGAGGGCAGCCCGGCCCGACCGTTCACCCTGGAGTCGTACCGGGTGTTGGTCGAGCACCGCGAGGACGGCGCCGTGGTCTCCGAAGCGACCGTCAAGATCCGGGTTCGCGGTGAGCGGGTGATCGCCACCGCCGAGGGCAACGGCCCGGTCAACGCCCTCGACGAAGCGCTGCGGGTAGGGCTGGCGCGGCACTATCCACAGCTGCGCGACTTCGAGTTGGCCGACTACAAGGTGCGGATCCTGGAGGGCAGCCACGGCACCGGCGCTGTCACCCGGGTCCTGCTGGAAACTTCCGACGGCGGCGGCCGGGACTGGACCACTGTCGGCGTCCACCCCAACGTGGTCGAAGCCAGCTGGCACGCCCTGGTAGACGCCCTCACCTACGGCCTAGCCCCCACCCCCGTCTAACCCGCTGCCTCCCCGCCCCACCCCCCACTCCCGCGATCTTGCACTTTGTGTCGACGGTCTGCGGCTTTTGTCGCTGATGCCGGGACAGTAAGTGCAAGATCGACGAGGTGGGGCGGGGTGGGGTGGGTTAGGGGTTAGGGAGGGTGAGGGTGGCTTGGACGGGGCGGTGGTCGCTGCCGGGTAGGGCGAGCACCTGCACCGAGCGGACCGCTATCCGGTGGTCGACAAGGACGTGGTCGATGGTGACGGGTGGGATGAGGTCACCGTCGTACGGACCCCAGGTGCCGGTCAGGCCCTCTCCGGCGGCGTCGGCGGCGTCGACGTAACCGCTGCGCAGCAGGGCTCGCAGTGGACCGTGGTCGAGGGTCGCGTTGAAGTCTCCGGCGAGGATTCGCAGGCCACCGTCCGGGGTGGCCGGTGGTTGGGCGGTCAGGTCGGCACGCCAGGCACCCACCTGGTCCAGCGCGTACGGCGCTGAGGGGTGGGCCGACTCGACGCGGACCGGGGGCCCGCCGGGGACGGACACCGTCGCGTACGCCTGGCTGAAGCCCCAGCCTTCGAGGTTGCGTCGGACGCCGCCGTCGGTGATCGGCCACCGCGAGTAGAGCCCGGAGCCGGGGGTGCCGATCTCCGGGTTGAGCTGCCGGTGCGGCAGTAGCGTGGCCAGGCCGAGCTGATCCAGGGCGGCCTGCGCGTCCGGGGTGAACTCCTGCACTGTGAGCACGTCCACCTGGTGTCGCCGGACCAGCTCCACCAGTGTCCGCGCGTCGCCGGCGCCGGCGAGCAGATTGGCGGTGAGCAGCCGCACTGTCGGCCCGCCCGCCGCCGGCTGCCTGTCGGCCAGCGCCCGAGGTGCGACGGTACCGAGCAACGCCACCGCCGCCACTGCCGCGAGCGCCGCCGGCCACCAGCGCCGCAGGGCGAGCGCGAGGGCCAGGACCAGCACGCTGACCCCCGCGACGTACGGCGTGAAGGCGAGCGCCTGCACCAACGGCCCCCGGTCCAGGCCGAGCAGCCGGACGGCCGCCCAGAGGGCGGTGGGTACGACGGCAAGCCAGCAGAGCACAGTGCCGAGCCGAGCGTTCCGATGCGCGCGTGGAGCGTCGACGATCACGACGGTGATCGTAGTCGGGCCCGACGAACCCATTTCATGAATGGCGATGCGCTCACATTTCACAATTATCTGACGGTTGGTTGACACCCCGGAAAAGCGAGATCAACTATTGACTGGCGGCTTTTTCCGGTGCTACGTTCCATCTGGCTTAAGCGACGCAACTCTGAGTAGTAACCGCAGCTCAGAGGGGATAAGGATTGGTGGTAAATCAATCTCGTCGGGTGTGAGCGAGGCAGCTTTCCCCGGCCCAACTGTCGTCGTACGCCTATTTATGGGCAGTCATCCGTCCCGCCCCGCGGGTCGGCCGAATTCGCACGGTCACACAAGGGGGACCTGTCATGAGCACATCCTTCCGACGTAAGGTGGCGGCGGTCACGTTCGCTGTCCTGGGGCTCAGTCTCGCCGGCGGGGGCATCGCTATCGCCCAGCCGTCCGCGAAGGCGCCGCAGGAAACGGTCCAGCCGGCACGCGGCACGAACTCCCAGCCGCCGGTCAGCGCCGAGTCGGCGCGTATCGCGAAAGCCGCGCTGAAGGCGAACGCGGCCACCCCACTGGTGGCCACCAACGTCTACACCGTCGTCAACTCCAACGGCACCAAGGCGCGTGGCGGCGGCACAGTGGTCAAGTACGGCGTCGGGGAGTACGAGGTGATCTTCGGTCACAACGTGACGGCTGGTGCCTTCCTGGCGACGCTCTCACTGTCCGGCTCCTGCTGCATCCCACCGGGTGGCGAGGTGTCGGTCGCGCCGCGGCTGCTGACGCCCAACGCGGTCTTCGTACAGACCCGCAACTCGGCCGGGACTCCGGCCAACCTGGGCTTCACCCTGCTCACCCACACACCCTGACCGAACCGACACCCGACACCCGGCCCCCGTCGCCTCCGGCGCGGGGGCCGGACCCTGTCTGCCCGGCGCGCGCCGCCCGCCCGGATCGGCAGCCCAGAAAGCGTCGGGCCCTCCTCGACCGGTTCGTGTCAGTCGGGCGCACACTGGCCGATCCCTCGCCGGTTGTCCGTGACTCGGCAGGCTCGCGACGGTCGTCACCCTTCCGCGCGGCTCATCCCCATTCCGGCCACTCCGGGCCGGTCCCTGCCGCACAATCCCACGTTTGCCGAGCGTGTGCCAGGGAAGCAAGCACCGTGACGGACATCTCGGACACCCTGGCCAGCATGCCCAGCCCGGTCGATCCGGAGCCGACCGGCATCGAGCTGGAACAGACCCTCTTCGAGGTCAAACGCGTGATCGTCGGGCAGGATCGCCTCGTCGAACGCCTGCTCACCGCCCTGGTCGCCAACGGACACTGCCTCCTGGAGGGGGTACCCGGCGTGGCCAAGACACTGGCCGCGCAGACCCTAGCGACGGTGGTCGGCGGCACCTTCTCCCGGATCCAGTTCACCCCGGACCTGGTGCCCTCCGACATCGTCGGCACCCGGATCTACCGGGCGTCCAAGGAGACCTTCGACATCGAGCTGGGCCCGATCATGGCCAACCTGGTGCTGGCCGACGAGATCAACCGAGCCCCGGCCAAGGTCCAGTCGGCGCTGCTGGAGGCGATGGCCGAACGGCAGGTCTCGATCGGCGGGCGCAGCTGGCCGGTGCCGGAGCCATTCTTGGTGCTGGCCACGCAGAACCCGATCGAGTCCGAGGGGGTCTACCAGCTCCCGGAGGCGCAGCGTGACCGGTTCCTGATGAAGGTGGTGGTCGACTACCCCAGCGACGCCGACGAGCTGGCCATCCTCTACCGGATGAGCACCGACCGGCCGACCCCGCGCCGGGTGCTCGACGCGCAACGGCTGCGGGACCTCCAGATCCACGCCGAGCGGGTCTTCGTCCACCACGCGTTGGCCGAGTACGTGGTGCGGCTGATCCTCGCCACCCGCGACCCCGGCCGGTTCGGGCTGCCGGAGATCGCCCCGCTGTTGGCGTACGGGGCCAGCCCCCGGGCCACCCTGGGCCTGGTCGCGGCGGCCCGGGCACAGGCCCTGCTGCGGGGGCGGGAGTACGTGCTGCCCGAGGACATCCGCGAGCTCGCCGTCGACGTTCTCGCCCACCGACTGGTGCTCTCCTTCGACGCGGTGGCCGACGGGGTGTCGGCCGAGAGCGTGGTGCGACGGCTCGTCGAGGCGGTGCCGCCGCCCCGGCTGGCCACCGGACACCCGCAGCAGACACCGGATCTGGCGGCGGCATGAGACGCGCCGCCGTCGCGCCCGCCGACCCCGGCCTGGCCGAGCTGGCCCCGGACCAGCGCCTGCGCCGCCTGGAGTTGACCGTCACGCGCCGACTGAACGGCCTGCTGCACGGCCAGTACCGTGGTCTGCTGCCCGGTCCCGGCAGCGAACCCTCCGGCAGTCGCGAATACCGGCCGGGCGAGGACGAGGTCCGCCGGATGGACTGGGCGGTGACCGCCCGGACCGCGGTGCCGCACGTCCGGCAGGTCGATGCCGACCGGGAGCTGACCACCTGGCTGCTCGTCGACGGCAGCGCCAGCATGGAGTTCGGCACCGCCGAGCTGGACAAACGGGAACTGGCGGTGGCGGCCGTCGCGGCGGTCGGCTTCCTGACCGCTGGCGTCGGCAACCGCCTCGGCGCACAGGTGCTGCGCGCTGACGGGGTGCGCCGCTTCCCGGCCCGTAGCGGGCGTACCCATCTGCTGTCCCTGCTCCGCGCGCTGCTCGCCGCCCCCCGGGCCACGGCGCCCACCGATCGGCCGGGGCGTGGGCCGGCGGCCCGACCGCCGGATCTGGCCGACGGCCTCGACGCGCTGCACCGCATCGCCAATCGGCGTGGGCTGGTCGTGGTGGTCTCCGACTTCCTCGACGGTCTGCCCGACGATCCCGGGCAGACAGCGCCCTGGGAGCGGACCATGCGCCGGCTGGCCGTCCGGCACCAGGTGCTGGCGATCGAGGTGACCGACCCGCGGGAGCTGGAGCTGCCGGACGTCGGCCTCATCACGCTCGTCGACCCGGAGACCGGTCGGCACCGTGAGGTGTGCACATCGGACCGTGGGCTGCGCGAGCGGTACGCCGAGGCCGCCACCGCCCAGCGCGAGCAGGTCCACCAGGCGCTGCGCCGCAGCGGGGCCACCCATCTGCCGCTGCGCACCGACGGCGACTGGAGCGCCGACATCGTCCGGCACGTGCACGCCCAGCGTCGGCTGGCCGCCGCGCCGGCCGGCCGGCCCCGGGGAGGTGCCGCGTGATCTGGCAGTCGCCGCTGCGACTCTGGCTGCTGCTCGGCGTGCTCGCCCTGGTCGTCGCCTACCTGGTGCTGCAGCGGCGACGCAGCCGCTACGCGGTCCGCTTCACCAACCTGCGGCTGCTGGACCGGGTGGCGCCGGAGCGGCCCGCCTGGCGTCGGCACGTACCGGCCGGGCTCTTTCTCGCCATGCTGGCGCTGCTCGTGGTCGGCTTCGCCCGACCGAGCGCCGAGGTCCGGGTGCCCCGGGAACGGGCCACTGTGATGGTGGCGGTGGACGTCTCCACGTCGATGCTCGCCACCGACGTCGAACCGGACCGGCTGGCCGCTGCGAAGGAGGCCGCCCGGCGCTTCGTCGAGGGCCTGCCCGACGAGTTCAACGTGGGTCTCGTCGCGTTCGCCGGCAGTGCCGCCGTGCTGGTGCCCCCGAGCACCGACCGGGACGCCCTCGACGAGGGGATCGACAGGCTCGCCGAGGGCATCACCGGTGTCCAGGGCACCGCCATCGGCGAGGCCATAAACACCTCACTCGGCGCGGTCAAGAGCCTGGACAGCGAGGCCGCGAAGGAGACACCACCCGCCCGGGTCATCCTGCTCTCCGACGGCGCCAACACCTCCGGCATGGACCCGATGGAGGCGGCAGCGGAAGCGGTGAAGGCGGAGGTGCCTGTGCACTCGATCTCGTTCGGCACCCCGTCCGGGTTCGTCGACAGAGGTGGACGGCCCATCCAGGTGCCTGTGGACGGACAGACCCTCAAGGCGGTCGCCGAGGAGACCGGCGGCATGTTCCACGAGGCCAGTACCACCGACGAGCTGCGGGCCGTCTACGACGACATCGGCAGTTCGGTCGGCTACCGCACCGAGCGGCAGGACATCTCGGCCCGGTTCATCGGCCTCGGACTGGTGTTCGCGATGGGCGCCGCCGCCGGCTCGATGCGCTGGTTCTCCCGGCTGCCCTGACCGCCACGCACACCCGACGTCGACAGTGAGGAGTACGCATGGCAGTGCAGACCGGACTGGGCGAACCGCGCGGTCCCTGGTTCATCTCTCCGGAACTCGACCCGGACGGGCGCGGGTGGTGGGACACGCCCGAGCGCGACCCGGGCGGGCGACGACCCGGGCGGCTGCTCGCCGTGTTGGGCGTGGTGGCGGTCTCGGCCGTCTCCGGCGCTCTCGCCGGCGGCGTGGTGGCCAGCCGGGACGGGGCTGGTGGCCCGGCTGCGGCGTCCGCGGCCCCGGTGCCGGCCGAGCTGGTCACCGCTGCTGAGCGGACCGTACCCGGGGTGGTGTCGGTGCTGGCCGGCGGCACGACCAGCGGGTCCGCGAGCGGTGGATCCCCGACCGGAGGGTCCGCGACCGGCTCCGGCTTCGCTGTGGACGACCAACAGCACCTGATCACCAACGACCACATCCTGGCCAAGGCGGGTGGCGGCCCGGTGACAGTGGAACTGCCCGACGGCCGCCGGTTCGCCGCCGAGGTGGTCGGACGGGAGCCGCGCAGCGACCTGGCGGTGCTGAAGGTGCCGGCATCGGCAGGTCTCACCCCGCTGCCCCTGGCCAAGCCGGGCGCGACCCGGGTCGGTGAGCCGGTGCTCGCGGTGGGGTCGCCGCTCGGTCTGGCCGGAACTGTCACCGCGGGCATCGTCAGCGCGCTCGACAGGCAGGTGCGCCTCGGCAACAACCGGCACACCGCTGTGCAGACCGACGCGTCCATCAACCCCGGCAACTCCGGTGGGCCACTGGTGAACGCGCGCGGAGAGGTGGTCGGGGTGAACACCGCCATCGCCACCATCGATGGAAACGGCTCGATCGGCATCGGGTTCGCCATCCCGATCGACCAGGTGCAGCAGACCGCCGACACGATCATCGGCAAGGGTGGCTGAGCTGCCCGAACGCCCCGACGGGGGCCACCACTGTCGGATATCCGGCCGGACGGCATCGGACCATGGAAATATTACGTTCGGTATGGATACTGGCGGAGGTGGAGCGTCCTCTTCTCACGGTCCTCCTGCTGGTGGGCCTGATCATCGGATGTGCAGTGGGGTCGGCGTACGCCCGGGCACGACGCGGGTGGAACGATTACCAGACCGTCAAGAAATCGGTGCCAGGCGCTCGCCGGGGCGCCTGGTCACTGATCCGCGGCGTCGTCGTGAAGGCCGCTGTGATCGGGGTGCTGCTCTTCGGCGCTGTGGCGTACGCGGCCGTCGGCTCCGACGAGGAGACCGCCGGGCCAGCGCCCAGCCAGTCCCCGACGCAGAGTGAGCCTCCGCACCGATGACCCCCGGCGGTTCGTCGCGGGTTAGCCTCGGGGCGTGGACGACGGACTGCGGGTGACCGACCGGTGGGTCGTCCCCGCCGGGGAGCTACGGGAGCGCTTCTCCCGCTCGTCGGGGCCGGGCGGGCAGGGTGTGAACACCGCTGACTCCCGGGTCGAGCTGAGCTACGACGTGGCCAACTCGCCGGCCGTGCCCGACTGGCTGCGGCCGCGGGCGCTGGCCCGACTCGCCAACCGCCTCGTCGACGGGGTGCTGACGATCGCCGCCAGCGAGCACCGGGCCCAGCTTGCCAACCGGGAGGCGGCCCGGGCCCGGATGACCGCCCTCCTGCGGGAGGCCGCAGCGCCCCCACCGCCGACCCGCCGAGCGACCCGCCCGTCCCGGGGGGCCAAGGAACGCCGGCTGGCCGAGAAGAAACGCCAGTCCCAGCGCAAGCGGGACCGCCGCGCCGACGACGACTGATCCGGGACGGCGACTGATCCGGGACAGCGACTGATCCGGGACGACGACTAGTCCGCGACGGCGGCGAGCAGCCGGTCGCGCAGCACGGCGGCCCGCTCGGCGAACCCGCGCTGCGCCACCGCGTACTCCGCCCGGCCGTCCGGAGTCTCCACACGCACCGGCGGGTAGCCGAGTGCCGCCAGGTCGTACGGGCTGGCCCTCATGTCCAACGTGCGGATGTCCCGGGCCAGGTCGAACGCGTCGGCCACCAGCTCCGAGGAGACCAACGGCGACAGCTTGTACGCCCACTTGTACAGATCCATGTTGGCGTGCAGGCAGCCCGGCTGCTCGTGCGCGTGCTGCGTCTCCCGGGTCGGGCTGAGCAGGTTCAACGGGCGGGCCGGCGCGGTGAAGAACCGGAACGCGTCGAAGTGGCTGCACCGCACGCCCCGCTCCTCGACGACATCGGCGGTGCGTTCCGCGCTGAGCCGCAGCGGCCAGGCGTTGTGCCGCAGCTCCTCTCGGGTCTGCCGGTAGACCATCGCCCACTCGTGCATCCCGAAGCACCCGAAGTGCGGCGCACGTCCGCGCGTCGCCGCCAGCAGGGAGCGGATCCAGGCGATCGACTCGCCGCGCCGCGCGCGTACCCCATCGGTGTCGAGGGTGACCCCGGCGGTGCCGGCGCGGTAGTCGCGGCCGAACTCGGCCGGATCGGCGTCCCGCAGTTCGACCCCGGGGCCCGGATGCCAGCGCCGCAGCTGGGCCGGGCGATGCGAGTAGTAGGTGAACAGGAAGTCGGCCACCGGATGCCGCTCACCGCGTCGTCGCCGGGCCAGGTGCGGGGTCAGCCAGACGTCCACCCGCTCCTCGTGGGCCCGTCGGCGAGCCTGCCACTGCGTCGCGTCGAGCACGGCGGGGGCGAGGGCGGCGGTCACGCATCCCAGGGTACGACCGCCGCCCGCACACCGGTCAGGGCATCTGCACCCGGACCCCGGCGGAGAACACCCCGCTGCGTAGCTCCAGCTGCTGGGGCGGGTCCCGCCCGTCGACCGTGAAGACCAGCGGGAGCACCATCCGGGTGCCAGCCGCCATCGGGTCGGCGAAGACGTCCCGACCCAGGTTCGCCGTCCGGGTGGCCGACTCGTCGGTGCTCACCCAGCGCCCACCGGGCAGGTACGCCCGTTGCAGCTCGCTGTGCCAGGGCTGGTGCTCGCCGGTGACGTTGCGCACGCCTACCGTGGCCTCGCATCGTCGCCCGTTGGCCGGTGCGGCATCGCCGCCGTTGGCCTTCCCGGCGGTGCCGGGCGCGCCGCAGGTCATCCGGTACACGGTGAACTCGAACGCCGACTCGCGCAGCGGCACGCCCAGCGACCCGGCGACCGCGGTGCCCACCCAGGCGCCGCTGGTCGGCTGCTTCTGCGTGTCGATCGCCGCGACCTGCCGGGTCGCCGTCCAACCCGCGGTGCCGACCACGCCGGCCAGCACCACGACGGCGGCGCCCACCAACATCCAGACCGGCGGGGTACGCCGACGCCGCACCGGACTCGGCGCTGCCGGGCGGGGATAGACCGTCCCGCGGCCACCCTCGGCGCCGCCGCCGGTGGACAGCGCGGCAGCCGTCACCCGACGCCCGCGCCGACGCCGCCACACCCACACCAGGGCGGCGCTGATCAGCAGCAGGACCGCCAGGCCGGCGAGCAGCACCGGGTAGCGACGCCACGGCGGCGCCTCGTCGACCTCGGCCGCCGGTGCCGCTGCCGCCCGCCAGGTGGCCGTGGCGCAGTCGTACGGCCGGCTGCCGTCACTGGTGAACGCGCAGGTCGGCGCGGTCAGCGGCCGGCCCGGCGCGGTCGCCGCGAGCGCGGTGCCCAGGGTGGTCGTGCTGTGCGCGGGCAGCCGCAAGCGCCAGGTCACCTCGGTGGCCGATCCGCCAGCCGGGGTGGATCGGCCACCACCGCTGATCGCTGTCGTCGACGAACCGGGCGGCAGTTCCTGTCGCACAGTGGTCTCCAACGGCGAGTTGCTCACGTTGCGCACCTGGATCCGGTACCTCGGTGCCGGGCTGCTCTCCGTCGCGACCGCCACAGTGACCTGTTGCGGGGGCGCCGACGCCGGTGCCCGGGTCGGTGGTGCCACCGCCGGTGGTGCCGAGGGCGGGGTGGGCTCTGTCACCCGCGCGACCATCGCCACCGGCGGCCGGGTTCCCGCTGGTGCTGGTGTGGCGGCCGGTGGTGGTGCGGCCGTAGTTGGTGGTGCCGTGGCGGCCGGTGCCTGTGGCGTGGCCGCCGTTGGTTGTGGCGTGGCGGCCGGTGGTCGTGGCGCGGCCGCCGCCTCCGGAGCCGCCGTCGGCAGGGCCGGCACGGCGGCGAGGATGCCGAGGCAGTGCACGAACACTGCGAGGGCTCTGTGGTGTCGTGTCGATGCAGGCATACGAACGAACCTCCGGAGCCGACGCTAGGGGCGAGCCGCCTCCGTGCGGGTACGAAGTCGAGAAACCCGCCCCGGTCACCTCCAGCTCCGATAGGGTGCCGCGCGCTGACGGGTTGAGCACACCCGACCGCCTGTCCTGGCCGGTTGGGGCGTCGGCGGCGCTAGATTGGCCGGGTGCGTATCGCTCGTTTCGCCCATGCCAAGGGAATGTCGTTCGGTGCCGTCGAAGGCGAAGCGGAGGCCGGGCCGCAGGGCCTGACCATCGCCGAGATCGAGGGCCACCCGTTCGGCAATCTCTCCTTCAGTGGGGCCCGCTGGGCCCTCTCCGACGTCCGGCTGCTCTCGCCGATCCTGCCCAGCAAGGTCGTCTGCGTCGGCCGCAACTACGCCGACCACGCCGCCGAGCTCGGCAACGAGGTGCCCAAGGAGCCGCTGCTCTTCCTCAAGCCGTCCACCTCGGTGATCGGCCCCCGGGACGCCATCCGACTGCCGATCTTCTCCAAGCAGGTAGAGCACGAGGCGGAGTTGGCGGTCGTGATCGGGGCGCCCGGCGCGCGCCGCGCCGACCGCGCCGCCGCCGAACGCGCCATCTTCGGCTACACCTGCGCCAACGACGTCACCGCTCGGGACCTCCAGCGCTCGGACGGGCAGTGGACCCGGGCCAAGGGCTTCGACTCGTTCTGCCCGATCGGTCCGTGGATCACCACCGGGCTGGACGTCTCCGACCTGGAGATCCGGTGTGAGGTGGGTCGCAACCCGGAGGAGATGGAAGTACGCCAACTCGGCCGGACGAAGGACATGGTCTTCGACGTGCCGGGCCTGGTGTCGTACATCTCGCACGTCATGACTCTGCTGCCCGGCGACGTGGTTCTCACCGGCACTCCGGCCGGGGTTAGCCCGCTTGTCGAGGGGGATACGGTCACCGTGCGGATCGACGGCATCGGCGAGCTCACCAACCCGGTGGTGCCCGTCGCCTGATCCGTCTGATGCCCCTGCTTCCGCAGCTCACGGGTGGTTCGGGGGGATCGGATTTGGCCTGTCGGTACCGGGAGGGTAAAGTTCACTCCCGGCACCGCAAGGGGCCAATGGGGTATGGGGTAATTGGCAGCCCGACTGATTCTGGTTCAGTTAGTCTAGGTTCGAGTCCTGGTACCCCAGCGCTGCTGGAATTCGCGAGAATTTCCAGACGCTGGATTCTGACGGAGTTCGACTCCGCCCCTTCGGGGGCGGAGGGTGGTCTTCGGTAGAGTGCAGCTCCTCCACCGGTAAGGTGGGGGAGCAAAAGTTGTTCTGGCCCCGTCGTCTAGCGGCCCAGGACGCCGCCCTCTCAAGGCGGTAGCGCCGGTTCGAATCCGGTCGGGGCTACAGCGTGCACAGCCCGTCTCACCTCGTGAGGCGGGCTGTTTCGTGTCCGCCGCCACGCCCGTTCCAGCCCACGCCCAGGCCCTCGGGTGACGGCGCACCCCGCGCTCGTGCCCGGGTACGGTGCCGCTAGACTACATTCGCACCGCCCGCGAGGGTGGTGAACGGAAAAGTTCTGGCCCCGTCGTCTAGCGGCCCAGGACGCCGCCCTCTCAAGGCGGTAGCGCCGGTTCGAATCCGGTCGGGGCTACAACCAAAGGCTCATCTCGCCCAGCGAGATGAGCCTTTCTCGTCCCCCATCCCACCCCGCCCCACCCCACCCCGCCTCTGCCACCCACCCCTCGCCCTTGGTGATCAAGAGCTTTGCGTCACGACACGCGGCAGGCGGTGACGCAAAGCTCTTGATCACCGGGAGCGGTCGGGTTGGGGCGGGAGGGCGCGGCGCGGGCAGGGTGGGAGGACGGGGGAGGGGGCAGGGGTTGGGCAGGGGTTGGGCGGGGGAGGGGGCGGGGGTTGGGCAGGGGTTGGGCGGGGGTGCGGGTTAGAGGCCGGAGAGGCGTTGGCCGGCTCTTACTACGGCCATGGCGTGGCGTTCGCCGGGGCGGCGGCCCAGGCGCTCGATCGGGCCGGAGATGCTGACCGAGGCGATGACCCGGCCGGTGCGGTCGCGGATCGGGGCGGAGACGCTCGCCACACCGGCCTCCCGCTCGGCGACGCTCTGCGCCCAGCCACGGCGGCGTACCTCGGCGAGGGTGCGGCCGGTGAACTTGCTGCGCGGCAGGAGCGGCATCACCGCCTCCGGCGGCTCCCAGGCGAGCAGGATCTGGGCCGCGGAGCCGGCCGTCATCGGCAGCACCGAGCCGACCGGAACGGTGTCCCGTAGGCCGCTGGCGCGTTCCGCCGCCGCCACGCAGATCCGCTCGTCGGCGCGGCGCAGATAGAGCTGCGCGCTCTCGCCTGTGGCGTCGCGCAGCGCGGCCAGCAGAGGCTCGGCGGCGGTCAGCAGAACGTCCGGTGCGGCGTTGGCCAGCTCGCCCAGGCGGGGGCCGGGCCGCCATCTGCCCTGGGTGTCACGCACCAGCATTCGGTGGATCTCCAGGGCCTGGGCCAGGCGATGTGCTGTGGCCCGGGGCAGCTTGGTGCGTTCGACGAGTTCGGCCAGGCTGGCGCCGTCCACGCAGGCGGCCAGGATGACCACCGCCTTGTCGAGAACGCCGACACCGCTCATACTGTGTCCCACAAGCCGAAACTTACCTCCCAGAATTTAGGATGTCCAGATGGTGGGAGTCACTCCTGAGCCGAGGACCCTGGCCGAGAAGGTCTGGGACGCGCACGTCGTACGGTCCGCCGCTGGTGAGCCGGACCTGCTCTTCATCGACCTGCACCTGCTGCACGAGGTGACCAGCCCGCAGGCGTTCGACGGGCTGCGGCTCGCCGGGCGCCGGGTGCGTCGTACCGACCTGACCCTCGCGACCGAGGACCACAACACCCCGACCGGGTACGCCGACCCGGCGTTCCGCCTCCGTCGTGGTGACCTGCTCACCATCGCGGACCCGACGTCGCGTACGCAGATCGAGACGTTGCGCCGCAACTGCGCCGAGTTCGGAGTGCGACTGCACCCGCTCGGCGACGACAACCAGGGCATCGTGCACGTGATCGGCCCGCAGCTCGGTCTCACCCAGCCGGGCCTGACGATCGTCTGTGGCGATTCGCACACCGCCACCCACGGCGCGTTCGGCGCGCTCGCCTTCGGCATCGGCACCAGCGAGGTGGAGCACGTGCTGGCCACCCAGACGCTGCCGCAGAGCCGACCGAAGACGATGGCCGTGAACGTCACCGGCCAGCTCGCGCCCGGTGTGACCGCCAAGGACCTGGTGCTCGCGCTGATCACGCAGGTCGGCACCGGTGGAGGTCGCGGGCACATCGTGGAGTACCGCGGCGAGGCGATCCGTGCCCTCTCCATGGAGGGGCGAATGACAATCGCCAACATGTCCATCGAGTGGGGCGCCAAGGCCGGCATGATCGCGCCGGACGAGACCACCTTCGCGTACCTCAAGGGTCGACCGAACGCGCCGCAGGGCGCGGACTGGGACGCGGCGGTCCAGTGGTGGCGGACGCTGCCCACCGACGACGGCGCGCGCTTCGACGCCGAGGTGACCCTGGACGCCAGCCAGATCACCCCGTTCGTCACCTGGGGCACCAACCCCGGGCAGGGTGCGCCGCTGAGCGCCCCGGTGCCGGACCCTGAGGAGTTCACCACCGACTCGGAGCGCACCGCCGCCCGCCGGGCCCTGGAGTACATGGACCTGCGCCCCGGCACCCCGCTGCGGGAGCTGCCGATCGACGTGGTCTTCGTGGGGTCCTGCACCAACGGCCGCCTGGAGGATCTGCGGGCCGCCGCCGACGTGCTGCGTGGCCACCGGGTCGCCGACGGCGTCCGGATGCTCGTGGTGCCCGGCTCCGCCGCAGTGCGCGAGGCCGCCGAGGCCGAGGGGCTGGACAAGGTCTTCGCCGACGCCGGGGCCGAGTGGCGGTTCGCCGGCTGCTCCATGTGTCTGGGGATGAACCCCGACACGCTGAAGCCGGGTGAGCGCTCGGCCTCCACCTCGAACCGCAACTTCGAGGGCCGTCAGGGCCGGGGTGGGCGTACCCACCTGGTCTCCCCGCCGGTGGCCGCCGCCACCGCAGTGGTCGGCCGGCTGGCCGCCCCCGCCGACCTGTAGAAGGGACCGACGAGATGGACAAGTTCACCACCCACACCGGCACTGCCGTGCCGCTGCGCCGGTCCAACGTGGACACCGACCAGATCATCCCCGCCGTG
>NZ_JBEZGK010000031.1:0-79842 GCF_040649935.1 Micromonospora sp. NPDC048842 | reverse complement strand
TCTGCGCCCGCTCCGCGGACGACAACCTCTGCCCCGGCATGACCCCTCATCCTGACGAGAATCCACCCCGTTGCAACAACCACTTGAGCCCAAGGCCACGGACACCGCGCCTTCAAGGAACCCGAGTCGATCGTACCGACGCGGGGCGGCGCGGCGCACGGACACCGTGCCTCAAGGAGCCCGAGTCGATCATGCCGGGGCGGGGCAGCGCGGAGCGCGGAAAGGCGGCAGGCCGCCGACCCGGGAGGGGTCGACGGCCTGCTGGTGCAGCGAGGAGCGGGTCAGCGCTCGCCGAAGGGGACGTAGTCCCGCTCGGCGGAGCCGACGTAGACCTGCCGCGGACGGCCGATCTTGGTCTCCGGGTCGTTGATCATCTCGCGCCACTGGGCGATCCAGCCGGGGAGCCGGCCGAGCGCGAAGAGCACTGTGAACATCTTGGTCGGGAAACCCATGGCCTTGTAGATCAGGCCGGTGTAGAAGTCCACGTTCGGGTAGAGCCGACGGGAGACGAAGAAGTCGTCGGCGAGGGCGATCTCCTCCAACTCCATGGCGATGTCCAGCAGCGGGTCGGGCTTGGCCATCCGGCCCAGCACGTCCTGCGCGGCCTTCTTGACGATCGCCGCCCGCGGGTCGTAGTTCTTGTAGACCCGGTGGCCGAAGCCCATCAGCTTGACGCCGTCCTGCTTGTCCTTGACCTTGCGGACGAAGGACCGGACGTCGCCGTCGCCGGCGTGGATCTGCTGGAGCATCTCCAGCACCGCCTGGTTCGCGCCACCGTGCAGGGGGCCGAACAGGGCGTTCACGCCGGCCGAGACCGAGGCGAACAGGTTGGCGTTGCTGGAGCCGACCAGGCGGACGGTCGACGTGGAGCAGTTCTGCTCGTGGTCGGCGTGCAGGACGAAGAGCATGTCCAGCACCTTCGACATCACCGGGTCGACCTCGTACGGCTCCGCCGGCACGCCGAACGTCATCCGCAGCAGGTTGTCCACGTACCCCAGCGAGTTGTCCGGGTACAGCAGCGGCTGACCGATGGACTTCTTGTACGCGTACGAGGCGATGGTGGGGACCTTCGCCATCAGCCGGACCGTGGAGATCTCCACGTGCTCGGAGTCGAACGGGTCCAGGCTGTCCTGGTAGAAGGTGGACAGGGCGCTCACCGCGGACGAGAGCACTGCCATCGGGTGGGCGTCCCGGGGGAAGCCGTCGAAGAAGCGGCGCATCTCCTCGTGCAGCAGCGAGTGCCGCCGAATCCACTCGGTGAACTCGGTCAGCTGCTGCTCGGTCGGCAGCTCACCGTAGATGAGCAGGTAGGAGACCTCCAGGAAGGAGGACTTCTCGGCCAGCTGCTCGATCGGGTACCCCCGGTAACGCAGGATGCCCGCGTCGCCGTCGATGTAGGTGATCGCGGATGAGGCAGCGGCGGTGTTGACGAAACCGGGGTCGTACGTGGTCATCCCGGTTTCCTTCAGCAGCTTGCTCACCCCGATACCGGCGGGGCCCTCGACCGCAGGATGCACCGGCATCGACAGCTGCCCACCGGGGTGATCGAGCTTGACTTCCGTCATGTGGTTCCTCGCTTCGCCGGCAGATCTACGTTGAATTGCCTTCGCTTCTACCGTAATTGCGGCTCGGGGGACAACGCCCGCCGTGGTTCGGCGGTGAGGTATGCGTCACCCGATTCCCGACCGGGCGGCCGGGAAACCCGGCATCCCGCCAGACGAGACCGGACCGAATCGAACCCGGACCGACCCCGGGATCGGACCGGACCGAACCCGGACGCCAGCCCGGACCAACCCCCGGACCGGACCCGGGGACCAGGCCGGACCGAACCCGGAAGCCAGGTCACGACAGCGTGAGGCGTCGCAGCGTACCGTCCGTCGCGACCTGGAAGACGTCGAGCTGGTTGGTGCCGGCGTGGAAGAGCTTGTCGTCGGCGAGCAGCGCGGCGAACCGGCGTCCGCCGGGGTCGGCGGGCACAACCGGGACGACGGCCCCGATGCGGCCGTTGACGGCGACGGCGAGGAGCGTGCCGTCCGGGATCCGGTCCGGGACGTCTCCCCAGACCAGTGCGGGGAGGGTGCCGGTGTCCGGGTCCGTGGCGGTGAACGCCGCCAGGTCGGCGACCCGGGCGCTGCCGGCGGCCGGGCCGGCGCGTACCTCGGTGCCGACCAGGGGGTGGGGTGTCGGCAGGGGTGGCGGTGCGGGCACGCCACCGGGGAAGGTGACCGGTTCGCCGGGGCGGTCGTAGAAGTGTTTCGTACCGTCGGTGCGGGGGGCCTGCCGGGCGGAGCGCCCGTCGACCCGCCAGGGCAGCCGGACGCCGGCCTCGTCGGCCACTGTCGGCAGCAGATCGACGTGTTCCCAGTTGCGGTCGTCCACCCGGCCGGCCTGCTGCCGGGGTTCCTTGACGAACGTCGGCACCCAGGCGACCTCGCCGGCGGCGGCCTTGATGGCGTCCATGCCCCGGCCCTGCGCGCCGGGGCGGAAGCTGACGCCGTGGTCGGCGGTCACCACGACGAGGGCCTGGTCGTAGAGGCCGTTGGCGCGCAGCGTCCGCAGCGTCTCGCCGATCAGCCGGTCGGTGTAGCCGAGCTGGGCGAGGTGCCGCTGCCGGGCCAGGTCGACCCAGCCGGCGCCGTCGTTGGGCAGGTCCTCGGGGGCGTCGTAGCGGGACCCGGACGGAAGGTACGCCCACGGTGAGTGCGGCATCAGCAGGTGCAGGAAGTGCAGGGTGGGCCGGGTGGTCGGCTTCAGCCCGGCCAGGAAGCTGGTGAACCGGGCCGGTTGGTTGTCGTCCAGGCTGTCCCAGCGGAACTTCGGGTCGGCCGGCACCGGTTCGGCGGCGTCCAGGCCGGCCTCGGCGCGGGTCTGCTCGCGGTAGGAGTCCTCCGGGTCGACAGCGCTCTCCGTCGGCCCGGCGACCCGGCCGAGCAGCTTGCCGGTCTCCCGGACCAGCACGCCGAGCCCCTGCTCCGGGGTGACCGGTTGCTCGCAGCGACTGGGTGGGCAGAGCCGGGTGATGCTCTCCTCGGCGCGGATGTCGTACAGGCCGCCGAAGGCGGTGAAGATGTTGTCCGGGTACTGCGAGTAGTGCGGGGCGACCGGCTTGGCCGGGTAACGGCCGGTGAGCATCGCCGGCAGCGCGTTGGGCGTCCACCCGCTGACGCCGGTGGAGTTGCGGTACCAGGTGGAGCCGCCGGCCAGCTCGGCGAAGTGCGGGTACCGCCCGGCGTCGATCTTCCCGTCCGCGCCGAGCAGGCTGACCAGCGGCAGCTCGTCGAGGATCAGCATGACCACCGGCGGGTGCACGGCCGAACCCTGCGCGGTGCCGGCCGCGCCACCGTCGCCGCGCGGCAGGACCACCGCCGAGGTGGGTGAGGCGAGCAGGAAGAGCGCCACGAAGGCCGCCGGGCCGGCGGCGGCCAGTCGCAGCATCAGGCCCGGCGCCCGCCACCGCCGGTGCACGGCCGCGCCGGCGGCTCCGGCCAGCACTGCCACCAGCAGCAGCGGTACGCCCCGAAGTGGCGTCACGTGTCGGCCCACCTGCACGGCGAGGGCGGCGACCAGCAGCCCGACCAGCCCGGTGTGGGTGAGGGCGCGGGCGGTCCGGCCGGCCAGTCGGCTGAGCGCGCCGAGCAGCGCCACCGCGACCGTGGGGACCACAGTCACCAGGGCGAGCAGCAGCAGGATCTGGGCCGGGTCGGCGCTGTGGAAGAGGAAGAAGTCGGGGCTGCGGCCGAGCACGTCCAGCAGCGGCTGGGTGACCACGAGACCGACCAGCGCGACGATCTCCAGCAGCCGACCCAGCTCCCCTCGCCAGCCCCGGTCCCACCGTCGGGGAGTGGGAGTCGGGGACCGCCGGTCGGGCGGGGCCGGCGGGTCGACGGAGGCCGGTTCAGCCACCCATCACCGTCCGGTAGAGCGTGCGGGTGCCCGAGGGCAGTTCCAGCCGGTCGGTGATCCGTCCTCGGGCGGCGAGCAACGTCTCGAAGGTGTCGCGTCGGTAGTCCGGGAAGAGACCGGCGGGCTTGTTGGCCAGCAGCCGGGTCGCCATCGGGTCCTCCGGGTGGACGAACTCCACCACCACAGCGCCGCCCGGCGCGGTCAGCCCGGCCAGCCAGTCGATGACCTCCGGCAGCGGCACGTTGCGCCCGATCGCCAGGTGGTGCACCACGGCCAGGGCGAGCACCACGTCGGCGGACGCCCGCTCGGCGAAGCCGGCCCGCTCGACGCCCCGCCAGCCGCCGCCCGGCGAGGGGTCGGCCAGGTCCAGCACCAGCGGCAGGATCCGGCGCTGCCCCTCGGAGCGCAGCTGTCGGTACAGCTCGTCGACGACCGTGGGGTCCTGCTCGACGGCGACCACGTAGTCGGCGTGCCCGGCCGCCAGCCGGGAGTACCGGCCGTCGTTGGCGCCGAGGTCGAGCACCAGGCGGGGGCGGGTGCCGGCGGCGACAGCGACGGCCACGAACTGCTCCTTCGCCACCCGGTCGCGGGCCGAGTAGCCGCAGGTGCGTTGGTAGTCCGACCAGTGGCTCTCGGGCGGGCGGCGGTCCAGCTTGCGGACCAGTTTCTCGATGCCGCGTACGGTGGCGAGCAGCAGCTCCCGGGAGAAGCCGGCGGCCCGCAGTTGGTCGCGTACCTCGGTGGTGCTGGCGGCGGCGTTGCGTTGCTGCATGGCCCCGTGCAGGTGCAGGTGGGTCAGCACGCCGGGGCGCAGCCGGCGGGCGCCGTTGAAGAGTGGCCGTAGCTCGTCGGCCTCGATGCCGTCGACCCGGGCGCGCAGCCACGGTTGGAAGTCGACGCCCAGGTGGGCGGTGAGCATCAGCGGGTAGAGCACGGTCTGGCAGAACTGCCGGTAGCCGGCCCACGGTTCGCCGTCGCGCACCGGCTCGAACGAGCCGATGTCGATGAAGACCGGTTGGGCGCCGCGCCACTGGAGGTTGTACGCCGAGCCGTCCTTCGTGGTGAACCCCTCGCCGAGCGCGGCGGTCAGGATCTCCAGGTGCAGCAGGGCGGCGTCGCGCAGCATGCTGAACGACCACTCGTACGGGTGGGAGACGAACGGGATGCGCTCGTGGCGAAGCACTGCCGCCCACGGTGCCCCGCTAGCGGCCGGCACCAGGGTGGGCGGGGCGTCCTCGGTGGCGCAGACCTTGCGCGCGGCGACAAGGGCCGGGAAGAACGTGCTGTCGGTCAGTGCCCGCCAGTGCTCGGCGGCCTGGGGGTCCAGCCCGCGCAGCACCTCGTCGCCGACGTGGAAGACCCGGTTGGCGGGGTCGCGGAAGGAAGCCGGCTCGGGCCGTACCTCGGTGGGTGAGATCGCCATCGTCGGGGCTGGCCCGCTCAGCGCTGGTCGGTGGGTTGCCGGCGGAACCGGTCGACCAGCCGTCGCCAGTAGAGTTTCGCGGCGACCGCGGCGCCAGCCACCCCACCGACGACCGCCTGCACGATCAGGCTGCCGGACCCCGCGTCCAGGTAGGCCAGATGTTCCACCGATCGCTCCTTGCCCTCGCCGCCTCGACACCGGCGTCCCAGGGCGTACACCGATGAGGCTTTTGACCCAGAAAGCCGGACTTGTCCCTCACCGTACGCCGGTCGTCGTCGCTGTCGCGGGCACATCGGCGTACTCCCAGCCGCACCACAGAATGCGGCCGGGACGGCCGGCCGCGCCGGTACGCTGCGGACGTGCGCTGGATGATCGTGGACGCGCCGCTGGACTCCTCGGGCGCCGGGCGCGGCGAGGAGCGGGCCCCTGCCGCGCTGCGCCGCGCCGGCCTGCGCGAGGCCCTGGCCGCCGACGACGACGGGCGGATCGACGAGGCGCGGTTGCGCGACCCGAACCGCGACCCGGCCAGCGGGGTGATCGGCGCGGCGGGCCTGGTCCGGGCCGGCGGCGCCATCGCCGCGCGGATCGGCGCGCTGATCGCGGACGGCCACCGACCACTGGTGCTCGGCGGCGACTGCGCGATCCTGCCCGGCATCTGCCGGGCCCTGCCCCCGGCGACCGACCTGTGGTTCGTCGACGCCCACCCGGACTTCCTCGACGGCGCTACCTCACCGACCGGTGAGGCCGCCGACATGGACCTCTCGGTGGTCACCGGGAACGGCCCCGCCGCCGCCGTCGGCCCAGACGGCGCGCTGATCGAACCCGGCCGCGTCCACCTGCTCGGGCACCGCCCGGCCACCGACGAGAGCAGCCGGGTCGAGGCGGCCCGGATCGACCCGGCGATCCACCAGGTCAACGCCGCCGAGTTGCGACGCCGGGGCGCGGCGACGGTCGGCGCGAGCCTGGCCACCGACGGGGACGGACCGGCCTGGCTGCACCTCGACCTGGACGTTGTGGACCCGCGCGACCTGCCCGCGGTGACCTACCCCGAGCCGGACGGCCCGCGCTGGGCGGACCTGATCGCGCTGGTCACGCCGTTGGCCCGCGCCGACCGGCTGCTCGGGATGAGCGTGACCGACCTGAACACCGACGAGGACCCCGACGGGCGGCACACCCGACGCGTCGTCGAGGTCCTCACCGAGATGCTGGTCGGCTGACCGGCG
Organism: Micromonospora sp. NPDC048842; assembly: GCF_040649935.1. NCBI lineage: Bacteria > Bacillati > Actinomycetota > Actinomycetes > Micromonosporales > Micromonosporaceae > Micromonospora > Micromonospora sp. NPDC048842. The sequence continues at coordinate 73,293 of NZ_JBEZGK010000031.1, read as the reverse complement.
CCGGTCTGCCGTGCGCCGACTATGCGTCGGCTGTGGCATTCGGCAACCGGACGGTGAACAGGGTCCGACCCGGACGGCTGTCCACCCCGACAGTGCCGTGGTGGGCCTCCACCACCGCCGCGACGATCGCGAGACCGAGACCGGTGCTGCCGTGCGCGCGGGACCGGGAGCTGTCGCCCCTGGCGAACCGCTCGAACATCTCCGGTTGCAGCTCCACCGGCACCCCCGGCCCGTCGTCGGCGACGGTGAGCACGGCGCTGGCGGCGTCGACGGCCAGCGTGGCGGTGACAGTGCTGCCGGGCGGGGTGTGCACCCGGGCGTTGGTGAGCAGGTTCGCCACCACCTGGTGCAGCCGGGCGGCGTCGCCGGGCACCCGGATCGCCACCTCGGGCAGTGCGAGCTGCCAGCGGTGCTCGGGGCCGGCGACGTGCGCGTCGCTGACCGCGTCCACCACAAGGGCGGTCAGGTCCACCGGTTCGACAGCGAGCGGCCGACCGGTGTCGAGGCGGGCCAGCAGCAGCAGGTCGTCGACGAGGCTGGTCATCCGGGTGCTCTCCGACTCCACCCGGCGCAGCGCGTGCGCCACGTCGGCGGGGACCTCGTCACGGCCACGCCGCGCCACCTCGGCGTAGCCGCGGATCGCCGCGAGAGGCGTCCGCAGTTCGTGGCTGGCGTCGGCGACGAACTGGCGTACCCGGGTCTCGCTGGCCTGCCGGGCGGAGAGCGCGTCGGCGACGTGGCCCAACATCCGGTTCAGCGCCGCGCCGACCTGACCGACCTCGGTGCGCGGGTCGGTGTCGGCGACCGGGACCCGGACGGCGAGCGCCACCTCCCCCCGGTCCAGGGGCAGCTCGGTGACGCGGGTGGCGGTGGCGGCCACCCGGTTGAGCGGTCGCAGGGTCGCCCGCACGATCAGCGCGCCCGCCACACCGGCGAGCAGCAGCCCGACCGCGGCCACCCCGGCCTGGGCGGCGACCAGCGCCCAGACGGTCTCCTGTACGCCGGAGAGGGGGACCGCGACGACGCGTACCCGGCCGTCCCAGTACTGGCGGGCCACGGCCCGGTAGTCACCGCGGTCGCCGAGGTCGACCGTGCGCGGTCTGGAGTCGACCGGCAGGTCCGCCAGCGCGGCGACCTCCCCCACCGGGACGGACTGCGGGTCGGGGAACGCGTTGGAGACGCTGTTGGTCAGGGTCCGGGCGCTGGTCACGCGGCCGTCGCTGATCTCGGCGACCACCGCGCCGGACGGTAGCCCGGCTGGGATGCCCGGTCCGTTGCCGGGAAACGCCGGCCGTCCCGGCCGGTCGCCCCGCGTGGCCGTGGCGGGGGCCAACTGCGCGTCGAGCCGGTCGATCAGGAAGTGCCGCAGCGCCACAGTGGTCAGGCCACCGATGACGACGCTGACCAACGCCAGCAGCGCGAGCAGGGCGAACACCAGTCGGGTACGCAGGGAGCGCCCGGCCAACCACCCGCGGGCGGCGCGCAGCGGGCGGCGCCTACTCGGCGGGTTTGAGGACATAGCCCGCGCCGCGCAGTGTGTGGATCATCGGTGCGCGACCGGCGTCGATCTTCTTGCGCAGGTACGAGATGTACAGCTCCACCACGTTGGCCTGGCCACCGAAGTCGTAGTTCCACACCCGGTCGAGGATCTGCGCCTTGCTGAGCACCCGGCGCGGGTTGCGCATCAGGTAACGCAGCAGCTCGAACTCGGTCGCGGTGAGGGTGACGAGCTGGCCGGCCCGGCGGACCTCGTGGCTGTCCTCGTCGAGACTGAGGTCACCGACGATCAACACCGCCTCCTCCCGGGCGGCGATCGCCAGCCCGGAGCGGCGCAGCAGCGCGCGCAGCCGGGCGATCACCTCCTCCAGGCTGAACGGTTTGGTGACGTAGTCGTCGCCGCCGACGGTCAACCCGGCGATGCGCTCCTCGACCGCGTCGCGGGCGGTCAGGAAGAGCACCGGAACGGTGGGGGCGTGCTCGCGCAGCCGGCGCAGCACCTGGAAGCCGTCCAGGTCCGGCAGCATCACGTCGAGCACCACGGCGTCCGGCTGGAACTGTCGGGCCGTGCCTAACGCCGCCATGCCGTTGCCGGCGGTGCGGACCTGCCAACCCTCGTAGCGCAGGGCCATCGACAGCAGGTCGGTGAGCGTGGGTTCGTCGTCGACCACCAGCACCCGGACGGGTTCACCGTCGGGGCGACGCAGCTCGATCCGGCTCGGCGCGGTCTGCCCGTTCATGACCATGGGCCCCATGGTGGCCGCCGCGCCTGTGCCGCGCCCCTGCGGAGGCTGTGCGCGAGCTGTGCGGCCGGATCGACGCGACGCCGGCGACGCCACCGGTCAGCCCCGCCTCGTGGTCACTCGGACACCCCGTACGCGTCGGTGCGCACGAACCGCATGCTCCAGCCGCCGGCCTCGTCGGGCCGGTCGCGCTCGTAGAGGTGGTCGGGGCCGGGCTGCACGGAGCCCGTGCCGTCCGGGTGCCGCATGATCCAACGCTGGGGTGGGGCGCCGTCCGACCCGGCCGGCAGCAGCCGGACCAGGCCGTCCGCGGGCCCGCCGACGAAGCGTACGGTGACCTCGCTCATCGCGGCGTCCCCTCGGGTGACCGTGCCGGCACAATCGGTGACACCGGCTCTGGCTCGCAAGCTACCGCACCTACCGCCGTGACGCAGCGAGGTGCGCAGGGCCGCCCGCCCTGAATCGGGCGCCGGTTTGCCCAGCTCGGCGCTCGGGTACCGCCACGTCAGCACCCGCCGTCGGCGGGGCGAGGACGAGGAGCGGTCGATGCGGATGCTGGACGGGCGGTACCGGCTCGAACAGCGCATCGGTGTGGGCGGGATGTCCGAGGTGTGGCGGGCCTACGACAAGGTGCTGGATCGGCCGGTCGCGGTGAAGCTCATCTCGCCCGGCCACGACGACCGGGACGGCCCGGTGGACCGGATCCGCGCGGAGGCCCGGTCGGCTGCCCGCCTGGAACACCCCAACGTGGCCAGCGTGCACGACTTCGGCACCTCCTCGACGTGGCCCGGCCGACCGGTGCCCTACATCGTCATGGAGCTGGCCGAGGGTGAGACGCTCGCCGTGCACCTGCGCGCCGGGCCGCTGGACTGGCAGATCGCGGTGCGGGTCTGCGCGGAGGTCGCCGCCGCGCTGGCCGCCGCGCACGCCGAGGGCATAGTGCACCGGGACGTCAAGCCGGCCAACGTCATGCTCACGCCGGCCGGGGTGAAGGTGCTCGACTTCGGCATCGCCATCGCCGCCGGTGCGCCCGACCCGATGCCGACCGGGATGGTGCTGGGCACCCCGGCGTACCTGGCGCCCGAGCAGCTGGACGAGGCGCCGGCCACCCCCGCCGCCGACATGTACGCCCTCGGCGTGCTGCTCTACTACAGCCTCACCGCCCGCCTGCCGTACCGCGCGGCGACCTCGAACGAACTGCTCGACGTACGCCGCCGTCGGCCACCGGAGCCGCTGCCCGACATCGACGGGCTCCCGCCGGAGGTCGCCGAGCTGTGCCATTCCTGCCTCGCCGACGACCCCGAGCAGCGTCCGACCAGTCTGGTCGCCGCGCTGCTGCTCGCCGAGGCGGTGGACGCCCGGGTGTACGTGCCGATGACGATCCCGACGACCCGCCGGCCCGCGCCGACGTCGCCGTGGACCGAACGGGCCGCCGCCGAGGCCACCGAGGCGGTGGCACTCGTGGACGAGCCGAACCTGCCCGCCGGGCGCTGACCTGACGACCAGCGGCGTTTCGTCGGACGGCGAAGGGGTAGCCGTCCTGGTGAGCGACGGGAGAAACGCGATGCCGGATCAGAGTTCCTGGCTGCGTGAGGCCACAGCGACCGCCGAGGGCGGTCACGTACGCACCGACGATGGCGGGCTCTCCACCGCGCTGGCCTCACCGCTGGCGCCGCACTGCACCGGGCTGACCCCGGAACAGTTGCTGGCCGCGGCCTTCGCCTCCTGCCTGCATCACGCGGCGGTGGAGGTGGCCGGGGAGATCACCGACGAGGCACACACCGTGCAGGTCCGCGCGGAGGCGAAGCTGGGGCGGGACACCGACGGCCGATACCGGGCCGACGTCCACGCGGAGATCTCCTCGGCCGGGCTGAGCCGAGATCAACTGGCCGACCTGGTCGAGTACGCCGACCGGCTCTGGCCGTTCTCCAGCAGCGACACCAGCCGACACCGCTTGACTGTCACACCGGCCGAGAACGGCCGACACTGACTCCACGCTCCAGCCCCACCCGCCCACACCCGCCCGCACCCGCCCGCACGCCCCGCTGCGCCGATCTTGCACTTTCGGTCGTCGATATGAGGGTTAATGCCCCTTACGTCGCCACAGTAAGTGCAAGATCGCCGAGGTGGGGGGTCTGGGGGGTGGGGACGGGGGCCGGTTGGTGGAGGGTGGATCGGTTTTTCGGCTGAGTCCTTGACGTGGCCGGACGTGCGGGCGGCGGAGCGGCCGGGCGACCGCATTCACCAGGCAAGTCGGGAATAACCGTCTCGGGTTATCCGCGAGGTTGATCAGCTTCGCGGTTGTTATGCCCGCTAAAGTCGGCATGATCAGGGCAAATTGTGGCGCATGCCACTGTACGGACTGATGGCATCGGGCATTCAGCTCTTTAGCCTCGTCAGGTGCATCCCGACGACCCCTCTGCCCAGAAGCTGACCGACGCGCGCCCGACCACCCCCTCGGACGACGCCGCATCAACCGAACGGACGATCGGCCGTCACCGCGCTCCCGAACCATCGCGTCGCGCCCTACTGGGCTCGACCCCGGTGCGGGTGGCCCTTGCCACCGGTGTCACCTGCTGCCTCAGCCTCGTCGCTGTCGCCACCGCGCGAGGCAACGACGACACCCCCCGTACGGTCGAGCCGCTCGCCGAGGCGGTGGCCGACCGCGCCGCCATCGCCGACGAGCGCGCCTCCCGGTCGCTGGACCGCGACGCCGCCCCCGCCCGGATCCTGCCCAGCCCGACGGCGAAGCCCACGCCCACACCCACCGCCGTCCGCAAGGCGCCCAAGAAGCCGGTCAAGCCCCGCCGCCCCCGGCCGGTCGCCGGCCTCGACCAGGCACAGATGGACAACGCGAAGATCATCGTGGACGTCGGCCTGGAGATGAAGATGCCGCGCCGCGCCCTGGTGGTGGCACTGTCCACCGCCATGCAGGAGAGCAACCTCTACAACCTGGCCAGCGACGTCCTCCCGGAGTCGGCGGAGTATCCGAACCAGGGCAGCGGATCCGACCACGACTCGGTCGGGCTGTTCCAGCAGCGGCCCAGCAGCGGCTGGGGCACCGTGGCCCAGCTGATGCGCCCGTCGTACGCCGCGCGGGCCTTCTACACGGCGCTCAACGAGATCCCCGGCTGGCAGGACATGAGCGTCACCTCGGCCGCCCAGGCCGTGCAGATCTCCGCCTACCCCGACGCGTACGCCCAGCACGAGGATCGGGCGACCACCGTCGCGGCGGCGCTCACCGCCTGAGCCGGGCACCCACTGCCCGTACGTCCTCAGCGACGGCCCGGCGGTCGCTCCGCGCCCGCGTCCGGGCCACCGACCCCGACCCGGCTGCCCGCCACCCCGGCGGCTGCGGTGGGGGTGTCGGCGGGCACCTGGTCGACAGTCACCTGGCTGAGGATCTCGTCCACCCGCACCTCGCGCCGTCGGCGAACGTCCAGCGCCGCCTCGAAGTCACGTCGGGCCTGCACGGCCTCCGCGTACGCCCGCTCCCGCACCCGCCGTGCCTCCTCGCGGGCCTCGTCCAGCTCGGCGCGGGCCTGGGCCAGGATCTCGGCGGCCTCGCGCCGCACCGCGTCACCGGCGTACCGGGCGGCGGCGTCGTCGCCCAGGTCGAGTCGTTGCAGGAGCCCGCTGAGCCAGGCCGCCTCCTGGCGGATCTCGTCCCACTCCCGGGTCGCCCCGGCCGCGCCCTCGGCCCGCGCCGCGAGCCGGGACAACCGGATCCCCAACTCGTCCAGGCAGTAATCCACCTGCCGCTGGTCGTAACCGGTCTCAACGACGGAGAATCTCATACTGTCGCCCCCCAGGCAGCTGCTGTTACTTCCCCACCTGGATCCTCGGCCGCGACCGCTCGCGCCGAGGAGGTTCGGGAAAATTGTTCAGCATGCGCGCAGGTGGCGCGGGCCTCAGATGCGCTTGGGCAGCACGACGACCCGGCCGAAGAACTCGTCGATGCGGCGGACCACGTCGTTGAAGTCGTCCAGGTCGATCGGCTTGGTGACGTACGCGTTGGCCTGCAACGTGTAGCTGCCGACGATGTCGGTGTCGGCGTTGGAGGTGGTCAGCACGACGATCGGGATGGTCCGCAGATCCTCGTCCTGCTTGACCGCCCCGAGCACCTGCCGACCGTCCATCCGCGGCATGTTCAGATCCAGCAGGATCACGTCCGGTCGGCGGGCCTGCTCGTGCCGGCCCTCGGCGCGGAGAAACTCCATCGCCTCCTCGCCGTCACTCACCACGTCGATGATCTTCTCGACGTCGGAGTCCGCCAGCGCCTCCTCGATCATCAGCACATCACCCGGGTCGTCGTCGACCACCAGGATGCGTACCGGCTGCGGGCTGTCTGCGCCCATCACTACCTGCCTCGGAGTCGGCGGGGACGGGACCCTGACGGTCACCGCGTTGGCGGGGAAATGCTGGCGGGGAAATCTAGCCCATCAGGAAGCGCTGCGGGACGCGGGGTCGACCGACTCCGGTTCGTAGCGCAACACGTCGGCGAGGCCGGTCACCCGCAGCACCCGCTCGACCCGCCCCTGGGCGCCGGTGAGCCGGAGCCAACCCCCATCGGCCGCCGCCTGATTGTCGCCCCGGACGAACACGGCCATGCCGGTGGAGTCGCAGAACGTCAGGTCGGTCAGGTCGAGCAGCACCCGGGTCTCGCCCGTCGCGGTGAGCCGGTCGATCGCGGCGGTCAACTCGGGGGCGGTGCTCAGGTCCAGCTCGCCCACGAGCCGGAGGCAGGCGCCACCACCGTCGCGCTCGACGTAGTTGACGCTGAACGTCACCGTTCTCCCCCTCGCTCCACCCTCGGGTGGGACGTTTGCAGTCCGGCAAGTATACGCAGAGCTGACTCGTGCGCCGCCGAGCGCGGTGATCGATCCGGATGCCACCGGCGGGTCGGTCAGCGGGCGGTGGCGGGCAGCGCCGCGCATCCCAGCGCCAGCGCCCGCGCCGCCCGGGGAAAGTCCCGCAACGCGGCGGCGTAGTGCTCCAGTGGCAGGACGACCGCCCCGGCGGGCACCCCACGACTGCCCAGAATCCCCGACAGCCACTCCACGAACTCGGTGAACAACGAGGGGTCGTCGACGTAGACCGCCGCGGCCAGGAAATCCACTATGTGGCCCAGGTCGCTCACTGTCGCGTCGAGCTGCGCGGCGGTGTACGCCCGCGCCGCCGGCACCCGCTCCCGCAGCTCTGTCAACGCGCTGTCGATGAGCTCGCCGCGACGGCGCACCAGGCTGGCGTACTCGTCGTCGGCCAGGTGGGCCAGCCGCGCCGGCGGCACCCCGCGCAGCGCCCGCTCGTCGGCGATCAACTCGGCCGCCGAGGGCGCGTCCGGCGCCCAGGCCACCCCGAGCCGGCGTGCCCACCGGCCATCAGTGCCGAACCCACGCCCGCCGACCACCACCGGCACGTCCGAGCGGCGGCAGGCCTCGATCATCCGATGGGCGTACGGCAGGCGCATCGGTAGCGCGCACGCCAGCGCTACCGCGTGCGCGTCGTAGCGGTGCAGGTACGACACGAGGTGCGCCGCGGGGACGCTGGCGCCCAGGAAGGTCACCTGCCAGCCGCGTAACCGCAGCACCTCGGCCACCAGCCGGGGCGGCAGCGCGTGCCACTCGCCGTCCATGCAGGCGACCACGACCCGGCCGCCGGTCGGTCGCGGTTTGACGTGCGCGGAGACAGCCGCCACCACCTGCTCGCTGATGTGGGTGGCAGCGTGCTCCTGGGCGACGCTCCACTCGTTGCGCGCCCACCGCTCGCCCACCTCGGCCTGGGCGGGCGCGACCAGGTCGAGCAGCACCCGCTCCGCCGGGACGCCCGAGTCGAGCAGGCCTATCGCCAGGTCGGTCGCGGCGTACTCGTCGGCGTCGGCGAGATGTTCCAGGTAGCCGGAGTACGCCTCGCCAAAGTTGGTGATGGCCGTGGCGGCGGTCACGCGTCAGTCCCCTCCGTCTGCTCGATGCCGGCGGGCACCGAGTGCAGGTGCCGCGCGTTGCGCCCGCTCAGGCCTGCCGCCCGCAGTGCCAGCACGGCGATGTCGTCGTGGTCGCCCTGCGCCAGCCAGTCGCAGGTGATCTGTTCGACACGTTCGGCCAGGGCCGGCGCGGGCATCCGGTGGCAGCCGGTCAGCGCGGTGACCAGCCGCTCGGCGCCGAACTGCTCGTCGCCGCGCCGGCCGCCCCGGGCCTCGGTCACGCCGTCGCTGTAGAGCAGACAGGTCTCGCCCGGCGCCAGCCGCACTGTCACCTCCCCGACGCGGGGGTCGGACACCACCCCGATCAGCATGCCGCGCAGCGGCACCGTCTCCACCTCACCGGAGGCGCGCAGCACCAGTGGTGGCAGGTGCCCGCCGCCGGCCATGGTGAGGGTGAGGCCGCCGTCGCGCTCCGGGCGGGCCACGCCGAGCACGATCGTGGCGAAGCGGCCCTGGCCGTGCGCCTGGGTCGTCTCCAGCAACGCGTCGTTGAGCAGCCGCAGCAACCGCGCCGGGTTCGACTCCAACCGGTGCAGCGCCTGGAGGCACTGGCGCAGTTGGCCGGTGAAGACGGCGGCTTCGACGCCCTTGCCCGATACGTCACCGAGGAAGAACACCGAACCACCGTCGGTGAGCCGGTGCGAACCGTAGAAGTCGCCGCCGATGCGCAGCCCCGCCTGCGCGGGTCGGTACGCGGTGCCCCACTGCACACCGGCGGCCTCGACCGGCTCGACCGGCAGCAGGCTGGCCTGGAGGGTGTCGGCCACCTCGGCCTGGTCGCGATAGAGCAGGGCGGTGGTCAACGCGGCGCCGGCGCGGGCCGCGAACGCGCGGACCAGCTCCACGTCGTCCTCGTCGTACCAGCGGGTGGCGCGGCGGGCCACCAGCAGAACCCCAACCGGCGCGTCGCGCCCCGGCAGCGGGACGACCCGGGCGGCGCTGTCGGTGCCGGCCAGCCCCGGCAGCCAACCGGCGTCGACGGCCTGCTCGACCAGCCAGTCCACCGCGTGCGGCTCGGCACCGGTCAACCCGTCGGCGATGGCGGTCGGCAGCTCGCCGCCGGCCAGTACGCCGCTGTCCACCGTCGGCGCCTCGTCGTCGCTGCGTGAGGCCCGCCACCAGCGGGCGCGCCCGGCCCGTGGGGCGAGCACCAGCACCGCCACCTCGGCCAGGGTCGGCACGGCGAGTCGGACGACCGCGGCGGCAGCCCGGTCGGGGTGCAGTGGGTTGCCCAGCTTGTCGCCGACCACGGCCAGGAACGCCGAGCGGGCCCGCTCGGCGAGAAGCGCGTCGGCGCGGCTGACGCTGTCGGTGACGTCCTCGACGTACCAGCAGCAGCGGTCACCGGAGAGCGGCACCTGGCGCGCGGTGAGCCGGCGGCCGCGATGGGTGAAGCTGCCGGGAACGCCTTCGCTCAACCCGGGCACACCGGCCGCGCCGAGCAGCTCGCCGGGCGTCACCTCGGGCAGCAACCGCTCAGCCACCGGGCTGACGTGCCGCACGACGCCATCGGCGTCGCAGACCACCAGGCCCTCCCGGAAGTGCTCGACGACCTCCAACCAGTCGGGCGTGGCCTGACCCCGGTCGGGGGCCAGCGGCGGCAGGGCCGCAGCGGGGCGGCGGACGTCGGCGGACCACGCCGAGGGTCGTGTCGTGCTCGGCGTGGAGAGCCGTCCGTCGCCCGGGTCCCAGTCCCTGACGTCGGAAGCAGTCACCAGCTGAGCCTCACTCCTTGTCGTTCACCGAACCCGTGCCGGAACCGGCGTCTACGGTCAAAACTCTCCAGCCAGCCTACGCCCGAACCCGGAAAGCGGCATCTCACGGCAGGTGGCGGCACCGCCACAACGCGGGCGTTGGGCCAGGGACACGGCGGCGTACCGCCGCCCCCGCTTTGCGTTTCGTCGCTCGACAAGGAAAATGGTGGGATGCCCGACCAGCTGTTGACCATCGAGACAACCCGGCTTGCCGCCGGGACCGTCCGACTCCGGCTGACCGGTGAGCTCGACTACGACAGCGCGCCCGAGCTGGTCGCCGCGGCGGCCGAGCTGCGCGGCGACGACGACGCCCCGGTTCTCGTCGACCTGACCGGGGTGACCCTCTGCGACTCCTCCGGGCTCAGTGCGTTGCTGGTGGTGCACCGCGCCGCCGGGGCGATCCGACTGACCGGAGTCAGCCCTCAGCTTCAACGAATGCTGGACCGCACGGGCCTGAGTGAGTTGCTGGCCGAGGCGCACGCCGACGACGACGTGCGCGCCATCGGCTGACCCGTAGGCCACCCCGGGAAGCGAGACGGGGTGGCCCCCGACCCTGGGACCTGGGGTCGGGGGCCGGAGGAATGTCTAGGGTGCCGTCATCGGCTGGAGCCGGGGGCCGTCCTCACGCAGCTCGCCGATCGGGGTCGGGTCCACGTCCTCGGGCTCCCCCGAATCGGGCGTCTGGTACAGGTAGCGGACGAACTGCCCACCCGCCTCGTTGTCGTCCGCACCGGGCCACTGACCGATGCAGTCCATTCCGATCACCTCGCGGCCCGTTCCGTCGGCCTCCTCCAGCAGCGCCCACAGGCTCACCGGGTAACACCTGGTGACCTCGGGTGTGAGCTGCCAGCGGGCGTACCAGCCGGGTCGAGCGGGGACGATCTCGACAACTTCCTTCATGACGACCTTCCTTCCGCGTACCTCGGAAGAACTCCGGTCCTGAACCGATCGTGCGGCCCAGGTGGGTGAGCACCCCTCACCCCCGCCGGATGAAGCGTGGCGCGGGCCGCTCCGACCCGGCCGGCGGGCTCCGTTTCCTTCTCCCGGACGGCGGGAAGGCGACTCGCGCAGCCACGATCCCCAGCGGAAGGGATGCCAGCATGCGCAAGCAGATGGAGGGCGACAACCAGAGGCGTCGGGCACTGGCCCGGCAGGCCCGGGAACAGAATCGCCAGCCCAGCGAGATCGGCGCCAGCCTGAGCGCGTCAAAGCAGCTCACGAGCCTCGATGCGGGTAAGCGGGCCGGCCCGCCCGCGGCTGGAGCGCGCAAGTCGGACACCACGCGCGGGGGGCCGGCACCGCCGCCGGTCGGTAGCGCCGACAACCCGCGACCGCAGCCGTCCCCGCCGAGCGGCGCGGCCGGTGTGACCAGCATGGGTTACCACGACCTGGTCGACGAGGTCCGTCGTCGCGCCGGGGTCGACTTCAAGACCGCCAAGGTGGGCACCGAGGCGACCGTTCTGGTCCTCGCGTTCGCCCTGGAGGCCGCCGAGCGGCAGCGGCTGCTCGCCGCGGTGCCGGCGTCGCTGCACGACGTGCTGCCGGTCGACGGCATCGAACGGCACCAGGACCTGCCCGGGTTCCTGGCCGAGGTGGGCCGGATCAGCGGCAACACCCCGGAGCAGGCCCGGTACCAGGCCGAGGCGACGATCGCCGCGCTCGCCGAGCAGGACGGCGACCTGGTCGAGTCGTTGCACGTACCCGACGGGTTGCGCGACCTGCTGAACCCGCCGGAGGCCGGCGGCGGCCTGGTGGGCGCCTCCACCACCACACCCACGCTGGACGCCGACGAGATCAGCGCGGCGCTGGACGACCTGCCCTACTGGGCCGGCGACAGCCAGGGCCTCTACCGGGTGGTAGCGCTGCCGCCCGACAACCTGGACCGTGTGCTCGCCCGCCTTGACCGGCTGCGCCAGGACAATGGCCGCGGCCCGAGCATCGGGCGTCCGGGCGACACCGCCGCCGTGTTGACAGTCCGGACCAGCCAGGCCAACGGGGTCACCGCGCTCGACGTGGACCTCGCCCGCCAGATCGACGACGCGATCGACGAGGTGGGTGCCGGGATGGCCGGCGGCTGACCGGCCAGCACGACATCGGCGGACCGGCGGACCGGGGGCGACCCCGCTCCGCCGGTCCGTCCGCCGTGCCGGGTGCGCCGTGGGCTCGGCTAGCGTGCCGGATATGAACCGCGCCGCCGACCGGCTGGAGCTGGTCGCCGACCCGGTCCGGCGGACCGGGCGGACGCTGCTGTCCGCCGGGGTGGAGCAGTCGTACGTGGATGTCGAGGATCCTCGGCACCTGCACTTCGAGTACGTCCGAAGGATCGCCTCGGCAGTGGAGGTGGCGGCCCCGGCCGGCGCTCCGCTGAACGTCCTGCACCTCGGTGGCGGCGCGTTGACGCTGCCCCGCTGGCTGGCCGCCACCCGGCCCGGCTCCCCACAACGGGTCGTCGAGCGGGACGCGGCGGTGGTCGAGCTGGTGGCCCGGGAGTTGCCGCCGCTGCCGCAGGAGGTGCGGGTCGAGGTCGCCGACGCCCGGGACGCTCTGACCGACACCCCGGACGGCCGGTACGACCTGGTGATCGCCGACATCTACCGTGCGGCCCGGATGCCCCGGCACGTGCGCACCGTCGAGTTCGCCGCCGAGGTGGCCCGCGCCCTGCGCCCCGACGGGTTGTACCTGGTCAACGTCACCGACCTACCGCCGCTGGTCGCTACTCGGGTGCAGGTGGCCACCTTGCGGGCGGTCTTCGCCGACGTGTGCGTGGTAGGCGACCGGCGGATGTTGCGCGGCCGCAGGTACGGCAACGTGGTGCTGGCGGCGACCTCCCGCCCCGGCGGGCTGCCGGTGGCCCGGCTGGCGGTGGCCGCCCTGCGCGACCCGGTGCCCGGCGGGCTGCTGCACGCCGCCGCACTCGACACGTTCGTCGCCGGCGCCCACCCGGTGACCGACGCTGACGAACACTCCCGTCACTGATCGCCGTTGTGCCCGCAATGCCGGGTTTCCGACGGCGTGCGCGGGGAAGGCCGGTCGGATGAGCGACGTCGACCAGCGGGCGACCGCCCGCCGCACCCTGATCGTGATCGGTCTGGTGCTGACGACCGCGCTCGCGCTGGGGTTCGTGTACGCGACCCGGCGGGTGCTGGTCTGGGCGGTGGTGGCCGCGTTCTTCGCCGTTGCGCTCAAACCCCTCGTCGACCGGCTGCAACGCCGCTTCGTCCGACGTCGGGCGCTGGCCACCCTGCTGGTGTTCCTCGCCGCGTTCGTGCTGCTGGCGATCCTGGCCGCGCTCATCCTGGTGCCGTTGTTCGGGGAGTTGGGCCGCTTCGCCGACCGGGCACCCGAGCTGCTGCGGGAGGCCCGCGCCGGACAGGGCCCGGTGGGGCAGGCGTTGGAGCGCACCGGGGCACGCCGCTACGTCAGCGAGCACTCCGAGCAGCTGCGCGACCTCGGCGGCCGGCTGCGCCAACCCGCTGTCGGTGTGCTGCGCGGCGTCGTCGAGTCGGTCGCCGGGCTGGTCACTGTCATCGTCCTCGCGTACCTCATGGTGTTGGAGTCGCCGCGGATCACCAGCGGCATTCTCGCGGCGGCCGGGGACGGTCAGGGCGAGCGGCTGCGTCGGGTGGGCCGGGAGGTGTCGCGCACCGTCACCGGCTATCTCACCGGGAACCTGCTGATCAGCGTGATCTGCGGGGCGTTGACCTTCGTGGTGCTGACCCTCACGGGGGTGCCCTTCGCGGCGGTGATCGCGCTGCTGGTGGCGGTGGCCGACCTGATACCGCTGGTCGGGGCGACCCTCGGCGCGGTGATCGCGGCCGGTGCCGGTTTCCTGCACTCCCCCACCGCCGGGGTGGTGGTGCTGGTCTTCTTCGTGGTCTACCAACAGGTGGAGAATCACCTGCTCCAGCCGCTCATCCTCTCCCGCGCGGTCCGGCTGAACCCGTTGACGGTGCTGGTCAGTGTGCTGCTCGCGGCGGAGCTGGCCGGTTTGCTCGGCGCGCTGCTGGCCATCCCCGCCGCCGGCATCGTCCAGACCCTGCTGCGCGAGTACGGCCCGCGCCGGCTCCGACCCGCACCGCCGGCCGGTCCGGCCGCGCGGTCCGCGCGGCCGGCCGGCACCACCGACTGACCGTCGCGGCCGTCCCACTTCGCGACGACCTGGCCGGGCGGGGCCGCCCTGCTTCCGACGACCTGACCGGTGCCCGCTCAGCGGGACCGGGTCGCGACCTCGGGTGTGGTGCTCTCCAGCGGCACCGCGTTGGCCGGCACCAACCCCAACTGGACCGCGGACCGGGTCAACGCGGCGTCCAACGCCCAGTCGGCGCTGACCCGCGTGCGGTTTCCCGGCATCGCCATCAGGTGGTACGCCCGGGTGACCGCCTTGGCCGGCAACCCGGCCAGGTTGACCTGCAACGGGTTCGCCGCCGCGTCCTTGCCGCCCAGGTCGACGACCCAACCCAGATCGTGGTGCTTGTACGGCTTGCGGCGGCCGAACCCGTACGACGCGGCGATGTTGTACGCCGCGCGCTTGCCCTGCCGCTGCGCGTGCTGGGCGGTCATCCCGCACACCTTGCCCGGGTTGACCAGGTCGGGCACCGCGGCGGCGTCGCCGCAGGCAAAGACCTCCGGATAGCCGGGGACGTTGAGGAACTCGTCGGTGACCAGTCGACCCCGGTCGGTCCGCAGGCCCAGCTCGTTGACGAACGGGTCGGGGCGCACCCCCACACACCACACCAGGGTGCAGGTCGGCACGTACTCGCCGTCGGTGAGCTTGACCCCGTCGCAGGTCGCCTCGGCCACCGAGGTACCCATCCGCACGTCCACCCCACGCCGGTTGAGCACCTTGTGCGACGTGTCCGACATCCTCTTGTCCAACTCCGGCAGCACCCGGGACGCCACGTCGAGCAGCATCCAGCGGGGCCGGACGGTGAGTCGGGGCCGCTGGGCGTGCAACGCGTCGGTGAACAGCTGCCCGTGCGCCGCGACCTCGGTGCCGGTGTAGCCCGCCCCGACCACCACGAACGTGGACCGGGCCTGCTGCTCGGCCGGGTCCTCGGCCTGCTCGGCCAGCTCGATCTGCCGAACGATGTGATCATGCAGGTAGACGGCCTCGGGCAGGCCGCGGAAGCCGTGCGCGTACTCCGTCACCCCCGGGATCGGCAGCAGCTTGTTGACGCTGCCCACGGCGAGCACCAGCCGGTCGTACGCCAGCCGGTTCTTCTCCCCCTCGGCCTGTGTGAAGCCGACCCAGCGGTTCTGCAGGTCGACGTGGTCCGCCTCGCCGACCACCACGCGTACGCCCTTGAGCGTCCCGGTCAGCGGCACGGCGATCCGTTTGGGCTCGACCACCCCGGCCGCCACCTCGGGCAGCAGCGGCAGGTACAGGAAGTAGTCGGTGGAGTTCAGTACCACGATCTCGGCCCGGTCCCGGGCGATCCGGCTCAACGTCTTCGCCGCGTGGTAACCGGCGAACCCGGCCCCCACGATCACCACACGAGGTTTCGTCATTGCGGGCCGTTTCCCGTCGAAGCCCTCGACAAACGTCCTAGGCGCCAGCCGTGCTCAGCTCGGCTGGAGCCGTACGTGGCCACTGCGGCCCACCGCCTCCAACTCCCACTGCTGGCCGAACGCCCGGACCCGCTCGGCGGTGATCCGGCCCAGTTCCTCCGGGACGTCCGGATCGAGGACCAGCCGGCCGCCGACCGGGTTGACGCCGAGCATGGCGCGGATCAGGGCCAGCGGCGTGCCGGCCGCCCACGCCTGCGGGCTGCACGCGGTCGGGAACGGCACGGCGAAGAGCAGCCGCTCCCGGTCGAAACCGCTGAGCGCCTCCGGCAGCCGGTAACCGAACTGGTCGGCCGCCTCGAACATCGCCAGACTGATCCGGTTCGACTCGGCCCGGTAGCCGTACCGGGCGAGGCCGAGCGCGGCGATCGAGTTGTCGTGCGGCCAGACCGTGCCCAGGTGGTAGCCGAGGGCGTTGTAGAGCCATTCCTCCCGGGACAGCGTGCGGATACCCCAACCGGAGAACATGTCCGGCGACATGAGTTGACGCACCACCGCGTCGGCCCGTTCCGGCGGCACGATTCCGCTCCACAGCAGGTGACCCATGTTGGAGGTCTTGGAGTCGACGCGGTTCTTGTCGCCGTCCAGGGCGACCGCGTAGTAGCCGCCCCGCTCGTCGATCCAGAAGTCGCGGTTGAATCGCTCGTGCAGGGTGTTGGCCTCGTCGCGCAGCCGGTGGGCCAACGTGGGGTTGTCCAACGGCCCGTCGAACAACTCGGCCAGTCGCATCTTGGCGTCGTAGGTGTAGCCCTGCAGGTCGCAGGTGGCCAGCGGTAGCACGGGGATCCGGCCGTCGGCGAAGCAGACGCCGTCCGGGGAGTCCCGCCAGCACTGGTTGCCCAGCCCCTCGGGCGAGCGGGTGGCGTACTCGACGAAGCCGTCGCCGTCCCGGTCGCCGTACTCGTCGATCCAGCGCAACGCGGCCAGCGCGTTGTCCCGCAGGTGCCGGACGGTCTCGTCGTCGCCGGTCCAGCGCCAGTACTCGGAGAGCAGGATCAACCACAGTTGGGTGGCGTCGGCGCTGCCGTAGTACGGCCCGAACGGCTTCTCGCCGCTGCGGGTCAACTCGCCGCTGCGCACCTCGTGCAGGATCTTGCCGGGCTCCTCGTCGGTGAAGTCGTCGCACGTCTCACCCTGAAGGCGGGCCAGGGCGAGCAGGGTGCCCTTCGCCAACTCGGGCCCCGCGACCAGCGTCTGGTAGGCGGTGATCAGGGTGTCGCGGCCGAAGACGGCGAGGAACCACGGCAGGCCGGCGCCGGGGAGCAGGATCCGCTGGCCCTTGACCTCCAGGTCGAGCCGCAACGCCGCCAGGTCGTTGCGGGACTGCCGCACTGTGTGCTCCAACGCCGGGTTGTCGCTGCGCAGCACCGCCCGGTCCTCCAGCCACCGGCGCAGCGGGTCGTCGGCCCGGCCGTGGATCACGTCGGCGATGTCGCCCCGGACCGGCTCGACCACCCCCATCCCGGGCGGCAGCGGCACGTGCAGGTCGACCTTCCACTCCTCGCTGCGGTTCAACTCAAACTCCCAGACCAGGTCGTCGCCCTCGATGCGGTCGGCCGGCTTCGCGCAGCACACCCGGGTCTGCGCGGAGAAGTCACCACGCTGGTAGGAGAAGCACAGCTCGGACCCGTCGGCAGCGTGGTGACGGCTGATCTCGGCGGAGCGGTCCCGCACCCTCGACTTGACCTCGAACAGGTCGGCGAAGTCGACGGCGACGGCCAGGCGCAGTTCCACCCGGACCGGCTCCTGCCGGAAGGAGACCAGTTCCACGCGCTCGTGGAAGCCGTCGCCGACGTAGCGCAGTCGCCGCAGGCCCAACGTGTTCGGCGGCAGCCCGGGCAACTCCGGGTTGGTGAGCACGTACTGCGCGGAGTAGTGGTCGATCGTCTCGGAGCGCAGCGGCAACAACTCGCCGCCGTTGACGGTAAGGCTCCACCCACTGATCAGGCGGGTGTCCAGGTGGACGAGCCCACCGATGCTGCCCGTCGGCACATCCCCGCACGCGTTGGAGTACAGGAACGTGGGCCCGCTGAGCACCGCGAGCGAGTCGGGGCCGAGCTCGGGCGGGATGGCCCGCTGGTCGGCGCTGTCCCCGTCCGGGACGGACAGGCCGGGGAAGGGGTTGGCAGGGGTCGCGCGAACGGCAGCCATGACACCCACCGTAGGAAGCAGGGTACGGAGCGTCATCACCCAGTCCGGGTGAAAGGTCCGGTGCTCCTGGGGGACGAATTAACAAGATCGCAACCCGGCTGTCGGCAACTCGCCGGCGGGGCCAGGGTACCCGGTCAACGACCACCCGTCCGACGAGGCGCTCTACGACATCGCGGTCACCGCGCCCAAGGGTTGGACGGGTGTGGCCAGCGGCACCCCGGTCGGGCAGAGCGGCAACACGTTCACCTACCGCAGCACCGCCCCCGTGGCGTCGTACGCGACGACGTTGGCCGTCGGCAGGTACCGGAAGTTGGCAGCCACCGGCCCGCGCGGCATTCCGGTGACCACCTGGTACCGCGCGAAGGACGCCCAGTACCTGCCGATGTTCAAGCGGTCCCCGGCCTTCCTGACCTGGCTGGAGGAACGCTTCGGCCCGTACCCGTTCGACTCCGCAGGCCTCGTCATGGTCGAGTCGAACTCCGCCATGGAAACCCAGCAGATGGTCACCCTGGGCGAGGTCCAACCGGCCCGCGGCGATCAGATGTTCGACCTCACCACACTGCACGAGTACGCCCACCACTGGTTCGGCGACGCCGTCACGCTCACCGACTGGCGCGACATGTGGCTCAACGAGGGCTGGGCCCTCTACGTGCAGAAGCTCTACGAGAAGGACAGGTACGGGCTCTCCGACGCCGAGCTGGTGAAGTCGAGCCGGCAACGCGACGGCGAACTGCGCAAGGAGTACGGCCCGCCGAGTAAGCCGGACCGCGCCGAGTTCGGGGCGACGAACGTCTACACCTGTGGGGCCGCGATGCTGCGTCAACTGCACCAGGCGCTGATCGACGCGTGGCTGGACTCCCCCACCACGCCGCCGGAGACCGGCCCGCTCCCGCGGTGACCGTCTGCCCGTCTGCCCGTCGGGCCGGTCGCGGCGGGCCGACGGTCAGGCGGGGGTTGGTGCGGTGATCGCCCAGCGCTCGTGGTCGCGCCAGGCGCCGTCGATGAACAGGTAGTCCGGGGAGAAACCCTCCAACCGGAAACCCAGCTTGCGGGCGACCCGCCGCGACGGCTCGTTGCCCGGTTGGATGTTCGCCTCCAGCCGGTGCAACCCGACCGAGGTGAACGCGTGGTCGATCACCAGGGCGACGCCCGCCGAGGCGTGCCCGGTCCCGCTGTACGGCAGGAACGCCGCGTACCCCAGGTAGCCACCACGCAGCGCACCGAGCACGATTCCGCTGATGTTCACGTAGCCGGCGATCTCGCCGCTGGCCCGGTCGCAGATCAGGTAGCCGGCGCTGTCGCGGCGACGGATCCGGCGCAGATAGAGCTCGTACTCCTCCGGGCTGGCCGGCGCGGCCAACCAGGGGTGGTGCAGGTCCCGACTGCGCCGCGAGGCAGCGACGAACTCGTCCGAGTCGGTGGGCCGGGGTCGCCGGATCGCGGCGGGACCACCGGTACGCAGGTATCTCACGGCGGATCACTCTGACCGACCGGTGCCGCTGTTGTCCAACCGGCCGCCGCGTGCGCGTCGCGGCGGGCCATGATCGGGCTCGAACAAGGATGGAGTGGCTTCCGGCGGCGCACATGGCCACTACATCACTGATCGAGCACGATCATGCGGGCGTTGGCCGGGCTAGCGGGACGTCAGGACGCTGAACTCCTGACCGTCGGGGTCGGCCAGCACCAGTCGGCCTGTCCCCTCCTGGTCGGTGTCGACCCGGGTCGCCCCGAGCGAGAGCAGACGGTCGACCTCGGCCTGCCAATCGACGCCGACAGCCGGGGCGAGGTCGAGACGCACCCGATCCCTGCCTCCGTTCGGCATGTACGGCGGGCCGCCCCAGGAAATTTTCGTGCCTCCGAGCGGCGACTGGATCGCGGTCTCCTCGTCCTGGTCCCAGACCAGCGGCCAGCCCAGCGCCCGGCTCCAGAAATAGCCAACCTTCTGTGACCCGTCGCTGGCCAGCGCACCGACGAAGCCGCAGCCGGCGAGGAACTTGTTACCCGGTGCGATGACGTCGAACTCGTTGCCCTCCGGGTCGGCCAGCACCACATGATCGATCTCCGGGCCCTGGCCGATGTCCGCGTGCCGCGCGCCGAGTTCCAGTGCCCTGGCCACCGTCTGCCGCTGGTCCTCCAGCGAACTGCTGGTCAGATCGAAGTGCATCCGATTCTGGACCACCTTCGGCTGCTGGTTCGGGGCGAAGCGGATGTGGAACTCGTTGTCGTTGGTGGGTAGGAGCAGGACGCCCTCGTGCGGATCGTCGGCGATGTTCCGCCCCAGGAGCCCGGCCCAGAACTGCGCGAGCCGCAGAGGCTCGCTCGCGTCGAAACTGATCGCGAACAGGTGTGCGGTCATCGCTGCGCTCATCTCCCGTCGGGCCGGACGCCCTGCCGGCCGTCGAAGCGGGAGCCTAGGGATGTGCCAGGTCGACCGCACCCGAGTTTCGGGTCACGCGGTGAGGTACGGCGGGGCCACACCCCAACCCCAGCGTGGGATCGACGCCTGCCGGATCGGGTCCGCGTCCGGCTGAGAATTGCCCACCGCCAAGCGGGTGCCCCACTCCAGGTAGCTCGCGAAGGCGGCGCGAAACTCCGGATCGCCGGGTAGGCCAACCTCGTCGGCGGCGTCCATCATCAGGTTGACCCACCGCCGACGCTGCGCCTCGCTGATCGCCCTGCCCAGGTGCTGGCCGAGCATGTGGCGGTAGCCGCCGCGCTGCGTCGTGTAGGTGGCCGGTCCACCGAAGACCTCGGCAAGCCATACCGCTACATGCCGGGCGTGGTCGGGGTCCATCTGCGCGAACATCGGCGCGAGCAGGTCGTCGGAGCGGACCAGGCGGTAGAAGGCCTCGCAGAGCCTCATGAACGCGTCGGAGCCGCCGGCCCACTCGTACAAGCTCGGCGGCGCGGCGCCACCGGGGCCGGCAACCGACGTTCGGGCGTAGTGCCGCATCTCCTGGATGTCCTCGACGTACGGCTTGATCGCGGCGAAGAACTGCCCGAACACCGGGCCACCCCGGAACCCTTTCCGGTGCTCGTCCGCCGACGTCCAGGTGATGCGCAGCAGGTAGCAGGCGGGGTCGTCCAGGCAGCGGCTCAACTCGTAGTCCACACACTGCGGCGCGGCACGTAACGCGACAGCGGCCCGCTCGTACGCCGCCTCGAAACCGTCCAGCCGTTCCTGCGGGACGCGGTACCTGATGTACTCGATCACCATGGCTACAGCTGAACACCCGCATCGGTGATGATCAAGTACGCACCTTTTGGTACGTGCCGAGGGAGGCCACGATGCCCAAGCGATACCACTGCCCGGTGGAACTCGCCGTCGACGTTGTCGGCGGAAAATGGCGACCGGTGATCCTGGCCCATCTCAAGGAGGGCGTACACCGCTATGGCGAGCTGCGCCGCCGGATGCCAGGGGTCAGCGAGAAGATGCTGACGCAGCGTCTGCGCGAGTTGGAGGCCGACGGGCTCGTCCTGCGGCACGACCACGAGACCACACCACCCCACGTCGAGTACCGGCTCACCGAGGAAGGCCTCAGCCTGGCCCCGGTGTTGCAGGCCCTGTACGACTGAGGCGCCGCGCGGGCCGCACGTACCGGTACCGCCATCGACGAACCCTCCGCTGCCTGATTCGACGCGCCGCACGCGGCCCGGCAGCAGTGGAAAGATCGTCGTCGGGACGTGCGACGTTGTGATCCACTGGCCCGGTGAGCCGAACCCCCTCGATCCCCCCGGCCGACGTCGAAGAGCGACTGTCGCGGGAGCTGAACGTCTGGCTGTGCACGGTGCGGCGCGACGGGTCCCCACACCTGACGCCGGTCTGGTTCGTCTACCTCTCGGCGACGTTCTGGGTCGGTTGCGAGAGCCGCAGCGTCAAGGCCCGCAACGTCGTGGCCGACCCACGGGTGTCAGTGGCTCTGGAGAGCGGCGACGCGCCAGTGGTGGCGGAGGGCGCCGCCCACGTGCACCAAAGTGGATTCCCCAGCACCGTCGTCGAGGCGTTCGCGCGCAAGTACGACGGCTGGGACGTCGGCCGGCAGGTCGGTCCGGACGGTGAGCGGGCGCTGCTGGAGATCCCCGTCCGCCGGTGGCTACTCGCGGGCACCGCGCAGTAAGCCGTCGATGCGAGAATCGGCCGGTGGAGGACGAGCTGACGTCTGCCCTGGCGGGCGTACGGGACGCGTTCGCCCGATATCCGCGCCGTGCGACGCTCGACGGCTGCCCACACTGCGAGGGCCCGGTGCTGGTCGACGAGCACGACCTGTTCTCACTGACCATCAGCCTCGGCAACACTGTCGGCAGCCGTGCGGACGTGAAGGCCCTGCTCCCCGTCCTCCTTGAGCGCCTGCTCGAGTCCGACGACCTGGAACCGGTCATCGTCCTGGGCAAACTCCCCCGTCAGGAGTGGCGCACCTGGCCGCACGTCGAGCAGGAGGCCGTCGACGCGTACCTCGACGCGGTGTGGCGGGCATTGTTGGCGGATCACCCGTCGCGGCTCGGGTCGTTCACCGATCCGACGGACTTCCTCGACGCGGCTCACGCGGCCGGCGAGCGCCTCGAACGATTCCTCGACGTCTGGGACGCCACGCTCAACCCGTCGGCGGACCGTCACCTGGCCGAGCTGGTCGGCAAACTGAACTTCACGAGTCAGAAGCCCAGCGTCCTCGGTGACTGGTTACGCCGAGCGGCGACCCGCGACCGTCTGCACCGCGCGTGGGAACGTGACTACGACTCACCGTGGGCCGACGACCTCGCCCGGGCCTACGACCTCCTCCGCCACTAAGGGGCCCGTCGACGGGTGCTCATCCGGCCATGTTGCCTCAGCCGGGCAAGCGTTCCGTCAGAGCGGGCCGGGGAACGTCTGTTCCATCGGCATCGGCACCTGGAGGTAGGTGGTGCCGCGCATGTCCAGCCAGGCCCGGTCCGGCCCGCGCACCAGGCGCACCATCACCTCCTCGCAGGACGGGCAGCGGGCGACGAGACCCGGGGCGTGCGAGTAGACGTGCAGGCTGGCCATCGAGCCGGTCGTCCCGCAGTTCTCACAGCGGCCCATCGCGCTGCTCAGGTCGACGGTGAACAGCTCACGCATCGGGCCGTCGAGCATGTTGCCGTCCACGTACGACATCTCGGTCATCGAAATCTCCTCGACACTGCGTGAGTGAGCGGATGGTCAGCCGGTGGGGCCGAAACGTTCGGTCTTGACCCGACGCGACGGGTGACCCAGCCCCACCAGCAGGTCGGCCACGGTCTCCACGAACGCGGTCGGGCCACAGACGTAGGTGAGAGGTTCCAGGTCCGGTGGCCACCCGTGCGTGTTGACGTCGGCCAGCCCGATCCGGTGCGGCTCGCCGCGCCAGCCCTCGGGCGCCTCCCGGGTGTAGACGTACGCGACGTCCAGCCCGAAGTCGTCGCGGATCCGGCGGCGCAGCTCGTCGGCGTAGATCACGTCGCCGGGGGTGCGCACCGAGTAGATCAGCCGGAACGGCGCCTTGCTGCCCACCGCCCGCCGCGCCCGGATCATCGCCATCAGCGGCACGATTCCCGACCCACCCGCGACGAGCTGCACCGGCGCGGTCTCCTCGGGCCGCCAGATGAACCAGCCACCGAGCGGTCCGCGCACCTCCACCGGGTCGCCGCCACCAAAGACATCAATGAGGTACGGCGACACCTCGCCGTCGTGCACCCGCTGCACCGTCACCTCGATGCGCGGCCCTCCCGGCCCGTCCACGGCCGGCCCGGCGATCGAGTACGACCGTGCCGCCTGGTAACCGTCCGGGGCGGTGAGCCGCAGGTCGACGTGCTGCCCGGGCAGGTGCCCCGGCCAGTCCGGCACCTCCAGCACCAGGGTCTGCGCGGTCGGCGTCTCCACCCGGCGCTCCACCAGCCGGCCGACCTGCCAACGGTTGGGCGTACGGCGCTGGGTGCTCGTCGCCACGGCGCGCTCAGTCACCCTGGTACCGCTGTTCGCGCCACGGGTCGCCGTAGTCGTGGTACCCGGCGGTCTCCCAGAACCCTGGCTCGTCCATCGTCTTGAGTCGGAGGCCGCGCACCCACTTGGCGGACTTCCAGAAGTACAGGTGCGGGACCAGGAGTCGGGCCGGCCCGCCGTGCTCAGCGGGCAGCGGGGCACCGTCGAAGGTGTGCACCACCCAGGCCTGGCCGCCGCGCAGGTCGTCGAGCGGCAGGTTGGTGGTGTACCCGCCGTAGGAGTGCGCCAGCGCGAAGTGCGCGCCCGTGTCGACGTTGGCCAGCAGCGTGTCCAGTGAGACGCCCTGCCAGTTGGTGCCGAGTTTGGACCAGCGGGTGACGCAGTGGATGTCCACCATCGGCGTCTCCTGCGGCAGGGCCATCAACTCCTGCCACGACCACCGGTGTTCGCTGCCGTTCTCGGCGGAGATGACGAACTCCCAGGTGTCCAGTGACACCCGGGGCGTCGGGCCGGCCGAGAGCACCGGAAAGTCCTCGGTCAGATACTGACCGGGTGGCAGGGCCGGCTCCTGTGTTCGAGGCCGACCCTGAAAGCCCGGTGACACGATTCCCATTGCACAGTCGTACCACCCGCGCCGGTGGGAGCGGGAGCTTTCCCGCGTACGCCGTCGTCAGCCGGCGCGGCGCGGTCAGTGCCGTTCCGCGACCACCTTGCGGTCCTCGGGCAGGTCGCCGCCCCGGGTGGCGCGCAGACTGGTCAGGGTGACCACCACCAGCACACCGATGATCACGCCGAGCGAGGCCAGGGTGGGAATCTGCGGCACGCTGTCCCAGATGCCGTGCGCCCAGTGCAGACCCAGCTTGAGGCCGATGAACGCCAGGATGATGGCCAGCCCGTAGCTGAGGTGCACCAGCCGACTCAGCGCCGCGTGCAGGACGAAGTAGAGCGCCCGCAGGCCGAGCAGGGCGAACGCGTTGGTGGCGAACACCAGGTACGGGTCCTCGGTGATGCCGTAGACCGCCGGTACCGAGTCGACAGCGAAGACGATGTCGGTGGCCAGCACCGCAACCACCACCAGGGCGAACGGCGTGAGTGCCCGCTTCGCGCCCTGCCGGACGGTCATCTTGGTGCCGTGGTAGTCGTCGACCACCGGCATGACCTTGCGCAGCAGCTTCACCGACCGCATCTTGTTGATGTCGACTTCCTGCTGATGCCCGGACATGGCATCACGCAGCAGCTTCACAGCGGTGGCGATGAGGATGATCGCGAAGAGCAGGAAGGCGAAGTCGAGGGTCTGCAACGCCGCCGCGCCGAGGGCAATGAAGACGGCCCGCAGCACCAGCGCGCCGGCGATGCCGTAGAGCAGCACCCGCTGGGCGAGCACCGCCGGCACCGCGAACGCCGCCAACAGCAGCATGAAGACGAAGAGGTTGTCGACCGATAGCGACTTCTCCACCAGGTAACCGGTCAGGTATTCAACGCCCTGCTGGGAGCCGAATCGCCACCAGAGCCAGCCGCCGAACGCCAGCGGCAGCGCTATGTAGAAGGCCGACCAGCCGATGGCCTCCCGCATTGACACCTCGTGCGGGCGACGGGTGACCAGGAAGTCCAGCACCAACAGCAGGAGGACCCCGATGATGGTGACCGCCCACAGCGTGGGCGTGCCCACCGACGACAGGTCACTGGCGGCGGACAGATACGACACTTGGCTCATGTGGGGTCTCCTCGAACACCGTCATGTTCGAGGTCTCCTTCACCCACCACCTAGTGGGCAACCACCCGAGGCGCGCCGGGCGCGCCGTACTGACCGGAATGGTTCGTGGGAAGTACTCCCCTCGCACGACAAGGTTAGGCCAGGCGGAATCGCCACGCCAAGCGGGACATCGATGGTTGCCCTGGTAAACCGCTGTGTGTGCCCGGTACGAGCGCTGTCAGCCGCGGCGCAACGTCGCGCCCGGGGCCATCGCCTGCTCGACCAGGCCCCGATAGTCACGTGGCAGTTGGGTCACCACATCATCGAACTCACCGCCGGTGATCGCCTCGCGCAGGGTGGTGAAGACCGCCCGACTGGCGTCCTCGGCGGCGGGCTCCGGCACACCGGCACGCAACGCGACCCGGGCGACGAACTCCGCCGCGCCGAACCGGTCCGCCTGCTCGGTGCTCGGGCTGGGTTTGAGCACCAGTTGCAGCGGTTGGGGCAACTGGGCAGCCAGGTCCAGGACCTCACCGCCGGTCAACCGCTCGGCGAACGTCTCCAACACGGCCCGGGTCAGCTCGACCGCCCGTTCGGACGACGTGGCGGTGCGCTGGGAAACCTGGTCGATGAAGGTGTCGTAGTTCATCGCGTACTCCCTTGGACTCGCGTCGGCGCCTGCGGGTACCCGCGGCGGCCGAGGAGAAACGGCGCCGGTTTCCTGTGCCGGGCGGGCGTGACAGGCCGGCGGGCGGGTAACCGCCGCCGGTCGTCACCACATCGATGCCCGAGGGAGCCCACGCCATGGCGAGCTACGCCGACGTCCTGCAGTACCTGTCGAGCCTGGACTACCCGGCCGAGAAGGACGACGTGGTCCGAGAGGCCGAACGGGAGGGTGCCCCGCCGGACGTGCTGAAGGCGCTGCGCGCCCTGCCGCCGGTCGACTACGCCAACGGGACCGAGGTGGCCCGGTCGGCCGGGATCGAGGCGGCGCCCGAGGTCGGTCCCGCCCAGCGGGCCGAGCAGGCCCGGGACAAGAAGCACAACCGGGTCTCGCAACACCTGCGCGGCATCTGACCCGGCGGTGGCGCCCACCACCCCGACCCGGGAGCGTCCCGAATGACCCAGACCGGCCCCGACCGGCCAGCGGACGTACGTTTCCCGGCTGCGAAGCAGCTCGCCGTCGTGGCGGTGGTCGGCATCATCGCCGGCTGCGTCTTCGCGCTGCTGCTGCCCCTGCCGCTCGCCGCGCTGGCCGGCTGGGACGTGGGCGCGCTGAGCTGGCTCGTGCTCGTCTGGCACAAGATCTGGCCGATGGACGCCGAGCGGACCGCCCAACTGGCCGTCCACGAGGATCCGAACCGGGCGATCCGGGACGCCCTGCTGCTCGTCGCCTGCCTGGCCAGCCTGCTGGCCGTCGGGTTGGTGGTGGCCAGCGCGCAGAGCGCGCCCCCCGGGATGGCCCGGGAGCTGCACAGCGGCGTGGGCGTGCTCAGCGTGGTGCTCTCCTGGTTCGTGGTGCACACCGTGTTCGCCGCCCGGTACGCCCGGATCTACTACACCGGCCCGGACGGCGGGGTGAACTTCAACCAGCCCGAACCGCCGCGCTACTCCGACTTCGCGTACGTCGCGTTCACCATCGGGACGACGTTCCAGATCTCCGACACCAACCTGACCAGCAACGAGATGCGTCGTACGGTGCTGCGCCACTCGATGGTGTCGTACCTGTTCGGCGCGTTCATCATCGCTGTGACCGTGAACCTGCTGGCGGGTCTGGCGCGGTGACGGCTGTTGACGCGGTAGGCCGCGCAGTCCCCCGGAGCACGACACGGGGCGGGGCCGATCGAAGGGCCGGGACAGGCGGGCGCCCCTGGTCACGAACCGCGACCTAGGGCGCCACGCAAGCCTGCCCAGGCGGTGAACCGCATCCGAACCGGTCGCGGTCACCAGGCGGTGGAGGTCCGCTCGAACCGAGCGGCCAGCACTGCCGGGTCCAACCATACGGCAGAACATCCTCCGTTTGGTCAGAATTTGGGGAAGTGTGGGCCAGGGCACGTCACTGCCGACCGGTCACCTCCGCGTACCGATGCTCCAGGTCGACCCGGGCCAACGCCCCCACCAGCCAGGCCAACTGCTCGGACTCGCCAGTGGCCAGGCCGGCCAGGTCGTCCGCCGACCTGCCCAGCCCGAGCCGACGCGCGGCGGCCAGCGCCCGCCGATCGGCGACCGGGGCCACCTCCCGCCACAACGCCTGCGCCTCGCGGAGAAACAGGACGACGACCTGATCATCCACGCCCGGAAGCTCGGCCAGCAACGCGCGCTCCCGGACCGGGTCGTGGTGCGCCACCGCCCGCAGCCGGCGCAGATCACCCCGGCACCGCTCGATCACCGTCCGGGCCAGGTCACCCAGCACAGCGGCCAACGCGTCCACGTCACCGCGTTGGCCGCTGGCGCGCAGCACCCGGACCCGTTCCTCGTGCAGGGAACGCGCCAGCCGGGCCGCGCTGTCCCACCCCTCGTCACGCAACGCCCGCGCCCCGTCCAACGCCCGCCGGAAGTCACCACGACGGGCCAGCAGCACCGACAGGTACAGCACCTGGAACAGGCTCGCCGGGTTGTTGGTCACCCGGAACCCGTACTGCTCGGCGAAGCCCCGCCCGCCACCGGCGAGCCGGCGCGCCAGACGTTTACGGTCCGCCATTGGAGTGATCAAACTCGCCGCCATGGCGGCGACTACCCGCGCCACCTGCCGACCACACACCGGCCGTACATGCCCGTCAGCCGTGTAGGCCGCCGGTGCGGTCGCGGGCCTTGAGGCGGGTAGTGGGCAGGGCGGGCGCCGGCAGCGGCGGCGCCGAATCGTCGGCGACCACACCGAAGCGCCCGTCGCCGGCCATCCAGTCCTCCCGGGCGGCGGCGATCTCCTCGTGCGACCGCCCCACGAAGTTCCACCACATCACCAACGGCTCCTCGAACGGCGTACCACCCAGCAGCAGCAACCGGGCCCCGGCCCCGCCCCGCACTGTCAGCTCCCGGCGGCCCGAACCCAGATAGAGCAGCGCCCCCGGCTCGAACCCGACCCCGGCCGCCTCCGCGGACCCGGACATCGCCAGCACTGCGTACTCGAAATCGGGCCGCAACGCCATCGTCGCCGGCGCCTCGCCGCGCAGCTCCAACTGCACCCCCACCAGCGGGGTGTGCACCACCGCCGGTGACCGCTCCCCGGCGAACTCACCGACCAGCACCGTGACGTCCAGATCGCCGTCCCGCCAGCGCGGCAGGTCGGCGTGGTGCGCGAAGTCGGCCGCTCCGGCCCGCGCCGGGTCCGGCAGCGCCACCCAGAGCTGCACACCGTGCATCACCGGCGGATGGGTGGCCGGCGAGCGCTCCGAGTGGGCGATACCGTTCCCGGAGGTCATCACGTTCAGTTGGCCGGGCACGATCGGCTGCACGTTACCGAGGCTGTCCCGGTGCAGAATCTCCCCGTCGAGCAGCCAGGTCACCGTCTGCAACCCGGTGTGCGGGTGCGGCGGCACCTCCATACCGGGCCGCTGCGCCACATCGTCCGGGCCGAAATGATCAACGAAACACCACGCGCCGACCATCCGGCGGGCGCGCTGCGGAAGCAGCCGCCGCACAGTGGTGTACCGACCCAACGGCACGTCGTGGCCAGGCAACAACACACTGCCGGGATCGACGTCGGCCACGCCAGGCGGTCGGGTCTGCGCCAGCATTGATTCAGTACGCTCCACCGCCCGACTGTACGCGCACGCCCATTCGCGACCGCGGCGCTTCTGTTCAGGGCGGGCGGGGTTCACCAGGGCGTGGTTGTCAGGGCGGGGGCCGGCGCGGGCTCGCCCGTCTGTTGGGTTGGGCTGGCCTGGCCTGGCGTGGGCTGGCGTGGGCTGGCCTGGCGTGGGCTGGCCTGGCCTGGGCTGGCCTGGGCTGGGCTGGCCTGGCCTGGGCTGGCCTGGCCTGGGCTGGCCTGGCGTGGGCTGGCCTGGGCTGGCCTGGCGTGGGCTGGCCTGGGCTGGCCTGGCGTGGGCTGGCCCGTCTGTTGGGTTGGCCTGGCGTGGGTCAGCGGTTGCTGGAGGAGACCAGCACGCTGTTGGCACCGGCGACCAGGTCCAGGTACAGGCGCTCCGCCGACCGGTCCCAACCCGGCGTACCCAGCACCGAGCCCGCGGCCACCCCGTCCCAGCGGTCGTCACGTACCACCACCGAGCCGGCACCGGCTCCCGCCCGAACCCGTACCGAGGTCTCCCTCGGGACCCGGACGTCGAGCTGGCTGGTCCCACCGGTGAGTCGTACGGCCAGGATGCTGGCGGGCTGCTCTGAGCGCGGGCCGGTGGGATTGCCGGGGCCTGCGGCGGTGATCGGTGGCAGGAGAATCTCGGTACGGCTGGAACCACCGGCGAGTTCCACCCCCAGCAGCCGGGCCCGGACCAGGTCCAACACCTGACTGCTCACCCCGCCGACGAGGTGGATACGCCAGGCGACCCGCTCGTTGAGCAACACCCGCACGGCCCGCGGCCCGCGCGTCCCGGACTCCACGAGGTCGAGCCGCACGGTCTCCCCCCGCACCGCCGGTCGGCCCGCCACGCCCGAGCCCGCCGGGGTGCTGATCCGGTACAGGTCATCGCCCAACTCGGCGACTCGCAGCTCGAACGAAGACAGCCCATCCGCGAGCACGAAGGTGCCCTCCCGCCGACCCGCCA
Source organism: Micromonospora sp. NPDC048842 (assembly GCF_040649935.1). NCBI lineage: Bacteria > Bacillati > Actinomycetota > Actinomycetes > Micromonosporales > Micromonosporaceae > Micromonospora > Micromonospora sp. NPDC048842. The sequence continues at coordinate 43,257 of NZ_JBEZGK010000031.1, read as the reverse complement.
GCGGCGCTGTCAACGGTTGCTCGGCAGCAGCACCCGCACCACCGCGGCGGCCCTCAGCCGCGTCCGGGTCGACGACGCCCCCCGGACGGCCGCCGTCACCGGGGCCAGTGCCATCCGGGCGAGTGCCGTCGGGGCGAGTGCCGTCGGGGCGAGTGCCGTCGGGGCGAGTGCCGTCGCGTTGGCTGGAGTAGGTCATGCCGAGGTGGTCGGGATCGGCGACGATCACGGCCACCGCTGCCGCACCCAGGAGCAACACGACGGCGGCAGCAGCCACCAACAGGCGAGCACCAGTGGACCACCGTCGCGGTGCGGCCTCACCGGACGGTTCCGGCCCTGACTTCGGTTCGCGATCCGCGCCGTACCCCACTGCGGCCATGCCTGTGTCCCTCCGCCGGTCCCCGCCCAGGGGTACGTACCCGCCGGCCGAGCGGATCACTCGGCGCCGATCACGTCACTCCGCTACGTCGCCAACGTAGATCTTGGACAGTTTCCGTTAGCGCGGAACGGAAACTGTCCAAGATCTACGGACACCCGCCAATTCAGACGACGTCATCTGCCCCCCAGAGTGTGCAAGGCGGCGTCCCCAGCCCGATGACCAACGACCAACGGCCCCGTGGCCAGCGGTCGCGGTCGGCGACGCGGTCGGCGGTCGGCGGTCGGCGGTCGGCGACGCGGTCGGCGGTCGACGGTCGGCGACGCGGTCGGCGGTCGGCGGTCGGCGACGCGGTCGGTGAACGTTGGCGGCGACTGGTGAACGGCGGACCGACTAGAGCAGACAGGCCGCTGGCCGGCACCCCGGGTTTGCGGGTGCCGGCCAGCGGTCGGTGTCGTGCGGTGGTGCTGCTGAGGCGCAGTGCTTCTGTGGTGCTGTGACGCGGGTCAGCTGTTCCAGTACTGACCGACCAGGTCAGCGGCCTGCTGCTCCCACTGGGCGTAGGCGTCCGGGTAGGCCGACACCTGCACCGTCTGCGCGGCGTCGGTCAGGGGCATGTCCTGCCACCCGTCGACCTGCTTGAGGCCCTTGAGGAACGCGGTGGTGGAGTAGGCGGGGTCGGTGATCTGCTCCGGGGTACCCCAACCACTGGACGGGCGCTGCTGGAACAGGCCCAGCGAGTCGTGGTCGTTCATGTCGCCCAGGTGACCCAGGTTCTCCAGCTTCGACTCCTGCAGGCTCGTCGCGATCGAGATGACCGCGGCCCGCTCCGGGAGGCCGGCCTTCTTCGTGGCGGCGATGATCGCCTTCACGTTCGCGGTCTGCTCATCGTTCAGGCTGATCCGGGACTGGTCGCCCTGGGTGCCGTGCGGGATCAGCTTGCTGGTGTCGGGCTTGTCGGCCTGCACCGCAACTGCGACGGGCTTGGCATCGACCGGGTTGGCCACGTGGGCGATGGGGCCGGCGAAGACACCACCGGCGAACGCGAGACCAGCAACAGACAGCATGCTCTTACGGAAGATCGTGTTCATGGGGGGTAGCTCCTTCGGGGGTAGGACACCCACACCGCCAAGGGGGACGGCGGCAGGGTGTGAGCACCTCGTCCGGCGCTGCACTAACAAGGGGGAAAGTCTGAGGGGGTGACACCCGGTGGGGTGTCGGAGTCGGCGACCTGCGAGCGGGGCTCGTGGCGCCGGGACCCTGTGTAACGACCGGGGGGCCAGGGTCATTCCGGGGTCGGCCCGTTCATCGGCACCCTCATCGTGGCGATGCCCGTCGGTCGTTCGTGGTGACCGTAACGACCGGCGGGCCTAGGTCATTCCGGGGTCGGCCCGCCCGTGGGCACCCCGTCGTGGCGGTGCCTGCGGTCGTTCGTGGGGGTCGCAACGACCGAGCGCGGGTCGGCATTCCAACCTGCGCGACCAGCCCTCAGGGATCGGGCGGGCGGTCGGTGGTGCTGCGATCGTCAGGGTATGTAACGACCCCGGCCCGGCCATGATTCCGGCCCACGAGTGCGCCCGGCCACACGCCACAAACACCCACCGGCGGCCAAACGACCCACACGGCAGCCGGCCCATGGCGCCCAACCGGCCCGCACCGGGTGATCCACTCGCCTTCACGGAAGTCGGGGCATCCCGGACTCCCGGACACCGCGACTTCCTGAACCCGAGTCGATCACCAATGAAAGCGACCGGCACGTACCACCCAATGTCGGGCAAATTTCTCAGAGAGGCCCGGCAGGCGACCGCCGGTAAGGGGACGGCAACAGCCGGACGCCAGGGGCGGTCATTGGCCCGTCAGGCGGGAGCGCACCTTTGCGGCGCAGGCGTCCAGAGCTGTCTGCGCGTCCAGCCCGAGGCTCTCGATGGCCACCAACGCGGTGAAGGCGACGTCGGCCAACTCCGCAGCGACGTCCTCGCGGGTGTGGGTGACACCCTTGCGCGGATTCTGCCCGAGCAGACCGATCCAGGCAGCCGAAGCCTCCCCCGCTTCCTCGGTGAGCTTCAGGATGCGGCAGGTCAGCTCGGTCTGCCCGGTGCCGTTCGCCTTGTCCAGCCAGCCGCGTGACGCTCGGGCCGCCTCCCAGATCGACTCGTTCACGACGACCAGTCAACCCGATCGGCCCACCGGCCCGAACGACCGGGTACGGCTGGACCATCCTGTTGACCTGCGGATCAGCGAACCCATTGACACTGGTCGACGGCGGTTCTAGGTTCAGGACGCTACCGGCCGGTAGGCAACCGTCCCGCTGGTCGCCCCCGGGCGACAACCGTCCGATGGGGAGCATCGATGCTGTCCACACCCGTTCGTACCCTCCGCCGCCTGCTCGCCGCCGCCGCCACGCTGACCCTCGCGGTCGGGCTGGCCGGTGCCGCGCCGGCGAGCGCCACAGGTCGCGGCGCGAGGGGCGGCGAGCCGCTGCCCGGCTACACCATCGAGAATCCGCCGTTGGCGCCGCTGGTCGTGGGCGGCAAGCCGACGACCGTACGCCAGGGTGTGCACCGCCACGCCGGGTACATCATCGAGGTCCCCGCCCGGTGGAACGGCGACCTGGTGTTGTGGGCGCACGGCTACCGCGGCCAGGGCACAGTGCTCTCGCCGGAAACGCCGACCTTCGGGCTGCGCCAGCGCCTGCTGGAGCAGGGGTACGCCTGGGCGTCGTCCTCGTACGACCGGAACGGCTTCGACATCCGCTCCGGGGTGCTGGGGACGAAGGATCTCGCCGACCACTTCGGGCGGACGGTCCGCCGGCCGCAGCACACCTACGTCGCCGGGGTGTCGATGGGTGGGTACGTCATCGGTCGTTCGCTGGAGCAGTACCCCGGCTTCTACGACGGCGCGATGCCGATGTGCGGTGTCCTCGGTGATCAGACGTTGCTCGACTTCTACCTGGACTACAACCTGGTCGCGCAGACACTCGCCGGGGTGCCGGCCTATCCCACGCCGGCTGACTATCTGACCAACGCGGTGCCCCGCATCCAGGTGGCGCTCGGCCTGGCCGGACTGACCCCCACCGGGCCGGACACCACGACGGACCGGGGCAAGCAGCTGCGGGCGATCACTGTGAACCGTTCCGGTGGGCCGCGTCCGGGCGCCGACGCCGCGTTCGCGGTCTGGAAGGACTTCCTCTTCTCGATCAGCGTGCCCACCGGGAGCGGCAACTCCCCCGCCCAGCGGCCCGGTCAGCTGTCCACCAACCTGCTCACCCGCTACACCCCGAACAGCCCGGTGAACGTCAACGCGACAGTGCAGCGGGTCGCCCCGGAGAACGTCGTGCAGCGCCTCCTGCCGACGCTGACCGAAGTGCCGCGAATCGCCGGTCGGCCCACCGCGCCGGTGCTCAGCCTGCACGGCCTCGGTGACCTGTTCGTCCCGTTCAGCATGGAGCAGGCGTACGCCGCCGACGTGGCGCGCAACGGTCGCAGCAAGCTGGTGGTTCAGCGGGCGATCCGGGCCACGCAGCACTGCGAGTTCACCCCGGCGGAGGCCGGCGCCGCCTGGGACGACCTGGTGTCCTGGGTACGCACCGGCAAGCGCCCGGCCGGCGACACAGTGACCGACCCGGCGGTGGTGGCCCGACCCGACTACGGCTGCCGGTTCAGCGACCGGGACGCGTACGCGGCCGGTGTCGGCACCCGCCGCCTCTACCCGGCCTGCTGAGGTACGCGGACACGAAGAACCGGCCGGCTCCCGTCGAAGGGAGCCGGCCGGTCTCGTGTGCGGGTGTCACCACATCTGCTGGACGATGTCCGCCGCCTGCTCCTCCCACTGCGCGTACGCGTAGGGGAAGGCGGAGACCTGGACGGTCTGCGCGGCGGTGGTCAGCGGCAGGTCCTGCCAGCCGCCGACGTTCTTGAGTGCGCTGAAGAACGCCGTGGCGGCGTACTCCGGGTCGGTGATCTGGTCGGGCGTGCCCCAACCGGACGACGGACGCTGCTGGAACAGGCCCTGCGAGTCGTGGTCGTTGTACGCGCCGAGGTGGCCGAGGTTGTACAGCTTCGACTCCTGCAGCGAGGTGGCGATGCCGATCACCGCGCCCCGGTCACCGACGCCGGTCTTCTTGGCGGCGTCGACGATGGCCCGGGCGTTGGCCAGTTGCGCGTCGTCGAGCGGTACGCGTGACTGCGCGCCCTCGATGCCGTGCGGGATCAGCTGGGCTCGGCTCGGCTTGCCGGCCGGCGGCTTGCCGGTGGCGGAGCCGGTGGTCAGGCCCGACTCGACGGGCTGCTCGTCCTGACGGGCCGTGGTGGGGGCCTTTCCGGTGGCGCGGTCGATGGCGGCGACGGCGCCCTGGTGCGGTCCGGAGGTGACCGGTGCGGCGACCGCGGTCGGCGCGAGGGCCAGACCACCGAGAGCAGCCACACCCGCCACGCTCAGCGCGGTCTTGCGGTACGAGTCCTTAGCGATGGCGGGGAGCCATCGAGTGAAGTCGACCTTCACGATGGTTGCCCTTTCGATCGTGCGGAGCGCTCCGGGGTGAACACTCCTCGGGAGATGACCGCGGAAAAGGGTTTGGGCTCCGGCGGTACGGGGGACACAACCAGGTTCACGTGTCGGTCATTCCGGAAATGCCGGGGTTCGGGTGGGGTGCGGTCCCGGTCACCCGAGGAAATGGGACGGTCGACGCCACCGCCGGACGGTCACGGCGGGAAACGGACGGTCGGCGCAAGCCGTGACGAGCCGGCAGATCAGGTGCCGTACGGCGTGCCGAGGCGGACCAGCACGTGCCAGAGCTGCTTGAGGTGTTGAAGGGTGTCCGCGATCGGGCGCTCGACCACGGCCATCGACCGCGCGCACGCGACGGCAGCCGTCCGCGCCGGGGTGAGAGCAACGGCGCGCAGGTCGTCCCGTTCAGATGTCGCCGTCATGTCCGGGGTCATCGTCGTCCATCCCGGTGCCCAGCTCTTGGAAGATGGTGATGTGCAGGTCGGCCGGAGCGTCGAGGCGGGAGTTGAGCGACTGCCACGGTGTGCGGGTGGGCGGGGCGACCTCGCTGGCCCCGGCGGCGACCAACCGGGTGGTGGTCGCCGCCGCGTCGTCCACCTCGAAGGCCACCCGGATGCGGGGAGCGACCTGCCGACCCACCTCGACCTCGTCGATCATGCGCTTCTGCGCCGGGTTGGCGATCTCCAGGGTGGCGCGGCCGGCGTCCAGGATCACCACCCGGGCGTCGCCGTCGCCGCTGAACGCCGCCTCCTCGGGCAGGCCGAGTGCGTCGCGGAAGAACGCGACAGCAGCGTCGTGGTCGGCGGCCTCCACCACGAGTCGCAGCTGACGGACGACGGGGGCGGGCGAGTCGGCGGCCATGACCGGGATCCTAGCGTCGCGGCGGGGCTAGGTTGGGACCGTCCAGGAGGGAGCGACGATGGTCGAGGCAGTGAGTGACGACGCGTACCTCCTGCGCCCGGTTGGTCGGGTCGCCTCGTCGCTGACCGAGGCGGCGAGCGCACCACGGCAGGGCGACGAGGGTGCGCCGCCGGCGTGGCTGGTCTTCGACAGACAGGTCGAGCGAGCCGTGCGTGACCTGCGGGTCGGCACGGAAATGCTGGTGCTGACCTGGTTGGACCGTGCCCGACGCGACGTGCTCGCTGTGCACCCACGCGGCGACGCGAACCGTCCGGAGACCGGGGTGTTCAGCACCCGCTCACCGCACCGGCCCAACCCGATCGGGCTGCACCGGGTGCGGGTCCTGGCGGTGGACGGGCTGCGCGTCGAGGTGGCCGACCTGGAGGCCCTCGACGGCACCCCGATCCTCGACGTCAAACCGCTGCTGGGCGCGGCCGACGAACGCTGAGCCCGTCGACCGCGCGCCAACACGTCAGCTCCGACCTGAGACGCCCGCCGGCGTCAGTGACCGCGGTCCAGCCACTCCTGCAGGTGCGGCGACTCCGCGCCGATCGTCGTGTCGTCGCCGTGACCGGTGTGCACGACAGTCTCCGCGGGAAGGGTCAGGAGGCGGGTGCGGATCGACCGGACGATGGTGTCGAAGTCGCTGTACGAGCGGCCCGTCGCGCCCGGGCCGCCGGCGAAGAGCGTGTCGCCGGTGAACACGGCGCCCAGCTCCGGCGCGTGGAAGCTGCACGCCCCGGGGCTGTGTCCGGGGGTGTGCAGCACCCGCAGCGTGGTGCCTCCCACCTCGATGCTCTGCCCGTCGTGCAGCTCGCCGTTGGGCGGCAGGTGCGGGTGGACCATGTCCCAGAGGACCCGGTCGGCGGCGTGCAGGAGCACCGGCGCGCCGGTTGCCTCGGCCAGTTCGGGCACCACCCGGACGTGATCGTCGTGGGCGTGGGTGGCCAGGATCGCCCGGACCTGCCGGTCGCCCACCAGGGCGAGGATCGCCGCCACGTCGTGCGGTGCGTCCAGGACGACGCACTCGCGGTCGTCACCGATCACCCAGACGTTGTTGTCCACGTCGAAGGTCTGCCCGTCCAGGGAGAACGTGCCCGAGGTGACCGCGTGGTCGACGCGGGCGGTCACGGGAACACCACCACCGAGCGGAGCACGTCGCCGTGGTGCATCCGGTCGAAAGCGTTCTCGACCTGGTCGAGCGCGATCTCCTCGGTGACGAACGCGTCGAGGTCGAGCCGGCCCTGCAGGTACAGCTCGGTGAGCATCGGGAAGTCCCGGCTGGGCAGGCAGTCGCCGTACCAACTGGACTTGAGGGCGCCGCCACGTCCGAAGACGTCCAGCAGCGGCAGCTCGATCTGCATCTGCGGGGTCGGTACGCCGACCAGCACCACGGTGCCGGCCAGGTCACGGGCGTAGAACGCCTGCTTCCACGTCTCCGGTCGGCCCACCGCGTCGATCACCACGTCGGCGCCGAAGCCACCGGTGGCGGCACGGATCGCCTCGACCGGGTCGGTCTCGGAGGCGTTAACTGTGTGCGTGGCGCCGAACTTGCGGGCCCAGTCGAGCTTGCGGCTGTCGGTGTCCACCGCGACGATCGTGGTGGCGCCGGCGAGAACAGCACCGGCGACCGCCGCGTCCCCGACGCCGCCGCAGCCGATCACCGCGACCGAGTCGCCCCGGGTGACGTTTCCGGTGTTCATCGCCGCGCCCAGCCCGGCCATCACCCCGCAGCCGAGCAGACCCACTGCTGCGGGTCGGGCCGCCGGGTCGACCTTCGTGCACTGCCCGGCGTGCACCAGGGTCTTCTCGGCGAACGCCCCGATGCCCAGCGCCGGGGCCAGTTCGGTGCCGTCGGTGAGGGTCATCCGCTGGGTGGCGTTGTGGGTGTTGAAGCAGTACCAGGGCCGCCCCCGGCGGCAGGCGCGGCACACCCCGCAGACCGCCCGCCAGTTCAGCACCACGAAATCACCCGGGGCGACGTCGGTGACGCCCTCGCCGACCTGCTCCACGATGCCCGCCGCCTCGTGGCCGAGCAGGAACGGGTAGTCGTCGTTGATGCCACCCTCGCGGTAGTGCAGGTCGGTGTGGCAGACCCCGCACGACTGAATCCGGACGATCGCCTCACCGGGCCCGGGATCGGGCACCACGATGGTGGTGACCTCGACCGGCGCGCCCTTGCTGCGGGAGATGACTCCCCGGACTTCCTGGCTCACTTCGCCTCCTGCTGGTGGTCTGCGGCGGGGCCGGGTGCCGGGGTGGGCGGGTGTGCCACGGGCTCGGCGGTGGGCCCCCGGCGAACCTACCGCGACCACCACGGCCAGCCCAGCCGGCCCGGCGGGTTATCGCGGGCGGTGCGGGGTACGCGGGCCGCATTCGACCACGGCCAACGGGAGTGACAATGAAATTCGCGCACCTGCCGCTGCGGGTCAGCATCGGCGCGTACTTCCTCAACTCGGGTCTGGGCAAGCGCACCCTGGAGGGCACCGCCGCGGAGGGCCTGCACGGGATGGCGGTCGCCGCCATGCCCCAGCTCGGTCAACTGGAGCCGGCGCGTTTCGCCAAGCTCCTGTCGTACTCGGAGATAGCCCTGGGGGCCGCGCTGATCGCGCCGTTCGTCCCGGCGCCCCTGGCCGGGCTCGGCCTGACCGCGTTCGGCGCGGGCCTGGTGCAGCTTTACCTGAAGACGCCCGGGATGCGCGAACCCGGCAGCATCCGCCCGACCCAGCAGGGTGCGGGGCTTGCCAAGGACGTCTGGCTGGTCGGCGCGGGGCTGACCCTGGTGCTGGAGGGGCTGACCCACGGCCGTCGGCGCGGCTGACCCGGCGGGTGGTCTGAGGAACTGCGGTGACCCAACCTCGGCCGGTGCGGCCGTTCTACCGGCCGATGCGGCCACATCGTCGCGACGAGCCGCACCGCACGGCCACGCCGCTGGAGCTCTTCTTCGACCTGTGCTTCGTGGTGGCCGTGGCGCAGGCCGCCGGCAACCTGCACCACGCCGTCTCCGAGGACCAGATCGGACACGCGCTGGCCAGGTACCTGATGGTCTTCTTCGCGATCTGGTGGTCGTGGATGAACTTCACCTGGTTCGCCTCGGCCTACGACACCGACGACGATCTCTACCGGATCACCACGCTGGTACAGATCGCCGGAGCGTTGATCATCGCCGCCGGGGTGACCCCGGCATTCACCGACGGCGATTTCGCTGTGATCACCTACGGGTACGTGGTGATGCGGCTGGCCGCCGTCGTGCACTGGAGTCGAGCGGCGATCGGCGACCCCGCGCACCGGGCGGCGGCGCGCCGCTACGCGATCGGCGTGACGGTGGTGCAGCTCGGGTGGCTGCTGCGGTTGGTGCTGCCCGGCGAGTGGGGCATCGCGGCGTTCGTGCTGCTGGCGCTGGCCGACCTGCTGGTGCCGGCGGTGGCCGAACGCCCCGGGATGACCCCGTGGCACCCCGCGCACATCACCGAGCGGTACGGGCTGTTCACCCTGATCGTGCTCGGTGAGGCGGTGACGGCCGTGTCGTTGGCGATCCAGGACGGGCTCGACGCCGGGGAACACGACCTCTGGTCGCTCGCGGCGGCCGGCGCTGTCATCGTGTTCGCGCTCTGGTGGCTCTACTTCGATCGGCCGAACAAGGCTCCCGACCGGCAGCCGTACTCCCTGATCTGGGGTTATGGCCACTACCTGATCTTCGCGGCGATCGCCGCAGCCGGCGCGGGCCTGAGCGTGTCGGTGGACTACGAGCGGCACCTCGCGCACGTCTCGGAGAGGACCGCCGGGTACGCGGTGGCCGTCCCGGTCGCCGTCTTCCTGCTCACTGTCTGGGTGCTGCACGTACGCCGGCAGCAGCACGGCGCTGTGGTCGTCGCCTTCCCGGCCGTCGCGCTGCTGGCACTGCTCGCGCCGCTCGGTCCGGCGCCGGTGTACGCGGTGGCGGCGCTGCTTGTCGCTCTCGTGGCACTGACAGTGGTCATGCGCACCCGCGAGGTGGCCCCGAGCGCGACGGTGGCCGACCCGGCCTGAACCGCTGTCACGCCACCTCACGGGCCGGGTCGGCGAGGGTCTCGGCGGGGCGTTGCGTGGGAATGTCGGAAGCGGGCGGCGCCGGGCGGACCACGCCCCGGTTCAGGCCGGTGACCAGAAGCCTGTTGTACGAGGCCGGCAGGACCCGGGCCAGCAGGTCGGGCAGCTTCGCCGACCAGCCGATCAACACCCGGCCCCGACGTCGCTCGACGCCGCGCAGGATCACCTCGGCGGCCCGTTCCGGCGCGATGGTCAGCAGCTTCTCGAACTGCGCCCGGCCGGCCGCGTACTCGTCGTGGGAGACGCCACTGCCGATCCGGGCGTTCTCGGTGATCCGGGTGCGGATGCCGCCGGGGTGCACCGAGGTCACTCCGATCCCGTCGTCGACAAGCTCGTGGCGCAACGCCTCGGTGAAGCCGCGTACGGCGAACTTGCTCGCCGCGTACGCGGTCTGCCCGGCCGGCGCGATCAGCCCGAACAGGCTGGAGATGTTGACCAGGTGCGCGCCCGGCTCGGCCCGGAGGGTGGGCAGCAGGGCGTGGGTCAGCTGCGCCACGGCCCGGAAGTTGACGTCGATCACCCAGCTGAACTCGTCGAACGTCACCTGGTCGAACCGGCCGCCGAGGCCCACGCCGGCGTTGTTTATCAGCAGGCGTATCCGCGGGTGCCGCTGGCCGATCTCCGCGGCCAGCTGGGCGGTGGCGGTCTGGTCGGCGAGATCCACCAGGTACGTGGCGAGCTGACGATCCGGGTGGTCGGCGCGGATCGCTGTCGTGACCGCGTCCAGTCGCTCGGCGTCGCGGTCCAGCAGGACCAGATCGCTGCCTCGGCGGGCCAGCGCGTGGGCGAGCGCGGCGCCGATGCCGCTGGCCGCCCCGGTGACCACTGCGGTCGCGCCGGTGAAGTCGAACCTCTGCACGATCGTGCTCCTCTGCTGGCGGTTACCGACGCTCGGACGCGACGGGACGTCCGATGCGGTCAGGTTCTGTCACCCCGCCGACGCGGGAGAACCGCACACCCTCGTCGGTGAGCCGGCCGTGCCGCATCAGCAACACGTCGCGGGCGTAGTTCTGGTGCAGCCGCCACGGCGCTGTCGCACCCTGTTTGGGCAGCGTGTCGACAGCGCGCAGCACGTAGCCGGAGCGCAGGTCGATCAACGGCACCCGCTCGTCGTCGGGCGGCGGGAGCGGGGTGACGACCTGCTGGCCGGTGCGGTCGAGGTGCCGCAGCAGTCGGCAGACGTAACCGGCGACCAGGTCGGCCTTGAGCGTCCACGACGCATTGGTGTAGCCGAGGGTCAGCGCGAAGTTCGGCACACCGGAGAGCATCATGCCCTTGTAGGCCACCGTGTTCGGCAGGTCTACGCCGACACCGTCCACCCGCAGCGTCAGGCCACCGAGGGCGAGCAGGTTGAGCCCGGTCGCGGTGACCACGACGTCGGCGGGCACCTCCGCGCCGGAGGCCAGTCGGACACCGTTCGCGGTGAAGGTGTCGATGGAGTCGGTGACCACCGACGCGGTGCCCTCACGCACGGCCGTGAACAGGTCGCCGTCGGGTGCCACGCAGAGCCGCTGGTCCCAGGGGTCGTAGCGGGGCGAGAAGTGCCTGTCGACGTCGTACCCCACCGGCAGCCGACTCCGCGCGGCCCGGCGCAGCACCCGCTTCACCAGGCCGGGCGCACGCCGGCTGAGTTGGAAGTTGACTGTGGACAGCAGCACGTTCTTCCAGCGCACCACCGGATACGCGGCCTTCGCCGGCAGCCAACGCCGCAACGCGTCGGCCAGCCGGTCGCGGGCGGGCAGCGCCAGAACGTACGTCGGTGAGCGCTGGATCATGGTCACGTGCGCGGCCCGCTGCGCCATCGCCGGCACCAGTGTGACCGCCGTGGCGCCGCTGCCGATCACGACCACCCGCTTGCCGGTGTGGTCGAGGTCGTCGGGCCAGTGCTGCGGGTGCACCAGCCTCCCGGCGTACGCGTCGACACCGGGCAGGGGCGGGGTGTAACCCTCGTCGTAGCGGTAGTAGCCGGCGCAGGCGAAGAGGAACGAGCAGGTCAGCACCACGATCTCGGCGGTGTCGGTGCGCTGGGCGTGCACCGTCCAGCGGGCGGTGTCGCTGTCCCACTCGGCACGCAGCACCCGGTGGCGGAAGCGGACGTGCCGCGGCACGTCGTACTCCCCGGCGGTCTCGCGCACGTACTCCCGGATGGTCGTGCCGTCGGCGATGGCCTTCGGCGCGGTCCACGGCTTGAACGAGTAGCCGAGGGTGAACATGTCCGAGTCGGAGCGGATGCCCGGGTAGCGGAACAGGTCCCAGGTGCCGCCGATCGCGTCGCGCGCCTCCAGCACCGCGTACGTCTTGTCGGGGCAGTTCCGGCGAAGGTGGCAGGCGGCGCCGATGCCGGACAGGCCGGCGCCGATGATCAGCACGTCGACGTGGTCGGAGGCCATCGCGTTCCTCCATCCGGGGCGGTGTCCGGACCCTAACACCGCACCCGTTTGGCCGGAAACTACCGCGAGACCACGCCCCGGCCGTCCAGCTGACCTCCGGGACGTCCCCGGGCGGCACGCTGCTCGGCCAGCCGGACGAGCAGTTGGTCGAAGTCCGCCACGGTAAGTACCGGCCCGTTGTTCTTCCGCAGTGTCCCGCTCTTGGACCGCCGCTGCACGGCCGACTCGAACGCCCCGTCGGTCGTGTGTACCCAGCAGGCGAGGCGGGCCGTGGGCCCGCCGAGGAACAGCGCTGGACTCGCCTCGAACCGGGTCACCTGTGACCAGGGCAGGGTGCGGGTGGAGAACACGTGCCGGAGCCGGACGCCCCGGTCGTTGACGTAGATCCCGGTCAGGTGCAACCGGAAGACGAAGGTCAGCCACACCCCCATGAAAAAGAACGCGCCGGCCATGCCCAGGGCGGTCCGCGCGTCGATCTCGCCCTGGATCAGCGCCCGCCCGACGAAGAGCGACGTCGTCGCGGCCGCGGTGCACCCCACCAGCAGCATGAACCCGGTGAACACCTGGCGGGCGCCCCACGGGTCCATCCGCTGCCATTTCCGCATGGCCTGGAGGCTAGTCCTCCGATGCTCGGGTGAAGTCCATGACCCAGTTGGTCTCCCAGGTCTGCTCGCCGTCGACCGAGAACGCCTGCTCCCAGCGGGCGGTGGTCGCGCTGATGCCCGACCAGATGAACCGGCACCGGACCGGGCGCCCCTCGTGCTGGTCGTCGGCGTAGAAGTGGCCGACCCCGTCGACGAAGCGGCCCACCATCGGCGGCAGCCCCAGCACGCCGTCGACGCTGCTCACCCAGTAGATCGACCACTCCTCGCGAGCCGGGTCGAAGACCCGGATCGTGGCGCCAGCGGAGCCCTTGGTGGGGAACGTGATCTCGTCGAAGTGACCGCCGCCGGCGAAGAAGCCGTGCGCCACCGACACCCCGGGGAACTCCTCCCACTCGTCGGAACCGACCAGCCGCTTGCGCAGCCGCCGGTTGACCACGTTCCAGGTGCCCACAAAGAAGTCGAAGTCGCCCATCAGCGGCCCACCGGCCCTTCCGCTCGCGTGTCACGCAGATAATCGGTCAGATTCGGACCCTCCGGCAGCAGCATGTGCCGGACCCAGGCGGCCCGCTCGTGTTCCAGGACCGCCAACTCCCAGACGCAGCCCACCGCCGGGCGGCGTAGGTGGACGAAGTGTGCCGGGTCGTCGTCGGGACAGTCCAGTGCCGGCTGCCCGGCAGCGGCGACACGGACCTCCACCGCGTTGTCCCACACCCAGCTGTACGCCAGCAGATAGGCGCCGGTGTCCGCGCCCCGGTGCAGCACCACCCACCCGGCGGCCGGGGTGCCGTCGTCGACGACGTCGGCCAGCAGGTCGGGGAGCAGGTCGTACGCGGCCTTCTCCACCTCGGGTTCGATAGGTCGCTCTGGCTGGTCTATGTGGTAGCGCTTGAATTGCCGGCCGCCGATCAGCACTGGTCCGGGCGTTCGTAGTTCCTTGTCGCGAAATGCCATGCCGGGACGGTAGGACGGGTCCCCTGACAACTAGTGTCAGTGGAGTGCGGGCTTCTCGACTTCTCTCCGTCCTGCTGCTGCTCCAGTCGCACGGGCGGTTGACCGCCACGCAGCTCGCCGAGCGGTTGGCCGTCTCTCCCCGCACCATCTACCGGGACGTCGAGTCGCTGCACGCCGCCGGCATCCCGCTCTACGGCGAGGCCGGGCACGCCGGCGGCTACCAACTGGTCGACGGCTGGCGGACCCGACTGACCGGGCTGACCGCCGAGGAGGCCGACCGGCTGTTCCTCGCCGGGCTGCCCGGCCCCGCCGACGAGTTGGGCTACGGCGACGCGGTGGCGGCGCTGCAACTCAAGCTGCACGCCGCGCTCCCCGCGCCGCTGCGCGACCGGGCGACCCGACTGCAACAACGCTTCCACCTGGACACTCCCGGGTGGTACGCCGATGGCGACGCCTCCCCCGAGCTGGCCCGCACTGCGGAGGCGGTCTGGCGGCAACACCGCGTCGAGGTGCGCTACCGCGGCTGGAACGGCGAGGTGACCCGGGTCCTGGAGCCGTACGGCCTGGTGCTCAAGGGCGGCCGTTGGTACGTGGTGGCCGACCAGCCCGGCCGGGGCGCGCCGGCGACCTACCGGGTCAACCAGATCCTCGCGTTGACCCCACTGGCGGAGGGGTTCGACCGACCGGCCGACTTCGACCTGCCGTCCTGGTGGCGGGCGCACGTGGTGCAGTTCCGGGCCCGGCTGCACCGCGACGAGGCCCACGTCCGGCTCTCCCCCGCCGGGCGGGAGCGGTTGCGCGAGGTCGGCAGCGATCCGGTGGTGACAGCGATGGACACCAGCGCCGGGCCACCGGACGCGCGGGGCTGGGTGACAGCGGTCCTGCCGATCGAGTCGCTCACCCACGCCCACGGTGAGCTGCTGCGCCTCGGCGCCGACGTCGAGGTGCTGGCCCCGGCGGCGCTTCGCGAACGGCTGGCCGCCACGGCGGCCGGGCTCGCGGCGCTCTACTCCCCCACCTGAACAGCCCCGACCGTCTCCACAGTGGAAGCGTCGGGGGCGTCGATTGTCGTCACGGTGTGCCACCCTGGGACGGTCATCAATGGTCACCGGAGGTGAGGGCCACGTTACGGCTACGCGCACTGGTCGCCGTCCCCGGCACCGGGCCGGTGACCCTCGACGTTCCCGCCGGCACGCTCGCCGCCCTGGTGGCGCCGCCCCGGTTCGGCACTGCGGTCGCCCGGGTGCTGGCCGGGCTGGCCCCGCCGGTGACCGGTCGCGTCCTCGTCGGCGACCGGGACGTCACCAGCCTGCCGCCGCCCCGCCGGCAGATCGGCTACGTGCCCGCCGGTGGCGCGCTGCTGCCACAGCTCACAGTGCGGCGCAACATCGAGTACGGCCAGCGCAAACGCGAACGTGTGCACGAGGTGGCCAACGACTGGACGGCCACAGTGGTCGACCGGCTCGAGTTGGCGCTCTCCCTGGCCCTGCTGCCACATCAGATCTCCGACGCCCAGCGGTTCCGGGTGGCGCTCGCCCGAGCGGCGGCCTGCCTGCCCGAGGTGCTGGTGGTCGACCTGCCGGCCGGTTCGGCGGGCGACAGCCGCCTCGGTGACCTGATGCCTCGCCTCTCGCCGCCGGACGCCCCCGGCGTGGCGGTGCTGGTCTGCACCGCCGACCCGGCCACCCTGGCGGAGATACCGGTGCGGCACGAGCTGGTCACCGAGCCGAGCGAGGCGGCCCGATGAGGCCGGCCGCCCGGGTGAGTCGGCGTACGCTGCTGCGCGCCGCCGCCGCCACGGGCGCCACCGCCCTGGCGGCCGGCTGCTCCGGCGGTAGCCGGTCGGTGCAGGTCGCCGTGGTCTGGAGCACCAGCGAACTGGACCGGTTCCGCGAGGTCGTCGCCGGCTACCCCGCCCCGGTGCAGGTGATCAGCGCCGGCAACGACATCGACGCGTTCCTGCGTGCCCGACACCTCGCCGGCACCAGCCCGGACGTGGCGATCCTGCCGCGCCCCGGCCTGGTCACCGAGTACGCCCAGCGCGGCTGGCTGAGCCCGGTGCGCGCGTCCACCGAGTACGCCGTGCCCGCCGGTCTGGGCGAGCTGCTGACGGCCGAGGGCCAGCGCTACGGCGTCTGGGTCAAGGCGGCGCACAAGTCGCTGGTCTGGCACCTGCCCTCGATGCTGCCCGTGCAGCCGGCCAACTGGGACGCGCTGGTCCGGCGGACCCGGGAGCTCGGTGCGCTCGCCAGGCGCGACGGCGGGCCGGCGCCCCTGGCCATCGGCGCCGCCGACGGCTGGGTGCTCACCGACTGGTTCGAGAACGTGCTGGCCGACATGGCACCCGAGAGTTACAACGCCCTGGGCCGGCCGGACGCCGACTGGCAGGGCAGACCGGTGCGCGAGGCGCTGGACCGGCTCGCCGGGTTGTGGAGCATCAACGGGGCGTTCGTCGGCGGCGGTCGCCGCGCCCTGCTCACCCAGTACGAGGAGTCGGTGATCCAGGTGGTGCACACGAAGCGGGCGGTGATGCTCGTCGGAGCCGACTTCACCGCCGACGTCGCCGACCCGTTCCAGCGCGGCCCGGAGGCACCTGTCACGTTCCGGTTCCCGGGCGCCCAGCCGGGCGGCGGCCCGCTGATCGTCGGCGGGGACGCGGCGGTGGCGTTCGCCGACGCCCGGGGTGGAGTCGAGCTGGTCGAGTGGCTCACCAGGGCCGACTCGTTCCAGCCGTGGCTGCGCGACGGCGGCTACCTCTCGCCCAACACCAACGTCGCGATCGGCAGCTACCGGGATCGCGTCGGCCAGGGTCTCGCCGAGGAGATGCGGGCCCCCGGCACCCTGCGTTTCGATCTCTCCGACCAGTTGCCCGGCGCGTTCACCGGCTCGGACGGGGTCGGCATCTGGCGGATCATGCAGGGCTTCTTCGCCGACGTCACCGACGGGGTCCGCGCCAGCGAGGCGATCCGCCGGGCCACCGGCCTGCTCGCCGCGGCGGCCCGCAGCGCGGGGGGCGGCCGATGAGCCAGGTGCGGGTCCTCGGCGAGCTGGCGGTCCTCGACGACGTCGGTCCAGCTCGGCGCGGTCGGGCCTATCCGGCGGCGGGGGCCACGTCGGCCCTGCTGCTGCCGGCCGCGGTGCTGCTCGGCGGGCTGGTGCTGTGGCCGGTGCTGCGGACCATGCACGCCAGCGTCACCACCGACGGTCGCTGGGTCGGCGCGGCGCACTTCCGGAACGCGCTCGCCGCCCCGGGCACCGGCGCGGTGGTCGGTCGGACGGTCCTCTGGGCGCTGCTGGTGCCGGCGGTGGTGACGGCACTGGGCTATCTGCTCGCCGCCGCGTCCCGCCGTTCCGAGGAGGGCGGCCTGGTCCGGTTGATCCTCCTGGTGCCGGTGGCGTTGCCGCTGGTGGTCACCGGGGTCACCTTCCGGCTGATGTACGACCCGGACCCGAGCCGGGGGCTGGCCACACTGGTCGCGACCCGACTGGCCGGCCGCTCGGTCGAGGACGCGCCGCAGTTGCTCGGGCCGGGAATGGTCACCGTCGCGTTGATGTCGGCGTTCGTCTGGGCCTGGGTCGGGTTGGCGGTGCTGGTCTTCCGCTCCGCGCTGGACGCGGTGCCGCCGAGCCTCGCCGACGCGGTCCGCGCCTACGGCGGTACGCGTCGCCACGTGCTGTGGGACGCGCAGTGGCGGCCACTGCTGCTGCGGACGACCGCCGTGGTTTTCGCGTTGGTGGCGGTCGGCACCAGCCGCACGTTCGACCTCATCCTGGTGATGACCCCAGGTTCGGTCCGCGACGAGGCCTCGGTGCTGGCGCTGCGGATCTGGCAGACGTCCGGGGGCACCACCACCGGCGACGGCGCCGCGCTCGGCGTGGTGTGGCTGGTGGCGGTGATCGGCGGGATCATGGTGGCCGCGCTCTTCGTCCGGCAGGCCTGGCCCCCGCCGCGCGTCGAGGCGGCACCGGAGCCCACCCCGGTCGCCCCGCCTCGGCGGGTGTTCCGGCTGCTCGCGGCGGGTGCCGCCATCGCCTGGCTGGTGCCGCTGGCGGTGCTGGTCGCCACGTCGGCGCACGGCCGGGTGGACGCCGCCGCGCGCGGCTGGTGGTCAACGCCGCCGAGTGGCGAGTCCTACCGCGACCTGGTCACCGGCACCGAGCTGTGGCGCACGCTGGGCTTCACCCTGCTGCTGGCCACCGCGGTGACCGCCACGGTGCTGGTGGTCGCGCTGCTGGCCGCGTACCCGTTGGCCTGGCTGACCGGGCCGGCCGCGCAGGCCACCGGGCTGCTGCTGCTGGCGGCCAGCGTCGTGCCGATCCAGGTCATCGCCGGGCCGGTCAACGAGGTGCTGGGCCTGGTCCTCTCCTCCGGCACGGCACAGGGCCTGGCCCTGGTGCACATCGCGCTGGGTGTGCCGTTCGCGGTGCTGGTGCTGCGCAACGCGTTCGCCGACCTGCCGGTGGAGCAGGTCCGCGACGCCCGGTTGGGCGGGCGTCGGTGGTGGCACACCCTGCGCCGGTTGGCCCGGCACAACCTGTCGGCGGTGGTGGCGGTCTCCGTACTGGAGTTCGTCCAGGTTTGGAACGACCTGGTGGTGGGACGACTGTTCGGTGGGCCGGGGTCGTCGCCGCTCGGGCCGTTCCTGGCCGAGCAGACCCGCAGCTTCGTGAGCAACAGTGGGGCGCTGGCCGCCAGCTCGGTGCTCGCCTCGGTGCTGCCGGTGGTGCTGGTGGTCCTCTCGCGGCGGCACCTGGTCGCCGGGCTCGTCTCCGGAGGTGTGCGGTGACCGGGCCGGGTGGTTCGCGTGGCGGCTCGCGGTGGCCGGCGCTGATCGCGATCGGCGGCGTGGTCGGCAGCGTCCTCGCCAACGTGGCCAGCAACCTGGCCGGCAACGTCCT
This sequence comes from Micromonospora sp. NPDC048842, assembly GCF_040649935.1. Lineage (NCBI taxonomy): Bacteria > Bacillati > Actinomycetota > Actinomycetes > Micromonosporales > Micromonosporaceae > Micromonospora > Micromonospora sp. NPDC048842. The sequence continues at coordinate 24,544 of NZ_JBEZGK010000031.1, read as the reverse complement.
CTCCGAGCTGGCGGCCAGCGTGCTCGGGCCGGTGACCATCGTGCTGGCCTCCGGCGGCGTCGTCGGTTACGTGGTGTACGAGGTGCGCCGCCGCCGAGGTGGCCGGGAGGTCGACCCCGAGCCGACGGAGGTGCTCACCACCCCCGCCGCCGGGGCGCCCAATCTGCCCTACACGGCCGAGTTCACCGGTCGTGAGGAGCACGTCGACGCACTGGTCGGTCTGCTCACCCGGGAGCACGCCGTGGCGGTTCTGGGCCGACGCGCGGTGGGCACCTCCGCGTGCGCGGTGCAGGCCGCGAACGAGTGCCGGGAGGACTTCCCCGACGGGCAGTACTACCTCGACCTGCGGCGGCGCGGCCGACCCCGCTCGGCCCGGCAGGTGCTCACCGCACTGGCCCGGATCCTGGGCACCGCCCCGCCGACATCCGGCCGGCCGGATGCGCTCGCCGCCGCCGCCGACGCGCTGCGCCGTCAGCTCGACGGTCGCAAGATCGTGCTGGTGCTGGACAACGTCGACCGTCCCGACCAGGTCCGGCCACTGTTACCGCCCACCGCGCGCACCTGCCGCCTGTTGCTCGCCGGTGGTCCGGCGCTGGTCGGTCTGGAGGGTGTGGTCGCGCACTGGATCGCCGAACCGGGCACGTCCGAGGCGGTGGAGCTGTTCGCGACGGCGGGCGGGGCCGCGCCCGCCGCCCGGGTCCGTCGCGCCGATCCGCGCACCGATCCTGCGGTACGCGAGATCGTCGACCTGTGCGGGCGGCAACCGCGTACCGTCCGCGCGCTCGGTTATCGCACCGCTCAGCACGGCTGGCGGCACTCCGACGTGCTGGACGCGCTGCGCCGCGCGGTGCAGACGCCACCGCACCAGCGGCTCGCCGTCTCACCGGCGGCCCGCCTGGTCACCGAACGGGACATCGCGTACCGGGTGTTGCCCCGCCAGGCCCGACGGTTGTACCGGCTGATGTCGCTGGTCCCCGCCCCGGTGGACCGGCCCACCATCGCCGCGCTGGCCGGGCGGCACCCCGAGCTGGTGACCGCACTGCTCGACCGGTTGGCAGCGGCGGCGTTCGTGGTCGGCGCGCCCGGCGACCGGTACGAGATCCGCCCTCTGCTGGCCGGCAGCGCCCGACTGCACCTGCGGGACGCGGATCCGGTCCGGGCCCGGGTCGCCGCGCAGGCCCGACTGACCCGGCACCTGGCCCGCCGGGCCGAACGGCACGCGGCCAACCTGGCGGTGCTCGGCTCACCGGGAGACCGGGAGTGGTCGCTGCCGCTGGACGACGACCCGTACGGCTGGTTCGACCTGCACCAGGAGCTGCTGCTGGCGGTGGTGCGGGTGCCGGCCGGCGCCAAGGAGACACTGCCCCGCCGGGTCCGTCGGTGGTGGTTCCGGTTGGCAGTGGCGCTGTGTGGGTGGCTGGCGTACGCCGAGCGGCTCGACGAGTGGGAGCAGGTCTGTCGCACCGTGCTGGCCACCCCCGACCGCCGACGACCGTCCGGAGATCGCCGGGTGGGCGCACAACGAGTTGGGGGTGCTGCGTCGACGCCGGCACGACCCGCAGGGGGCGGCGGCCGCGCTCACCCTCGCGGTCAACGAGCGGGGGCGGCGGGGCAACGCCCAGGCGCGGATGAACCTCGGCCTGGCCCTGCTCGACCTGGGGCAGCTCGACGACGCGGTGGAGCACCTGGAGATGTCCCGCCGACACCGCTCCGGCGCCGACCGGGCCGGGCACGCCCTCACCGAGCTGGGCCTGGGCGCGGCCCAGTTGGCCCGGGGCGAACCGGACACCGCGCACCACCACCTGGTTCGGGCGGCCAACACGTTCCGGTCGGTGGGTGACGCGCGGGGGTACGCGGCGGCGCTGACGAACCTGGTGCTGGTGCACGCGGCGCTCGGCGAGCACCTGGACGCCGCCCAGGCGTGGCGGGCCGCACTGCGCGAGTACGAGTCGGTAAACGACCCGACGAGCCGGGCGACGGCGCTGCTCAACGCCGGGGCGACGCTGCTGAGCAGCACTCCGGGGCAGGCGCGGACGGCGTACGAGCTGCTGGCCGAGAGCCGCCGGCTGCGCGAGGAGACCCGGCCGACCGCCGGGCTGGCACGTACCCTGCTCTACCTGGGTGACGCCTGCGCCGCGCTAGGCGACCAGGCCGACGCGCGGCGGCACTGGGCGGACGCGGCGGCGGTGGCCGAGGAGGTCGCCGACGCCCAGGGGCTGGCCGCCGCCGACGCCCGACTGGAGGACGACGCCGACACCCGAGTGACGTAGGTCGCCCACTGTAGCCGCTGGCACAGGTCTGGGAGACTGGACTCTAAATTTGCTTCGCTACTCATTGTTTCCCAGACTGAGCAATTATGGGGGGTTTTGTCGCGTTTCGGAGTTCGCGGAACGCATTGATCGCTCCGCGAGCACGGTGCGCCGATGGGAGGCTGAAGGCCGGATTGTCGCCGGACGCACCCCCACCGGCCAGCGGTACTTCGACGAGTCCGATGTGTGCGCCCGTGCTCACTCCCGGTTTTTCGCGAGACGACCGGAAGGTGATCGTTTACTGTCGGGTGTCTTCCGCCGGACAGTGCGACGACCTTGCGTCGCAGCGCACCGCCATGAAGACGTTCTGCCTAGCCCGAGGGCTGGCCGTGCACGAGTGGGTCAGTGAGATCGGCGGTGGTATGGATTTGCTGCGGCCCAAGCTTCTCAACGTCATGAGCCGAGTCAACGCCGGGCAGGTGTCGACGCTGGTCATCGCCCACGAGGACCGGCTGGGCCGGTTCGGCTTCGACTATCTCTCCTACGAGGCTGAGGTGGCCGGATGTGAGCTGTTGGTGACCAACCAGGAATCGCTGTCACCGCGGGAAGAGATGGTGGCCGACCTGCTGTCGATCGTGCACAGTTTCTCAGGTCGGCTCCATGGCCTGCGCCGATAAGAGAAGCCGATGAAGACCGACGACTTGAACGGGGGTGCCCGGTGAAGACCACCCGGATCGCTTACTCGCAGCGACTCAACGTCGGCAAGTATCTTGCGCTGGCCGAGCAGGCCCGGCGACTCGGGCGGGTACGCAGTGAGGTATGGCGCCGCTACGGCTCCGTGGCCGGGGCAGGGCTGACGGACCGGCAGGTCCGCGACCAGTGGTTAGCCGAGGGCACACACCGACGGTTCGAGGTGCTGGCCAACGCGTGGAAAGAGACCGTCCGTGACGCGATGGCCGACATCACCGCCAGCCGGGAGTCGGCGAAGGCGGTGGTACGTCGGGCGGTTGGGCATCATACCTCAGACCCCGCCGCGCGCAGACGGCTGTTGGGGCTGCTCAAGACCAACAAATGGTCCGGCGACGCATACCTGGCCCGGCAGATGCGCAAGCACTGGCGGCGCGGGCAAAACCACACCCACAACCAAATCGTGGTGCGCGCCGACAAGCACCACACCCATGTCGACGGCAACGGCCTTCTGTGGCTGGCCGTGCCGGGGCTCGTGCGGCGTCAGCTCGTGCGTATCCCGCTGAATACCACCGTCGCGCCGAGGGGCACGCTGCGGCTGATCCTGCGCGGCGACCGGGTCGAGGTCCACTACCAGATCGACGCCGCCACCATGAAGACCTCACAGCGTCCGTGCGGCGGAGCGACGATCGGCGTGGACAAAGGCTACACGGAGGTACTGACCGACTCCGACGGCAACCACCACGGCGCACGCCTCGGTCGGTTACTGACAACAGAGTCGGATCGGACCAAGGAACGCAACCGCCGCCGGGCGAAGCTGCGTTCGATCGCCAACAACGCCGCCCGACGCGGCGACCAGGCCAAGGCGGACCGGATCAGCCAGAACAACCTGGGAACCGTCAAGCGTGACCGTCAGGCCGCCCGCCACCGGGCACAGGTCCGCACGGAGATCTTCACCGCTGTACATCGAGTCGTCGACAAGGCCACCGTCGTCGTGGCCGAAAACCTCACCAAGACCTTCGCCGGGCGTAAACCGCTCGGCAGGGACACCAACCGACGCCTCGCCGCGTGGACCAAAGGAGTCACCGCCGAGGCACTGGCCAGCGTGTCGGAGCGCAGAGGTTCTGCGCTCGTGCACGTCAACGCCGCCTACACCTCACAAGTCTGTCACCGCTGCGGCTGCCTCGGCCGCCGCGCCGGGGACCGGCTTCACTGCACAGTGTGCGGGGTGGTGTGGCAGGCCGACGTGAACGCCGCGATCAACGTCCTGCAACGACACGGTGACCCCGACATCACCCTGCGCACCCCGCATAACTTGGTGAAGCAGATCGTGCAGACACGGGCCGATCGCCACCGGAGCAGACTGCCGCTCCCGGACTTCAGCCCAGCCCTGCTGCGCGAAGAGCGAATCATCCGGAAGTCTCACCCCGATCAGGTGTGAGCAACAAGAAGGAAGCAGACTCTGTGATCGTGGACGCGCTCTCGGTACGGGGACTCAGTCGCAACTTCGGCAACCTGGTCGTGCTCGACGAGGTGAGCTTCACGCTCCCGGCGGGCCGGATCGCTGTGGTGCTGGGCCCGAATGGCAGCGGCAAGACGACTCTGCTGCGCTGTGTCGTCGGCGCTGACCGGCCGGACGCGGGTGAGGTGCTGGTCCAGGGCCGCCGGGCCGACGAGACCGATCCTCAGGTGCGGGCGCTGGTGGCGGCCGCCCTGGACGACATCGACTTCTTCCCCGACCTGTCGGTCGTCGAGCACCTGGAGTTGGTCGCGTACGCCCACGGGGGTGACGCCGAGCCGGTCGAGGAGGTCCTCGCCGAGCTGGGTCTGGAGCCGGCCCGCGACCAACTGCCTGTGACGCTGTCCAGCGGGCAGCGCCGCCGGTTGGCGCTGGCGTCCTGTTTCGTCCGGCCCCGTCGGGTGCTGATCCTGGACGAGCCCGAGCAGCGGCTGGACGTCCGCGGGCGACAGTGGCTCGCCGACCGACTCCTGCGGGAACGGGCGGCGGGCACGGCCGTGCTGTTGGCCTCGCACGACCCGGAGCTGATCGACGCGGTGGTCGACGAGCGCATCGAGATCGGCAAGTGACCGCCGCGCCGGCCACGATCGCCGACACGCCGGCAGCGGTGCCGACCGCCCGGCAGGTGCGGACGCACCTGCGCAAGGCCCGCAGCCGGCACCACGACCATTCCCTCGGTGACGTGCTCGGCGACGCGTACGTCATGGTCCTGTTCGTGGGCATGTACGGCTGGTTCGCGATCAGCGCCAGCCGCGACCTGCTGGACTCCCCAACGGTGGGGCAGGCCGAGCCGGGCGTGCGGTGGTGGCTCGCGGTCGCCGCGCTGCTGGCCGGCGCGGGGCTCGCCTGGCGTGGTCTGCGCGCGCTCGGCCCACTGCTGGTGACCCCGGCGACGCAGAGCTGGGCGACCAGCGCGCCCATCGACCGGCGGGCCTGGTTGGCGCCGCGTTTCGTCCTGTTGCTGCTGGGAGCGGCGTGCGGCACCGCGGCGCTCGGAGTGGCAGTGGCGGCGCTCGGTGGGGTCAGCGAACCGTCAGCCCTGGGCTGGGCGGCGGCGGCGGGCGCGGGCTGGGGCGCGGCCGCGCTGGCGCTGAGCGTCGTCGCCCAGAGCAGCCGGTCGGGGCGACGCTGGCCGACAGTGGTCGGGGCCGTGCCGATGGTGACGGCGGCCGTGATCACCGCCCTCGTGGTGCTCGTCGGTCGCCTCGGCGACGGGCTGTCCCGGCCGGCGACGACACCGACCGTCGCGTTGTTCTCCGCCTCGGTGCCCCTCGCGGGCCTGGGCATGATCCTCGCGGTACGCGCGCTGCCGCGGGTCGACCGGGCCACCCTGACCACCGGCGCGCAGTTCGCCAACGCCGCCGCCACGGCCACGATCCTGCTGGACCCGAGCCTGCTCGCCAGCCTGGTGGAGAGCCGCCGCTGGCGCCGGATCGGCCGGGTTCGCAGCCGCCGGTTCCGGCCCGGCCCCGGCTGGTGGGCGCTGCTCCAGGCCGACGTACGCCGGCTGCGCCGCCACCCGAGCGCCGTGCTGATCTGGGCGGCGCTGATCGGGGTGCAGTACGCTGCCGCGCTCGCCCTGCCCGGGTTGGCCGGGGCCGCGCAGGTGGTGTTCGCGTACCTCGCCGCCAACCGGCTGACCGGTGGTCTGCGGTCGGTCAGCCGCTCACCCGGGCTACGCCGGGCGCTCGGTGGCAGCGACAACCTGCTGCGCGGGATCCATGTCGTGGTGCCGGCTGTCGGTGCGGGCGTGTGGTGGTTGCTGACAGTGCCGACCGTCGACCCGGGGCCGGCCTGGCTGGCGCCGACGCTGGCGCTGGGGGTGGTGGCCGCCGCGTTCCGGGCCGGCACCCGCCCGCCGATCGACTACGGCGGCGCGACGGTAAACACACCGTTCGGGATGATCCCGGTCGACCTGATGCGGCAGGGGTCACGGGGGCCGGCGCTGCTCGCCGTGCTGGTCCTCGTCCAGCTGTTCCTGGGCTGATTCCCAGCATGCCGCTGCCGATGGTCAACGGTGGCCGAGCGCTGCGGCGACAGCGGCGACGCCGTCCTCGATCTCGGTGGTCGTACGAGCCGCGTAGCCGAGCACGAGGCCGGGCCGGTACGGCCGCTGGCAGTGCCAGGACAGCGGTTGCACCTTCACCCCGCGCGCCAGGGTCGCCGCCGCCAGCTCGGTGTCGACCACTGCATCGTCCAGCGTGATCATCAGGTGCAGACCGGCGGCGGCGCCGTGCACCGTCGCCGACGGCAACGCGCGGGCCAGCGCGGCGATCATGGCGTCCCGCCGGCGGATGTGTCGGCGGCGCAGCAGCCGCAGATGCCGCTCGAAGGCGCCGGAGGTCATCATCTCCGCCAGCACCAGTTGCGGTAGCACGGCGTTGCCCAGGTCGGCGTTGCGCTTGGCGGCGACCACGGCCTCCCGCAGCCGCGCCGGCACGAGCAGCCAGCCGACCCGCAGGGCGGGGGCGAGCAGTTTGGAGACGCTGCCGGCGTAGCAGACCTGCTCGGGCAGCAGACCACGCAGCGCCGGCACCGGAGGACGGTCGTAGCGGTGCTCGGCGTCGTAGTCGTCCTCGATGATCAGACCGCCGGCCCGCGCCCAGGCGACGAGGTGGCGGCGGCGGTCACCGTCGAGCACCACGCCGGTCGGGAACTGGTGCGCGGGGGTGAGCATCACGGCCGGTACGCCGCTGGCGGTCAACTCGTCGACCCGCAGCCCGGCGTCGTCGACACTGATCGGCGGGGTGTCCATCCGCCAGTTGTTCAGGTGCTGGCGCACCCCGAGCGAGCCCGGGTCCTCGACGGCGATCCGATCGACGCCGGCGGCGCTGAGTGCCTGGGCGAGCAGCCCGAGCGCCTGGGAGACCCCGGCCACGATGATCACCTCAGCGGGATCGACGCTGATGCCGCGGTTACGGGCCAGCCAGGCGGCGACGGCCTGTCGCAGCACGGGCGTGCCACAGGGGTCGCCGTAGCCGAGGTCGGCCGCGGCGAGGCGGCGCAGCACGCTCCGTTCGGCACGCAGCCAGTCCGCGCGCGGAAAGGCGGCCAGATCGGGTACGCCGGGCGTCAGGTCGATTGTCGCGTGCGCCGCGCGTAGCGCCTCGAAGATGTGGGTGCCCGGTGCCGGCGGAAAGGTCGTGACCGGCGCCGGCGCGGCGGCCGCTGTGGGTGTGGGCGGGGCCGGCGCGGCGACGACGACAGTGCCGGCCCGGCCCCGACCGGCGATGTGCCCCTCCTCGGTCAGGCGCTGGTACGCCTCGGTGACCACGCCCCGGGAGACACCGAGGTCGGCGGCGAGCACCCGGGTCGGGGGCAGCCGGTCGCCGACCGGCACCCGCCCTTCGGCGATGGCCTGCCGAAGCCGGTCGGTCAGCCAGTCGGCGCGCCCGCCCGGCGTCGCGTCGGTGATGGTCAGGTGCAGGAAGTCGGACCCGGCCGATATGGACCTCTCGGATGCAGTCGCTTTGGCTCTGCCCATCGGACCATTGTGGCAGCAGAGTGAGCAGGAGCCAGACCCACCAACTCCGCCGGAGGACGATCGTGACCATCCCGTTCCTGATCACCACGCTGATCGTGGTGGTCACCCCCGGCACCGGGGTGATCTTCACGCTCTCCGCCGGTCTTTCGCGGGGTGCACGGGCCGGGGTGCTGGCCGCGTTCGCCTGCACGCTGGGGACGTTGCCGCATCTGCTGGCCGCGATGACCGGGCTGGCCGCGCTGATGCAGACCAGCGCCGTGGCGTTCGAGACCGTCCGCTACCTCGGCGTCGGCTACCTGCTCTACCTGGCCTGGTCCATGGCACGGGACCGTGACGCCTTCGCGGTGACCACCGACGCCCCGCCCCGCTCGGCGATCCGGGTGATCGTCTCCGGGGTGCTGGTCAACCTGCTCAACCCGAAGCCGACGATGTTCTTCGTCGCGTTCCTGCCGCAGTTCGTGGACACCACGGCACCGGGCTCGACCCGAGCGATGCTCGGTTGCGGCGCGGTGTTCATGCTGCTCACCTTCGTGGTGTTCAGCGGCTACGGCATCTTCGCGGCCCGGGTACGCGACCGGGTGCTGACCCGACCCCGGGTCACCGACTGGCTGCGGCGAACGGCCGCCGGCACGTTCGTCGCGCTCGGCGTGACCCTCGCCCTCACCGAACGATAGGACCACAGTGCACTTCGAACATTCTCCGCGGCTTCGCGACGCGTACCCCGACCTGGTCGCCGGTGTGGTGCAGGCCGCCGGAATCACCGCCACCGCCGACGTCGCGGGACGCACGGCCGACTATCTCACCGAGGCCCGACGGCGGTTGACCGCCGGCGGGGCCGAGAGCGGGTTCCCGGAGATCCAGGCGTGGCGGCGGGCGTACACGGCGATGGGGCTTCGACCCACCAAGTACCGGTGCGCCGCCGAGGCGCTGCTGCGTCGGCTGCGCCTGGACGGCGATCTGCCCCGGGTGCACCCGCTCGTCGACCTCTGCAACGCCATCTCGGCCGCATACGCCATCCCGGTCGCGGCGCTCGACCTGGACCGCGTCGACGGCGACCTGGTGGTCCGGCCGGCACACGGCGACGAGGCGTACCTGAGTTTCGCTGGCGACACCGAGCATCCAGAGCCGGGCGAGGTGACCTTCGTCGACTCCGCCGGCCGGGCACACGCCCGACGGTGGACGAACCGGCAGAGCGGCTGGTCGGCAGTGCGGGCGGGGACCTCGTCGGTGCTGATCGTCGCCGAGGCGCTGCACCCGGATGGCGGGCCGGCCGTGACCCGGCTGGTGGCCGACCTGGTAACGGAGCTGACCGACGGCTGGTCCGCCCCGACGGCCGCCGCGGTGCTCACCGCCGCCGCGCCCCGTTTCCGCACCTCGACGGCAGATGGTCAGCCGGTGTCGCCGGGCAGCAGGTGACGGTAGCCGGGGATCGTCTCGGCGAACCAGCCCGCGACACTGGCCAGGCCGCGGTCGTTGAGTTGCGCGTCGTGGATCGGGTACGCCGCCGCCGCGCCCACGGCGCCGGCGAACCGGATCGCCTCGTCGAGGCGCAGCCAGGACCCCTGGGCCGGGACGAGCAGGGTGCGCACCGGCTCGTCCGGCACATGCAGGGCGTCGCCCGGGTGATAGAGCTCGCCGCCGATCAGGTAGCCGAGGTTCGGGCAGTCGGGCTGCCCCTGGTGGATCGCGGCGTGCCGGCCGCCGTGCGCGCTGACCGGAATGCCGGCCGCCGTGAACAGCTCGCCCGCACGGACTCGGGTCACCGGCAGCGGGGCGAGATCCGGCAGTCGGGCGCCCTCCGGCGCGTACACGGGGACACCGAGACCGGCGAGCCGCAACACGTCGATGTGGTCGGTGTGCTCGTGGGTGACCAGGACGGCGTCCGCGCCGACCAGGGCTTGCGGCTCGCTCCACGTCCCCGGGTCGACGACCAGCACGCCGCCGTCGTGTTCGACGCGCACACAGGCGTGCGTGAACCGGGTGATCCGCATCAGGCGACGGTACGCCGCCGGCGATGAGTAGTGGTCCCCGTGGCGGTTGGACCGGCCCCGCCGGGGTAGTGCGGCAGCATGCCACAGCGATACGACAACTACCCCAGAATCGCCATCGTCACCGGCGCGGACTCCGGCATCGGCAAGGCCTGCGCGGTGACGCTGGCCACTGCCGGCTTCGAGATCGGCATCACCTGGTACGGCGACCCCGACGGCGCGGAACGGACGGCCACCGAGGTCCGCGCCACCGGGCGGCGTTGCGAGGTCGCCGAGGTCGACCTGACCCAACTGCCGGACGCGGCGGCGGTGGTGGACGAGTTGGCCGACCGGCTGGGCGGCATCGGGGTGCTGGTCAACAACGCCGGCATCGGGGCCTCGGCGCCGTTCGTCGACACCGGGTGGGAGCAGTGGCGCGAGGTGCTCGCCGTCGACCTGGACGCGCCCTTCCTGTGCGCCCAGCGGGCCGCGCGACGGATGCGGGCCACCGGCGCCGGCGGTCGGATCATCAACATCACCAGCGTGCACGAACACGCGCCCCGGGTCGGCTCCGCCGCGTACTGCGCCGCGAAGGGCGGGCTCGGGCTGCTGACCCGCGTGATGGCCCAGGAGTTGGCCGCCGACGGGATCACCGTCAACGCCGTCGCCCCGGGCGAGATCGCCACGCCGATGACCGGCCAGGAGGATGTCGACCCGTTCACCCAGGAACGGCCCGGCGTGCCGGTGGGGCGGCCCGGCGACGCCCGGGAGGTGGCCGCCGTGGTCGCGCTGCTCGCCTCCCCCGCCGCCAGCTACGTCACCGGCGCGTCCTGGCCGGTCGACGGGGGCATGTCGCTGATGGGTCCCCAGGCCACGGCGTTGACGAACGACGACTGGCGATCGGTCTGAGCGACACCGGCGGGTGCCGTCAGCGCATCGGCGCGGCCGACGCCCGGACGATGTAGGCGAACTGCACACCGAACGCCACCACCGCGACCAGCACCCCGACCACTACCGTCAACGCGCCCCCGGCCCCGACGGTCGTGGCCACCAGGGCGATGCCGAGCCCGCTCAGCACGGCGTTGACCGCTCCCACGAGTGCGGCAGTGGTCAACATGAACTCCCACCGCCCCGGGCGCGTGCCGACCAGGTTCCAGGCGGTGCTCATGGCGTCGTCGGCCACCACCGCGTCGGCGAAGAAGTCGTGCTCGCCGGCTAGCTTGTGTTGGTAGTAGGCCCGGATGCGTTGGATCCGCCGCAGGTCCAACGAGTTCTCCACTGTGGTCTCCACCAACCGCAGGAACGTCAGCACCCCGAGGATGACCAGCGTCGGCAGCACCGCTGCCAGGTACGGGCGGACCAGCTTGTCGTTGCTGGCGACGAAGCCGAGGCCGATCAGCGCCGCCGACAGGACGGACAGGAAGATGGTGGCGCGGCCGGTGGCCTCGGCGATGGTGCCGGCGCGGGACGTCTGCAACGCGTAGTGCTCGGTGGTCAGCACGGTGAGAAGCGCCTGCTCGCGTTCGCTCTCGTCCACCCCGACACCCTCCGTGGTCGCACGACTCCGTTACCGTCACCCTATGAGCGGTGGAGCCGGTCCGAGCGGTGAACCAGCCGCTCGGAGAACGGGACAGCGCCCAGCAAAGCGGGCACGTATCCTCCGAACTCCGGTGATCAGCAAGCGGCGGTGGTGCCGACCGACGGCGGAAGGGGACCGGATGCCCGGGTGGGCTGGTCGGGGCGGGCGGCAACGACGGGCCTTCGTCGTCGGCGGGGCGCTCTTCGCGATCGCCGTCGTCATGCTGCTGGCCGCCTGGCGCAGCACCGGCTTCCTCAGCGACCTCCTGCTCAACCTCGGGGCCAGCGTCGTCCTCGCGGCCATCTCGTACGTCATCTTCGACCCGTTGTTCGAGGAGGCCCGCAAGGCGCGGGTGCAGGAGCACCTCAGCTTCGACCAGCAGGCGTTCGTGGCGCGGCTGCACCGCTCTGGGCGTCGGGTGCGCATTCTCGACACCTGGACGATCCTGCTGGAGCAACGGCACCGCGAGGAGACCCTGAGCGCGGTACGAGCGGCGCTCGCCAACGGCGCCCAGGTGCAGTTGCTTCTGCTCGACCCCGACTGCACCGCCGCGCAGCAACGCTCCGAGGAGCTGGAACGGCAACGGGTGGACGTGCCCCGACAGATCCGCACCAACCTGCGCCACCTGGCCGCGTTCGCCGACGCGCTCGACGCGCGGCTGCGCCACCGCCTCCAGGTCCGGCTCTACGACGCGTCCCCGTCGATCCAGCTCTACCAGTGGGACGGGCGGGCGCTGATCTCGTTCTTCCCGATCGGGAAGTTGTCGTTCAACGTGCCGCAGCTCGAGGTGGACATGGACAGCCCGTGGGGCGGGTTCGTGCACGCCCGGTTCGAGGAGCTGTGGGAGCACGAGCAGGCCACCCTCGACCTGGAGCGGTACTGGTCGGTCACTGTCACGCTGCGCCACGACGAGTCGGACGTGGTCGAGGTACGCGTGCCGTTCGTGACTGTGGACGGGCAGCACTACGTCGACTGCCGGGGGTTCCGGGTCACCGGGCCGCTGACGGTGCGAGCCGTGCTGCCGCCCCGCGCGCCCGGGGCGGCGCCCGGCGTGTTCGCGCTGGCCGAGCCCGCCGACGGGGACCGCACGCCGGTCGCCGTCGTGAAACGGCACTTCGACCAGAAGTACGGGCACGACGACGGCGAGCGGGACGTCCGCCGTCTGGTGCCGCCACCGGGCGATGCCCGTACGCCAGCGCCCCGCCCCGCGACGGCCGGTGACACGCACGCACGGTGACCCCCGACCGACCCGTGGGCGCGGCACAGGAAACAATGGTGGTCCACCCTGATCGCCAGGAGGACCGTCGGCGTGTCGCACCACACCGCACCGCCGTCCGGGGCGGCGCAGCTACGCGCCGACTGCGGACGCTGCTTCGGGCTGTGCTGCGTGGTGCCCGCCTTCGCCGCGTCGGCGGACTTCGCCATCGACAAGCCGGCCGGCTCGCCGTGCCCGAATCTGCGCCCCGACCACCGCTGCGGCATCCACACCGAGCTGCGGGAGCGCGGGTTTCCCGGCTGTACGGTGTTCGACTGCTTCGGTGCCGGGCAGCAGGTCGCCCAGGTGACCTTCGGCGGGCGGGACTGGCGGGACGCACCGGAGACCTTGCCGGCGATGGCCGAGGCGTTCGCGGTGCTGCGACCGCTGCACGAACTGCTCTGGTACCTCACCGAGGCGGTGGCGCTGGACCCGCCGGCCGACCTGCTCGCCGAGCTGGAACGCGCCCGCGCCGAGACGCTGACGTTCACCGAGGGTGACCCGGCGCAGCTTCGCGCGGTGGACGTCGCCGACCACCGGAACCGGGTCAACCCGCTGCTGTCCCGGGCCAGCGACGCGGCCCGCGCTCCCGGCGGCGCCGACCGGCGGGGCGCGCACCTGCTCGGGGTGGACCTGCGCCGCGTCGACCTCCGCCGGGCCAACCTGCGTGGGGCGCTGCTCATCGGCGCCGACCTGCGCGGGGCGGACCTCGGCCTGGCCGACGTCACCGGCGCGGACCTGCGCGGAGCCGACCTGCGGGGCGCGGACCTGCGGCGCACGCTCTTCCTGCACCAGACCCAGCTGGACGCCGCCCGGGGTGACACCCACACCTGGCTGCCGCAGACGCTCACCCGGCCGGCGCACTGGACGGCGCTGCCGCTCACCCCGGTCCGTCAGCCGTCCCGCTCCCCCGCCCGTCGGGGTCGTCGCCGCTGACCGCGAGGTTTCGGCCCTGACGACGCCGGGTAGCCAGCGCCGACGCGGACCGGCATCGACGGGGGGCACGGCGTGGGCTACCGAAATCGCCAAGGTGAGCAGCCGGGCGACCCGCAGCACAGCGAGGACGAGGCCGGCCAGGCGCCACTGGTGCAGGTCGACGCGGACACCGAGGTCCCCGCACCGGCGGACACCGACGTCCGGCCCGACATCGTGACCGAGCCCGACAACTCGGGCGTCGCCGGTGGTTCGTCCGGCAGCAGCGGCGGCGGTTCCAGCATGCCGGGGCACCCGGACGCGACTCGCTGACCCGGGATCAGCGGCTGGTCAGCGCGCCCCGGGCCTCGGTCATGCCCTTGTTGGCGAGCCCGTCGGCCCGCTCGTTCTCCGGGTGGCCGTTGTGCCCCTTGACCCACAGCCAGGTGACCTCGTGCCGCTCGCAGGCCGCCTCCAGCCGCTGCCACAGGTCGGCGTTCTTCACCGGCTGCTTCGCGGCGGTCCGCCAACCGTTGCGCTTCCACGACGCCAGCCAACTGGTGATGCCGTTGCGCACGTACGTGCTGTCGGTGTGCAGCTCCACGGTGACCGGCCGGTTCAGGCTCTCCAACGCCTGGATGGCCGCCATCAGCTCCATCCGGTTGTTGGTGGTGGGCGTGGCCTCACCGCCGCACAGCTCCCGCTCGTGATCGCCGTAGCGCAGCAGCGCACCCCAACCACCCGGACCGGGGTTGCCACTGCACGCCCCGTCGGTCCAGATCTGCACGCCCCTGCCGGCCGCCGCGTCCACCATGCCCGGCAACCTACCGGGCGCGGACGTCGTCCTCCCCGCTCGGGGGGCCGCCGCGCCGAGCCGTCGGCGTCGAACCCACCACAGCGGGTGGGATGGCCGGCGCGGGCCGGGTGGGGCGCAGCCGGTCGCGGACCCGGTGTGCGGCGTCACCGGCGGTCGCGGCGATCATCGGCATCAGCCGGGTCGAATTCATGATCGCGACCTCCTCGGCCGGAGTGGTGCCGCCGTCGAGGAAGCGCAGCACCCGCTCGGCCGGGTTGCGGTCGAAGAGCCTGTCGAAGAACTCGGGGCCGCCCACCCCGCCCCGGTCCAGCGCCCGCAGTGCCACCGCGTCCATCCAGCGGTGCCGGCGCGGGTACGCCGGCTCGGGCACCGGCGCGCGACCCGCGGCGAGGGCGCGGGCCACCTGATCGGCCTGGCGGTACATGGCGGAGAAGGTGAAGCCGGTGGAAGGGCGGGTCGCGCCACCGGCCGTGCCGAGCCGGACCACGCGGGGGGTGGGCCGGGCCGGGAACGGCGCGTCGGTCATCGGGATCACCCCGTTCTCCACCTCGCGCACCCGCAGCCCGGTCGGATCCAGCCCGAGCAGATCCCGGTAGCCGGCCAGCGCCGCGTCGTACCCGGCGTCGGTCAGCAGGTCCGGCGAGAACTCGGTGTACTCGACAAGGGCGTAGCGGTCGCTCACCGGCAGCACGTACCCGAAGGAGACGCCCCGGGGCGGCTGCGGGGTACGAAAGTCCATCAGCACCGCACGCGTCGGGTCGAACACCGGCCGGTCCGCCTCCAGCCACCACCCCCGGAAGTGCTGCAACCAGGTGGTACGCCCCGCTCGCGCCGGCGGGCGGGGACGGGAGTCGAGCACCCAGCCGGCCCGTACGCCGCGCCCGTCGCCGGTGCCCACCAGCACCCGGTCACCGTCGTCGCGCACCGTCTCGGCGGGCGCGACGATCCGGGTGGCGTCGAGGCGACGCTCGGCGTCGGCAGCCCGGTCGTAGACCGGGCCGGAGCGGAGCATGGCGTACCGCAGCGGGGTGAGGTCCAGGACGCGGCGTCGCGCCGCCGTCGCCACCTCGACCTGCTGCCAGCTCGCGCTGAGCAGCGGGTCCAGGTCGCTGTCGGGGTGACCCCAGAACGCCCAGGTGCGGTCCTGACCGCGCCGGCGCACCGGGTCGACGATGGCGATCCGCAGATCCCGGACACCGTGGCGGTCCAGTGCGGCGAGCAGCAACGACGCGGCGCCGCCGCCACCGAGCAGCGCGAGGTCGACGTCGAGCGGCGCGGAGTCGGTCACCCGCACCACGCTGCCACACGATCGCACCCGGTCGCCTGCCGCCACCGACGCCCAGATTGACAGGCAACCCATTGGTTGCCTAACTTGGCAGGCAACCACATGGTTGCCTGTCGCGGGAGGGTCGATGGACGACGCGTTCCGGGCGCTGGCCGACCCCAGCAGACGTCGACTGCTGGACCGACTCAACGAGCGCAACGGCCAGACCCTGCGGGAGCTGTGCGACGGGCTGGCCGGCACCCGACAGGCCGTCAGCAAGCACCTCTCGGTGCTGGAGGCGGCCCACCTCGTCACGACCGCGCGGCGCGGCCGAGAGAAGCTGCACTACCTCAACGCCGCCCCGATCAACGCCATCGCCGACCGGTGGCTCAGCCGCTACGACCGCGAGCGCGCCGCCACCCTGGCCGACCTGACCACCGCATTGGAGCGACAACCCATGGAGAGCCCGACCTTCGTCTACACCACCTACGTCACCACCACCGCGCAGAGGCTGTGGTCCGCGCTCACCGAACCGGCGTTCACCCGTCGCTACTGGGGTGGAGTCGCGCTGGTTTCGGACTGGCAGGTCGGGTCACCAGTGCTGTGGCAGGACGCACCGGACGGCGAGCCACGCGACCTCGGCCAGCGGGTGCTCGTCGCCGAGCCGTACCGTCGCCTCTCCTACAGCTGGCACGGCTTCCAACCCGAGCACGCCGAGCACTTCGGCTGGTCCGCCGAGGAGCTGGCCGCCCGGCTCGGTGAGCGCCGGTCGACGGTGACCTTCGAGATCGAGCCGCACAGCGGGTCGACCGTCCGGCTGACCGTCATCCACGACGACTTCTCCCCCGACAGTGAGATGCACCGGGCGATCAGCGGCCAACTCGACGGCAGCGGCGGCTGGCCGGAGCTGCTGGCCAGCCTCAAGACCCTGCTGGAGACCGGCGAGCCGATGCCCGAGCCGACCCCGACCCGCTGACCCGAGACGCTCCCTGGTCCAAGATCCGAACAACTTCCGGGATGTAGTGGCCCCCGGACCGCGCGAGGCACCTACATCCCTGTTCTTGTGCGGATCTTGGACCGGCCCGGACGGTCGATCTCGGCGGGCCAGGCGGTGCATTTCCGCCGACACCGGCAATACCTCGCCATCGACACAGCGACGACAGCCCGACCGGATGGACATCGATCGGAGCACCGGTGCCGGTCGGGCCGTCCGGGCCTTTCCGCAGCTCTCCCCGCCTTCGGGTGGACACGTGACGGCAACGAGGATTTCTCATTTTCACCTGATCGAGGACCCAACCCACCTAGTGTTGGGCACACCGGTGCTAGTCACGGAGTTGGCCACCCGAACGACGTCCCACGCAGTCAGCGGACGAAAAGTGAGGGAAGACGCGTATGAAGGTCTCAACAGCACTCTGCTCGGCGGCGCTCGGCGTGGGCCTCGGCACGCTCCTGCTGCCAGGCGCCGCACTGGCCGACACCACTGTGTCACCGGCCACCACACCGGTCGGTGGGACCGTCGTGCTCACCGCGACGACCTGCAACCCGAAGTCGGGTGACGCCCTCTTCCGGGTCACCGGCCCCAACCGCGACCAGAACGTCCGATCCACCACGGCCGCCGCCGGCGGCGGGCTGAGCGCCGAGCTCTTCACCGCCGGGTTCACCCTGGGCACGTACACGGTGGCGGCGACCTGCGGCGACGGCAGCTCGGCCGGCACCGCAACCTTCGCCGTCACCCCGATCGGCGGCGCGCCGGCCGGCTCCGGCGGCGACAACCGTGACACCGGCGCTCTCGCCGCCGGCGGCACGCTGCTCGGCACCGCCCTCGCCGGCGCGGTGATCCTGATCCGCCGGCGCCGCCCGGTGTCCACTGTCGCCTGATCGGCGGCCGTTCCATCCCTGAGACGGGTGCCCGCGCCGGGAACACCGGCGCGGGCACCCCGACGATCCGGTACGGAGGTGCACACGTGTGGTGGCGGCGGACCCTACCGGCAGTGGTCGCCCTGCTCGGCGTGACCGGGCTCGGGCTGATCACCGTCGGCCTCACCGCCGACCCGGCGCGGCCACCACGACCGTCGGCCGACGCGCCGACCCGCACCCACCCCGCACCGGACCTGGCGCCGCTGCCACCCGCCGCGCCGGTCCGGGTGCAGATCCCCGCCATCGACGTACGCGCCGACATCGTGCCCGTCGGCGCCGACGCCGCCGGGGTGCTGGAGGTGCCGCCACTGGACCGGCCCACACTCGCCGGCTGGTACCGGCACGGGGTCAGCCCCGGTGAGACCGGCAACGCCGTCCTGGTGGGACACGTCGACGCGCCGTCCGGCCCGGCGGTCTTCTTCGACCTCGGTCGGCTCCGCGCGGGGCAGCAGGTACAGGTCACCCGCGCCGACGCACGGGTCGCCACGTTCACAATCGACGACGTCCGCGCGTACCCCAAGGAGCACTTCCCCACCAACCTGGTCTACGGCCCGGCGGACGCCGCCGGGCTGCGCCTGATCACCTGCGGCGGCCGGTTCGACGCGGCCACCGGCAACTACGTCGACAACGTCGTCGTCTTCGCCACCCGCACCGGCTGAACCGCGCCGCCTCCCCGCTGTCGGGAGCCGGACCCTGGTCGGCAGAATGCGGTGGCACCATCCCCTGATCGGGACGGTGCGCCGGCGACGGGGAGGCACGCGGTGGATCAGCGACCGGTACGGGACCGGACCGGTCGGGGCGTACGCGCCCTGGCCCGTCGACTGCTCGGACGGGTCGAGGGCGACTCCCCCACCCCCCGCCGGTCCAACCCGGACGCGGTGGTCGACTGCGCCGTCTACGTCAACGGCCGCCGGGAACCCGGTCAACCGCACTACGCCGACGCGTACGCCCGGGCGCGGCACGGCCGCGACGCCTTCGTGTGGCTGGGACTGCACGATCCCGGCCCGGCGGTGCTCGCCGCGGTCGGCCAGACCTTCGGCCTCGACGAGCTGACAGTCGAACAGGCGCTCGCCGACGGGCACCGGCCCACAGTGCAGCGCCACGGTCCGGTCACGCTGCTGGTCCTGCGCACCGCCGGCTACGTGGAGCACGACGAGCTGACCGACACCTCCGAGGTGATCGACACCGGGGACGTCATGGTGCTGCTCGGTGACCGCTTCGCCATCACTGTGCGGCACGGCGCCGCCGGGGCGCTGCGCAGCGTCCGCGCCGACATCGAGCGCCGCCCCGCGCTGCTGGCCGCCGGCCCGTGGGCGGTGGCGTACGCGGTCTGCGCCCGCATGGTCGACTCCTACCTGGAGGTGGCCGGGCACGTGGAACGGGACCTGGAGCGGGTCGAGGAGGCGGTGTTCGCCCGCGACCGCAGCGCCGACATCCAGCACATCTACCAGCTCAAACGGGAGGTGGTGGAGTTCAAACGGGCGGTCCTGCCGTTGCAGGCGCCGATGCGTACGCTCCTCGAACCCGACGGCCCACCGCGTGCCCTGCACCGCTGGTTCGTCGACGTCGACGGCCGGCTGAGCCGGGCGGTGGATCGGGTGGCCGCGTACGACGACCTGCTCACCTCGATCGTCCAGTCGCGACTCGCGCAGCTCGCCGTCGAGCAGAACAACGACATGCGCAAGATCGCTGCCTGGGCGGCCATCGCGGCCACCCAGACCGGCATCGCCGGCATCTACGGCATGAACTTCAACCACATGCCCGAGCTGGCCTGGCGCTACGGCTACGCCGGGGCCCTCACCCTGATGGCGGCGGCGGCCCTGTTCCTGTACCGACTGTTCCGGCGCTCCGGCTGGCTGTGAGGCCCGCCGACGGGCCGCTCAACGGTACGCGGAGAGGAAGGCGCGGATGCGGTCGCGGGGTTTGTCGGTCAGCTCGGGGCCGTGGGTGAAGGCCGCGAGGTCGTAATCCAACTCGCCGAGGACGTGTGCGGTCTCCCGGGTCATCTGGAAGTCGCTGCACAGCCACTTCATCGGCCACCGGACGCCGAGCACGTTGAACAACGCGTCCCCGGTGATGAGAAGGCGAGTCGGCTCGTGCAGGAGCGACACATGCCCGGGCGAGTGCCCGGGGGTGTGCACCACCCGCAGGCCACCACCGACGTCGAGCAGGTCCCCGTCGGCCAGCGGCTGGGCCACCTCGACCGCCGGAAACCGGCCACTGTTGAGCCGGGCGAACAGCCGCCCGCCGGTCACTGTCGGGTCGCTGACCGGCGCGCGACCCGCCTCCGCGTACGGCACGTCGGCGGCGTGCGCCGCGACCGGAGCGCCGGTGCGGCGGGCCAGCTCCGCCGCGCCGCCAGCGTGATCGGGGTGCGCGTGGGTGAGCACGATACGGGTGACGTCCGCCGGCACCTTGCCCATCGCAGCGAGCCCGAGCACGATCCGAGCCGGCGCCTTGGCCAGCCCGCAGTCGACCAGCGTGACGCTGCCGTCGTCGTCGACGAAGGCGTACGAGTTGACGGCCGCGCGGCCCACAGTGGGGATACGCCAGACGTTCGGGGCCAGTGGCACCGCAGGGGCACGCGTCATGTCGCGAGTCTAGGAAGGATCGTCAACTGTCGTTCTCGACCCACCGGCGGTCCGGCCTGAGCTGACGGAGGGCTAACCTCGCGCGGGTGATGTGGCAGAGGTACGTGGCGATCGGCGACAGCACCACCGAAGGGCTCGACGACCCGGACGGCGTCGGCGGCTACCGGGGCTGGGCCGACCGGTTCGCCCTGGCGGTAGCCCGTGCCCAGGGCGGTCTGGAATACGCGAATCTGGCCATCCGTGGCCGGACCACCGCGCTGATCCGGGCCGAGCAACTCCAGCCCGCCCTCGACCTGGCACCCGACCTGGCCACGGTGGTAGCCGGCATGAACGACGTGCTGCGCCCCTCCTTCGACGCGGACCAGGTCGCCGGGGATGTCGCGGCGATGCAGCAGGCACTGGTCGAGCAGGGGGCCACAGTGCTGACCTTCACGATGCCGGATCCGGCGCCCGTGATGCCGTTGGCCCGGCCGCTGCGTGGTCGCATGCTGGCGCTCAACGAGGCGCTGCGGGCCGCCACCGCACGGACCGGGGCCACCCTCCTCGACCTGGGCGCTCATCCGGTCTCCTCCGATCCCCGGCTGTGGAGCGACGACCGGCTGCACGCCAACAGCGCCGGGCACGAGCGGATCGCCGCCGCACTGGCGTACACGGCGGGTCTGCCCGGGTTCGACGACTCATGGACACAGCCGTTGCCGCCGGCACCCCGGCGACGCCGCGGCGAGGTGTTCGGCGCCGAGCTGGCCTGGACCCGCCGGCACCTGATGCCCTGGCTGGTCCGGCACCTACGCGGCCAGTCGTCGGGTGACGACCGGGTGGCCAAGCGGCCGGTGCCGCTGCCGGTGCCGCTCGACTAGGGCGGATGCGGCAGGATTGGCGACGTGGGTAAGGGTGCGGGACGTCGGCGGGCGAACGCGACAACGGGACGGGTGTGCCCGTGCGGCTCCGGCCGGGCGTACGCGGACTGCTGCGCGCCGGCGCACGGCGGCGACTCCCCGGCGACGGCCGAGGCGTTGATGCGCTCCCGGTTCAGCGCCTTCGCCCTCGGCGACTCCGGTTACCTGCTGCGCAGCTGGCACTCCTCGACCCGGCCCGCCTCCCTGGAGCTCGACCCGGGGCAGCGGTGGACCCGACTGGAGATCGTGGAGACCGAGCGGGGCGGCCTGCTCGACACCGCCGGCACTGTGACCTTCCAGGCCCACTACCGGGACGCGGGCCAGCCCGGCACGTTGACCGAACACAGCCGGTTCGTCCGCGAGGACGGCCGGTGGGTCTACCTCGACGGTGACCAACCCTGACGGCTGTTTGGGCGTAGGATGACGTCGGCGTAGTCCTGCGCCGCACCTCCCTCCCGGCGCTCACGCCGCCGGCAACGCGGAGGCAAAGGGGGCCTTGAGCCCTCGGGACGTGGTGCCACATGCCCCACTCCGGCGGGGTCGGCGGGAGCGTGAGTCCCGGTGACCGTGCCGTTGACCGGGAGCATGTGATGACCACCCAGAGATCGTTCAAGGCCCGGGTCCGGGCCCGGATGGAGAAGACCGGCGAGAGTTACACCACCGCCCGCCGGCACCTGATTAGTCGGACCGTCGAGCCGGCGTCCACCGCCGCGTCCCCTCCAGCACCTACCGAACCGACCGTCACGGCTACCGCCGCGCAGACCGAGCGGATCGCCGACGACCTGATCCGCGCCCGGACCGGCCGCGGCTGGAACGAGTGGTTCGCAGTGCTCGACGCCGCGTCCGCCACCGAGTGGACGCACACCCGGATCGCCAGTCACCTCGCCACCGAACATGAGGTGCCGGGCTGGTGGGCACAGACCATCACCGTCGGGTACGAGCAGGCACGCGGTCTGCGCGCGCCGGGTCAACGGCGCGGCGGTGGCTTCGAGGCCAGCGCGAGCCGGACGGTGGCCGTGCCGGCACTGCGACTGTTCGAGGCATTCGCCGACGAGACGGCACGCGCCCGTTGGCTGCCCGACGTCGAGGTACGCGTCCGCACCGCCACCGCGCCGCGCAGCTTCCGCGCCGACTGGGCCGGTGGCCCCACCAGGATCGTCGTCGGCATCGACGCTATCGGCGAGTCAAAGGCCCGGGTCAGCGTTCTGCACGAGAAGCTGACCGGAGCCGAGCAGGCCGCGGAGCTGAAGGCGTACTGGCGGGACCGGCTCGCCGCGCTGAAGGTGTTGCTCGAAACGGACGGAGACCACCGATGACCATGACATTCATCAACCTGCCGGTGCGCGACCTGACCACCGCTACCGAGTTCTACCGGGCGATCGGCTTCACCGGCGACCAGGCCGAGCCGGACGGCGACAGCACGGTGCTCACCATCTCCGACACCACCCGGCTGGTGCTGCACCTGCGCTCGGGCTTCGAGGCGTACACCGGGGTCGCCACGCCGGACACGGCGACCAGCCGCGAGGTCATCATCGGGCTGTCGGCGTCGAGCCGAGGGCAGGTCGACGAACTGGTCGACCAGGCGGCGGTCGCCGGTGGGGAGTCGCTGGGGCCGGGGATGGCCAACGGGCCGATGTACATGCGCGGCTTCCGCGACCTCGACGGCCACCAGTGGTCGTTCCTGCACATGGCCGGCTGACAGTGCGGCCCGGCGGCGGCCCGAGGAGGCCGCCGCCGGGCCCCGGTCAGTCCGGGCCGCTCGGCACAGCCGCGGCCACGCCGGTGGGCACTGCCGTCCGGCGCCGACGGCGGGTCAGCAGCACCAGCGCCACCACGAGGTACGCCCCGGCGGTCAGCGCGAACGCCACCGCGTTGCCGGCCGCCGTGGCGAGCAGACCGTAGCCGGCGTACGTCACGATGATCAGCACGTCGGTGGCCATCCCGGCCAGGGACGTGACTGTGGCGCGGCTGGTGCCGGTGATCCGGGCCTGGAGCCGCGCGTCGGCCAGCACGGTGGCCAACTGCGCGGCACCGAAGGCCACCGCGAGCAGCACGAACCCCGCC
Source organism: Micromonospora sp. NPDC048842 (assembly GCF_040649935.1). Taxonomy (NCBI): domain Bacteria; kingdom Bacillati; phylum Actinomycetota; class Actinomycetes; order Micromonosporales; family Micromonosporaceae; genus Micromonospora; species Micromonospora sp. NPDC048842. Next base: position 1,343 of record NZ_JBEZGK010000031.1, on the reverse strand, counting down.
GGATGCCGGAGCAGGGCACCCGCAGCCAGCGCGACGCCGACCAGCCCCAGCAGCGCGGCGTAGCCTCGGCCGCCCAGCCGCTCCCCCGCCGGGGCGAGCAGCCCGCCGACTGTCACTCCGGCCCAGAGCAGCAGGAGCAGCAGGGGTACGGCCTGCGCCCCGACGCCGGTGTCCAGGGCCAGCAGCGGGGTGTACTCGTCCAGGGCACCCCAGTCGGCGGCGACCACTGCCACCAGCAGCACGGCGGCCCGTACCGGCGGACGGGTGCGGACCTGCGACACCCCGGCCCGCAGCGTGTCCCACCACCCCAGGTCACCATCGTCGTCCGGGCTCGCGGGCAGGGCGGTGTCCGGCTCGTCCGGCCCCTGTGGTGCGGCGCCCACCGGCCGGGCGGCCATCGCCGGCTCGGCGACCGGGGCGGCTGCGGCGGCCGGCGCGCGGTGTTCCGGGAAGCGGGTAGCGACGATCGTGGCGAGCAGGCAGGCGAGCACGCTGGCCGCGCCGACCACCGGGTACCCGCCGACGGCGAGCACCGGGCCGGCGAGCACTCCGGAGACCACCACGCCCAGCACACCCGCTGTCCGCGCCCGTCCAAGCACCCGGGCGTACCGGCCGACAGCGCCGAGCCGGTCCAACTCGGTCCAGACCAACGCCTCCAGCGCACCGGAGACCAGTGCGCCACCAGCGCCCCAGAGCAGGAAACCGACAGCGAAGGCCGGGTACGACGGCAGCAGCACCCAGAGCGCAAAACCGGCGGCGGCCACGAGCGGGGCGAGGCACAGCAGCAGCCGGCGGGACAGCACGTCGGCCCAGGCGCCGGAGGGCACCTCGAACAGGATGCCTGCGGCGGACCAGATGACGAAGAGCGACGCGATCTGCCCCACCGACAGCCCGGCGTCGGCGAAGAACACCACGTACAGCGGATAGAGCAGGACGAGGTCACTGAGGAACGCGTACCCGTAGAGGGTCGCCGTCAGCCGACGGACCGCCGGCTCGGGCACGCGCGAAGCGGTGGGGGTCATAGGGCCTTCCCGTGGGAGTGGAGACGGACACCGGACGTGCGGTGCCCGTGGTGGCCCACGGGATCGGCCGACGCTGCTGGATCAATGTCGCCAGGTCATGCCCGCGATGCTAGACAACCGGCGCGGCCGCGGCCAGCGCTTTCGGCGTGCCGAGCAGCGCGAACCGTGCCAGGTGGGCAAGGCGGAGGCGGACAGCGAGAGGCGGGGCGGGATCAGATCGATCCCGCCCCCCCCCCCGACCCCCGCGGGGAGGGCGCCGGGGGCCGGCGGGGAAAACTGGTGGGGAGAACCGAGGCGCGGGGGGGGGCGCCCCGGCCCGCC
>NZ_JBEZGK010000030.1:0-81166 GCF_040649935.1 Micromonospora sp. NPDC048842 | reverse complement strand
TGGCAAAGACCAGACCCGGGTCGGCCCAGTTGTCGGCGTCGAACCGTTCCGCTGCCTGGTGTTCCTGGTGGCGTCGGAGTGCCGTTAGCACGCAAAAACGCTCCGGCTGATGACCGAAACCTCTTGATCAACCCCGGGGGCGGGAGCGCCGGGGGCGGGAGCGCCGGGGGCGGGAGCGCCGGGGGCGGGAGCGCCGGGGGCCGGCCGGGCGGGAGCGCCGGGGGCCGGAAGGGGTGCGGGGTTAGTGGTTGGGGGGGATTACCCGCAGGTGGCCTCGGCGGCCGGTCTGGTGGGGGTGCTCGGGACGGTTCTGGTCCGGCTCCGGGGGGCGGGGGGCCGGTCGGGCGGCTTCGCGGACCGCTTCGGCCAGCGCGACCAGGTCGTCGGTGGTGGGCGGCGGCGGCTCGAACTCGCCCTCGTGTCGGACGACGTCCCAGCCTCGCGGCGCGGTCAGGCTGCGGGCGTGCGGCTCGCAGAGGTCGTACGTGTGCGGCTCGGCGAACGCCGCCAGCGGCCCCACCACCGCTGTCGACTCGTTGTAGACATAGGTCAATGTGGCGACCGCTTGCCGGGGGCAGCCGTTACGGGAGCAGCGCCGTGGTGACCTCACGTGCGGCAGGGTATCTCCATTACCGGGTCCGGCGCATCGCTTCGCGTTGCGACACGCCCGTCATGGTGATCACAGTCGACCGTTCTGGGCGCGCCGCGCCACGGGAGCGGCGCTGCCGCTGACCAGCCCGGCGCGGGCGCTACCCTTTGCCTCATGACGAGCCCGGAACACCGCCGCCCCGGTTCCGGCCGGCGTGCGCATCGTGACCGGCACGGGCGCGGCCTGCGCGGGCGGCTGGTTCCGGCCACCGTGCCGCTGGCGCGAACCAAGGCCGAGGTCTTCGACGACCTGGTCCTGGACACCGTCGAGACGCTGGAGCGTCGGTTCGCCAAGGAACTGGCCGGGGTCGAGTTCGCGGTCGAGGACGTCCCGCCGGATCTGAACGTCTACGACTCGGACGTGCTGGAGGACGGCGAGGTCCCGTTGGCCCGGCTGCTGCCCGGCCGCCCGGGCCGGCAGGAAGTGCCGCCGCGGATCGTGCTGTACCGGCGGCCCCTGGAGTTCCGGGCGATGGACCGTGAGGACCTCGCCGATCTCGTCCATGACGTGATCATCGAACAGGTGGCGAACCTTCTCGGGGTAGACCCGGACGAGCTCGCCTGAGCCGACCCTCGAGGCTGAGCCGACCCCTCGAGGCTGAGCCGACCCTCGAGCGGAGAGTCGGGCGGCCCCCACCGCCTCGACCTCACACCGCTCAGGCGGCCCCCCGCGCAGAGCTAGCCCGCTCAGGCGGCCAACTGCCTCGGCCTCACACCGCTCAGGCGGCCCGCCGCTTCAACTTGCGCCGCTCCCGCTCGGAGAGCCCACCCCAGATGCCGAACCGCTCGTCGTGACCCAGTGCGTATTCGAGGCACTCGGTCTTGACCTCGCAACGCGAGCAGATCCGCTTCGCCTCGCGGGTCGAGCCGCCCTTCTCGGGAAAGAACGCCTCGGGGTCGGTCTGCGAGCACAACGCCCGCTCCTGCCACTCCGGCGCGTTTCCGAGCAGGTCGGCCACCTCAAGCTGGCCGTCCATCAAATGCCTCCTTGTCGCGCACCGGCGTCATCGCCGCTGCAACCCCCCACGCGAAAGGCGTGCTTGTCCGTCCGGTCCCGTTTTGTTGCGTTCCGTGCGAACAACCCCATTCAAATTACACGCGTGTAATGCGTGCGCCGTCAAGCCAAACTTGATAATGGAGTCGCCCTCCCGACACCCCCGGTCGGCCACTTGGGCCGTCCAGCCTCGCAACCTGCCCTATCGATTCAGACCCCGGCCGAGTAACGCCCTCTCCGGCGAGTTGCCCGACTTTTCTGCCGTGGCGCTTCTCCGAGGAGTCGCCAACCGGACGGCACCAGAGACCTCCACCCCTAAGCTGATCTTGGTGGGGGACAGGTTAACGCGGCGCGGCGCAGACTGCCCGTCGAGCTGTGGACAGCACTCGCGCCCCGTCCACATTGTGGACGGGGCGCGGTGGTGAAAACGAGGTTCCGGGGTCAGCCGGCGGCCCCAAAACTGCTGCTGGGCCAGGCAAACTCGGCTATCTCTCCACCATGGACAGAAATCGTGCCGGCTGGCGTACGATCGTCCCACCAGACGGTATACATTCCGCTCGGCAGATCGGGATAGACCGCACTGTGGAACGAGCCGTCCCGCACCCGACGCTCACGCACCGCCGAGTGGACCCGCCGGTCCTCGTCGCGACTGATCTCGATCTCCCGGCCGTGCAGATCCGGACCCGTGTAGACGATCAGGGCACCGGTGTCACCGCCCAGATCGAGGACGACGGTCCCGGTCTCCGACGGCCCGTACGCGTGCTCGTGCATCCGCCCGCCCCGCCCGATCAGGACGCCGCCGGCGGGTTGTTGAACCCGTCGTACGGCGTACCCAGGTAGGGGAAGTTTCCGAGGAACGGCGCTGTCACGTCGGCGGCGCTCAGCCCCGGGGTGACAGCGGCGGCCGCCGCATCCGGTTTGAACGTCTTGTCCACCAGCGGGACGGTGACCCCGGCGATGGCCCGCAACGCGATGCTGACCACGTCGTCGCCGACCCGCCGACCGTTCGGGAACCCGGCCAGGTCGCCGCCGAGCACCCCGAACCGGTCCGGCCGCCTGGTGGGCGGGATCGCCGTGTTCAGTCGCAGCATGTCGGCCTGCACCTCGCCTGTGGTGTTGGTGAAGCCGTCGATCAGCCCGGCCGGCACGCCGGTGAGCAGGATCGCCACCAGGTCGGCTCGGGCCTTCTTCGCCCTGGTGAGCTTGTCCAGATTGGGGAAGACGTCAGGGTAGAGCGCCGGCAGCAACGCGGCCAGCTCCGGTTGCTCGACGAACTGGGCGAACCGCTTGTCCTCCGACGGGGGCAGCGAGTTCCACAGGTCCTTCTTGGACATCGGCACGATGACCTCGTTGAACAGTGGATTGCCCAGCCGCGAGACCTGGGTGAACGGGCCGGTGCTGGTGTCCGCCCCGCCCCTGTCGCCGAGCACCCGCACCTGCCGACGCGACGCGGACGTCCACACCCCGATCACCGACGCCCGATCCGCGGCGCCGTACCGGTTGGCGCGCCGACGCACCCGCTCCAGCGGCACCTGCACCGCGATGCTGTGCACGTTCATCCGGTCGGTGGCGTTGACCGGCTCCCCCTCGGCCTTGAAGATCTTCTTCCCGGCGACGTGCAGCTGCTGGAACGGCCGCAGCGTGCCGAGGTCGAAGATCGCCCCGAGATCCACGAAGAACCCGTCCGCGCGTTGCCCGGCGAAGACCCGCTCCCCCGTGGAGAGCGAGTAGGTGGCCTGCCGCACCAGGTCGGCGTACTTCGGGGTGGACAGCGGGCCGACGTTGCACGGCGGGCACTGCAGCTTGTGCGCCAGCCGGTGCTCGCGGCCGTCGGCGACCCTGGTCAGGCTGTAGAACTGCCGCCGGTTCCAGTTCTTGCTGTCCAGCGAATCGATCGGACCGGTGTTGTAGAGAAAACTGTTCGGGTTGGTGATCTCGGTGGTGAATTCGAACCGGTAGGTGACATCCGGACGACCGTCACCGTCGTTGTCGATATGGATCTCGTACCGCACGTCGTCGCCGAACTCGAAGAAGTTCGGGCCCCCGGAGGGGAGCTGCAACGGCACGTAGTTGGCGATCAACGTGACCGTGTCGCGTTTGTCGGGGCTGACGAACGCGTACAGGTCGGAGCTGTCGGCGACCGGATCCTTGGCTATCTCCGGGGCCTCGCGGTGGGAAGACATGACGGACCAACCTCACTGGGCGGGGACAGGATGGCGGGGCGGAGGGTCGGGTCAGCGCCGGGCGGCGCGCCGCAGCCGGTCCGCCAGGCCGCGGTCGCGTACCTCGATGCGCGTCTCACCGACGAAGACGTCCATCGTTCCCGAGTCGGCGTCACGCAGGTGCACGACGATCGGTTCGTCGGCTCGCCCGGCCGCGCCGGGGGCGTTCTGCGCGGCCGACAGGCCCGGCACTGTGAGCGCGGCGGCGCCGAGGGTGGCGCTGGCCGCGGCGGTCAACGTCTGCCGGCGGGTCAGTCGCGGCCACTGCCGCTTCCGCTGATCACTGGTCATGGGCAACCTTTCCGGCGGTGGCGCGAGCGCGCCCGCGGAGACGGACGGGTCCGGTGCCGTCTCGCGACGCCGCCGGGCCCCTGAGGGGACACCGGCGGCGGTCCTCGCCGCGACCGCCACCGGCATCGCGTGGTACGGCCGGGGGCGGGGAAAGGTTCGATGTCAGGGGCGGGCGTGACCGTACGCAGTCGACCGCTTGCGCGCCGGACGACCGGCGGTCTTCGCGATGGCCCGCAACTGCTCCTCGGTACGCGCCGAACCGTTGTCGGAGCCGGCCATCCGGGAGATGGTCTCCTCCATCAGCGTGCCGCCGAGGTCGTTGCAGCCGCCCTGGAGCATCGCGACAGTGCCCTCGTCACCGAGCTTCACCCAGGAGCACTGGATGTTGTCGATCCGGCCGTGCAGCAGCAGCCGGGACATGGCGTGCACCACCCGGTTCTCCCGCCAGGTCGGGCCGGGTCGGGCGATACCCGCCAGATAGATCGGAGCATTCGTGTGCACGAACGGCAGCGCCACGAACTCGGTGAACCCGCCGGTGCGGTCCTGCACCCCGGCCAGCACCCGGAAGTGCGCCAGCCACTGCCCGGGGTGGTCGACGTGGCCGTACATCATCGTGGAGCTGGACCGGATGCCGAGCTCGTGCGCGGTGCTGACCACCTCGACCCAGGCGGCGGCCGGGAGTTTGCCCTTGGTCAGCACCCAGCGCACGTCGTCGTCGAGGATCTCGGCGGCGGTGCCCGGAATGGTGTCCAGCCCGGCCTCGCGCAACTGGAGCAGCCACTCACGGATCGGCACCCCGGCCTTCGCGGCGGCGGTGACGATCTCCATGGGCGAGAACGCGTGCACGTGCATCTCGGGCACCCGGGCCTTGATCGCGCGCACGATGTCGGCGTACCCGGTGACCGGCATCTTCGGGTCGATGCCGCCCTGGAGGCACACCTCGCTGGCGCCGGCGGCCCACGCCTGCTCGGCCCGGTCCGCGACCTGCTCGACGGAGAGCCGGTACGCGTCGGCGTCCCGCTCACGCTGCGCGAACGCACAGAACCGGCAGCCCACGTAGCAGACATTGCTGAAGTTGATGTTGCGGTTGACCACGTAGGTGACGTCGTCGCCGACCACCGCGCGGCGCACGTCGTCGGCGAGGCGGCACACCTCGTCGAGCGCCGGCCCGTCCGCACCGAACAGCGCCAGCGCGGCATCGGTGTGCGCGGGGTCGAGCAGCGCCGCCGGGTCGTCGGCGGCGAGCCGCAGGCCGGCCGCCAGGTCACGGTCCGCACCACTCCCGGCCGGTGCCACGGGTACGCCAGCCCGGCGGGCGGTCGCCTCCGGGGTGACCTTGCCAGCGACCTCGGCCCAGTCGCCGTAGACGCTGTCGAAGTCGCCGCGCCGGTCGTCGGTGCGGCCGGTGGTGTCGATGGTGGCGTGCAGGTCGACCCGCCCGCCGAACACCTCCTCCGGCTCCTGCCACGGTCGTCCCTGCGGCATCGCCGACTCGACAGCCATGCCCGTCGACGGATCGGCCAGGGCGCCGACGTGCGGCAGCAACCGTGGGTCGAGCCACGGGTCACCCGCGCGCACGTACTCGGGGTAGATCGTCAACCGCTCCCGCAGCGTGAACCCGGCCAGCTCGGTGTGCCGGGCCAACTCGTCGATCTGCGGCCAGGGGCGCTCAGGGTTGACGTGGTCGGGGGTGAGCGGGGAGACGCCACCCCAGTCGTCGATGCCGGCGCGCAGCAGCAGGTCGTACTCACCGGCGATGAGGTTCGGCGGGGCCTGGATCCGGGCCTTCGGGCCGAGCAGCAGCCGGGCCACCGCCACAGTGGCGGCCAGATCGTGCAGCTCCGCGTCCGGCATGCCGCGCATCGCCGTGTCCGGCTTGGCGCGGAAGTTCTGCACGATCACCTCCTGGAGGTGCCCGTACTCCCGGTGGGCGCGGCGGATCGCGAAGAGCGCGTCCACCCGCTCCGCCGAGGTTTCCCCGATGCCGATCAGGATGCCGGTGGTGAACGGCACCCCCACCCGCCCCGCGTCCTCGAGCACCCGCAAACGGACCGCCGGCTCCTTGTCCGGCGAGCCGAAGTGCGGGCCACCCGGCTCGGACCAGAGCCGGGTCGCTGTCGTCTCCAGCATCATGCCCATGCTCGGCGCGACCGGCTTGAGCCGTTGCAGCTCCGACCAGGACAGCACCCCGGGGTTGAGGTGCGGCAGCAGACCGGTCTCCTCGAGCACCGCCACGGCGCAGGCGCGCAGGTAGTCCAGTGTCGAGTCGTAGCCACGCTCGTCCAACCAGCTCCGGGCCGCCGGCCAGCGTTCCTCCGGCCGGTCACCCAGGGTGAACAGCGCTTCCTTGCAGCCCTGCGCGGCACCGGCCCGGGCGATCGCGAGGACCTCGTCGCGGTCAAGGAACGGCGCCGGCAGCCGGTGCGGCACTGTCGCGAAGGTGCAGTAGTGGCAGCGGTCCCGGCAGAGCCGGGTCAACGGAATGAAGACCTTCTTGGAGTACGTGACCACACCCGGCCGCCCGGCATCCCGCAGCCCGGCGTCGCGGATTCCCCCGGCGAGCCGGAGCAGTTCGTCGAGCGCGTCGCCGCGAGCGGACAGCAGCGCGGTCGCCTCGTCGACATCCAGCGCCCGCCCGTTCGCGGCCCGGCCCAGGGCCCGCCGCACGCTCGCATCGCTCGGGCCGGAGTGGGTGCGATCAACCATCCACTCACCCTATGCGCAGCGCGAGCCTGCCCCGCCGTGCCCAGCCCCACCGTGGGAAACGGCACCCCCGGCCCCCACCCGATTGATCATGAAGTTATTGCCACGACACGCCACGTGATCGGGCAATAGCTTCGTGATCGACGAAGGTCGGTGGGGGCGACGGGGTTGGCTGCCTCAGCGGGGCTGGTCGGGGTGGTCGTTGGGCTTGATGTGTTGGGTGCGGTCGGTGTCCGGGTCGGCCGGGTGGGAGATGACCTCGGTCGGGTCGGCGGACTGGCGCGGGATCGCCTGGGTGGGGTCGGCCGACGGCGGCTGCCCGAACGGCGGCACTGTGGGCGGAGGCGCCGACTGGGGGGCGGGGTTCGCCGGCGGCGCGGACTGCGATGCCTGGAACGGCGGGGCCGACTGCGGGTGCGGCGGCGCGGACTGCGGGAACGGTGGGGCCGACTGCGGGGCCTGGAACGGCGGCGACTGCTGGCCGTACTGGCCGGCCTGCGGGTGACCACCAGGCTGGCCGGCCTGCGGGTATCCGCCGGGCTGACCGGCCTGCGGGTAACCACCGGGCTGACCAGCCTGCGGGTATCCGCCGGGCTGGCCGGGAGCGGGCCAACCGCCCTGCGGCTGGCCGCCGGGCTGACCCGGGGTCGGCCAACTACCCTGCTGCTGCGGCCAGCCCGGCTGGGGTTGGCCGTAGACGCCCGGCTGCGGCTTGGGCCGCGGCACGTAGTAGTGGGCGCGCCAGATGGTGTAGACCACCCAGGCGGCGATCGCGAAGATCACCATCCAGGCGAACCGGGTGAGCACACCGAGCAGCGCGTCGAGCACCTCGGCCTCGGCCAGCCGGCCCACCGTCCAGATCAGCATGGTCAGCGTGCCGAACAGGGCGCTGACCGCATACTCGACGACGGCCGCCTGCGTGATCAGCTTCGCCTTCGCCAACACCGGCGAGATGTGCGTGGCCAGCAGCACCGCCAGCAGCGGGAGACCCACCGCCTCCACCCCGACGAACGCGTAGAAGGCGCTGCCCGCGCGGTCGGTGAAGGAGCTGTAGTCGTTCGGGGCAATGAGCCGGAGCAGGCCCACGAAGAGGAACACGGCGTTGGCGCCAAGCAGCGCGAGCGCGGCGAGCTCCCGTAGCGGCTTGGTCAGCTGGCGGGCCTGCGTCGCGTCGGCGGACGCGGGCTCGGCGGGGCTGGTCACGAGTTCCCCCTCGGGGCATCAACGGACAGGGTGCACGTGAGCCTAGTCTCGCGGGCCTCCCAGGGATCGGAGGCGTCACGTGCGCGAGGATGGTCGACATGCGCATCGTGGTTCTGGCCGGCGGCATCGGCGGCGCCCGGTTCCTGCTCGGCGTCCGGGCGTACGCCCGTGACGTCGGCGCGGAGGTGACCGCCGTTGTCAACGTCGGCGACGACCTGTGGTTACACGGGTTGAAGATCTGCCCCGACCTGGACAGCGTCATGTACACGCTCGGTGGGGGCGCCGACCCGGAACGGGGCTGGGGTCGGGTCGGCGAGAGCTGGACTGTCAAACAGGAGTTGGCCGCGTACGGGGCGGAGCCGACCTGGTTCGGCCTCGGCGACAAGGACATCGCCACCCACCTGGTCCGCAGCACCATGCTCAACGGCGGTTACCCGTTGAGCGCTGTCACCGAGGCGCTGGCCAGCCGCTGGGAGCCGGGCGTACGCCTGTTGCCGGCGACTGACGACCGCCTGGAGACCCATGCCGTGGTGGAGGACGACCAGGGTCAGCGGGCGATCCACTTCCAGGAGTGGTGGGTGCGGTACCGGGCCGACATCACCACGCACCGTTTCGTGTTCGTCGGTGCGGAGACGGCGAAGCCGGCCCCCGGGGTGCTGGACGCGATCGCCTCGGCCGACCTGGTGCTGATCGCGCCGAGCAACCCGGTGGTGAGCGTCGCGCCGGTGCTGGCCGTACCGGGGCTGCGTGCGGCGGTGGCGGACGGCCCGGCGCCGGTGGTGGGTGTCTCGCCGATCATCGGCGGCGCGCCGGTGCGGGGGATGGCCGACCGTTGCCTGGAGGTGCTCGGTGCGGAGTGCAGCGCGGCGGGGGTGGGTCGGCTCTACGGCGGGCGGGCGAGCGGCGGCCTGCTCGACGGTTGGCTGGTGGCCGAGGAGGACGCGGGCACTGTGGTGCCCGAGGTGACGGTCCGCGCGGTGCCGCTGCGGATGACCGACGAGGCGGCGACGGCGGCCATGGTCCGTGCCGCGGTGGAGTTGACGTGAGGCTGGAAGTTCTGCCGGTGCTCGGCATCGGTCATGTGACCGAGGGCGACGATCTGGCCGCGGTGATCGCGACCGCCGCGCCGTGGCTGCGCAACGGTGACGTGCTGGTGGTGACCAGCAAGATCGTTTCCAAGGCGGAGGGGCGGCTGGTCGACGTGCCGGCGGACGGGCCGGAACGGCTGGCCGCCCGGGACGAGGTCCTGGCCGGTGAGACCGCCCGGGTGGTCGCCAGCAGGGGGGCGACCCGGATCGTGCAGACCCACCACGGCTTCGTCATGGCCTCGGCGGGGATCGACGCGTCGAACGTGGACAAGACCCAACTGGTGCTGCTGCCAGTCGACCCGGACGCCTCGGCCCGGGCTCTGCGGGACGCGCTGCTGGAGCGCTACGACCTGGACCTGGCCGTGATCATCAGCGACACGATGGGCAGGCCCTGGCGCAACGGGCTCACCGACGTGGCACTCGGGGTGGCCGGGATGCCGGCCATCCGCGACCACCGGGGCGAGGTCGACCCGTACGGCAACGAGTTGCAGTTGACCCAGATGGCAGTGGTGGACGAGCTGGCGGGTGCCGGCGAACTGATCAAGGGCAAGTGCGATCAGGTCCCCGTCGCTGTGGTGCGGGGCTACCTGCCGGCCACAAACCCGGACGACGCCGGTGGCGCGCGGGCGCTGATCCGCGACGCGGCACAGGACCTGTTCTCGCTCGGTACCGCCGAGGCCCGTGCCGCCGGGCTCTCCGACGCCGCCACCCTGACCGACGGTCCCGGTCCGACACCGGCCGACCTGACCGCGGTGCGACGGGCGATCGACGCTGTCGCCGGGCTGGTCGCCCCCGGCACGGTCTTCACACTTGTCGACGAGGCCGAGGTACGCGCCGGTCTGGTCGCTGAGATGCCCGGGTGGCCGGACGGCGCCGACCTGCTGCTCGGCTCCGCCCCGACGCCCGTCGAGCCGTTCGGTCTGGTCCGCTTCGGCGCCGACCTGCACCGGCTGCGCGTCGCCTTGGCCGCCCAGGGCGTCGGGTCGACCCTGTTGCCGCCACCGCCTGGCAGCCCGGCGAGCGCCGTGCTCGCCCTGTAGAAGCGCCCTCGGCCGGTGTGAACGGCCGGGTCACGCGTCCAGCATGGCCCGGCCCAGCGGGGTCAACGTGTGCAGCACGCTGTTGCGTTCGCGGTGGCTGACCAGCAGACCAGCGTTGCGCAGCACCGTGGCGTGCTGGCTCGCCGCCGCCGGTGAGATGTTGAGCTGGCGGGCGACCTCGCCGGTGGTGCAGCCCTCGTCGCTGGCCTGCAACACCGCCGCTCTGGTGCGGCCCAGCAGCGCGGCGAGTGATTCGCGGGCAGCACCGGACGCGGCGCTGGCGTCGGCGGAGACCAGGGCGCCCAGCCGGTCCACCGGGTAGACCAGCACGGGTGGCAGCGCCGGGTCGAGTAGTGCGACAGGGGTGGCCGCGCAGAAGAACGACGGCACCAGCAGCAGCCCACGGCCGTCCAGGTGCAGCTCCCGGCTGTGCGGGTAGCTGTGGACCTCCAGCACCCCGCTCTCCCAGCGCATCGCCGGCCGGAGGCTGGTGAGCAGGCCCTCGACGCCGCCGTCGAGCAGCGCCCGCGCCCGTCGCGTGCGGTCCGCCGCGACCGCGGCCTGGATCCGGCCCCAGTACGGGCTGATCGCCAGCGACCGGTACTGCTCCATCGACTCGGCCAGGTGGTGCAGCGCCGACACCTCACCGCGGGCGAGCGCGGCCGCCGAGGAGGGCAGCTGGTTCTCGGAGGCCAGCACGCTCAGGTCCCGGTGCAGCAACTCGGTGGGGGTGCTGCGGACCGCGTCCAGCCCGGCCTCGAAGCCGCCGACGCTGGCGTACGGGGTGAGGAAGTCGGGGAAGTAGCCACGCGGCGGGTTCAACGCGAAGAGCAGGCGGAGCTGCTCGGAGGCGGAGTCCTGGCGCAGATCCCGGGCCACGCTGCGCCGCCAGTTGGCGGTCAGCGGATCGCGGGTGCGGCCGCGCAGCACGTGCAGGCTGAGGACCAGCTCCCAGACCGGGTCCGCCGCCGGCGCCACCCGGGTCCGGAGGATGTCCTCCCCAGAAAAGTGGATCTTCAGCATGGAGCGCTCCTGTGTCGCCGACAGGGGGGTGCCGGATGACCGTTCGACTCTACCTGGCCGGCAGTAATCTCCATCTTTAAGCCTGGGCTGAAAAACCTCGACGTCTCCGGGGCCGGTTCGGCATGCTTCCCATGCCCGAACACGGCGCCGCGCGTCCTTGACGTCAGTGCTGCCGGGGCACCGGGACCGGGGAGGCCCCGGTGATCGGACGGCACCACGAGGGTCTGCGGCCCTTGTTCCGCGGAGGTGCCGTCCGGTCATCCCGCCCCCCGCGCCGGCTCAGCCGACCCAGAGCGCGACCCGATGGTCCTCGTCAGTGACGTAGAACGACAGCCCATCCAGCTCCGCTACCCCCTCGACGTGGTGAAACGGGGCCAGGTCCGCCACCTGCTCCCCGACGAGCCGCCGCCCGTCGCCCGCCTCGCCACCGGTGAGCCGGAAGCGGACGTGGCGGGATGTGACCTCACCTCCACCCGGATGGTCGTCGAGCAGGACGGACCCCTTGCCGAGCGCGTCGATCGAGCCGATCACTGCCGCGTACCCGCCGTCGGCCGTCGGGGTGATCGCGCGGAAGCCGGTCAGCTGCCCCGGCGGAGTGACAGCGGTCAACACGTACGCGCCCAACGCCCGCGGCCACGCCCGCTCGGCAGTGAACATACCCGGCACACCGGCCACCTCGACCAGGATCGGCTCACCGGCGTCGGTGACCGGAAAACGCAGCCCGAGCAGCACCGTCCCGGCCGGGGTGAACGCCGCAGCCTCCACGTTCAACGGCAGGTCGTCCGGGGCCAAGCGGCTCACCCAGCTCTTCTCCCGGGCGGTCCCCCGGGCCAGCGTCTCCACGATGAACCGTTCCCGCACCCGCTGCCCCGCCGGCAGGAGCGTCAGCGGCGCCGCGGCGAGCGCATCGTTCACCGCCCGGTGCAGCCGAAACGAGTTGCGTACCACGTGCACCGGCACCGGCCCGGCCGCCGCGTCGTCCTCGCGGAACCGGGCCACGAAGGCGCGCCGAGGTCGCAGCGGGCCAGCCTTCGAGCCGAAGTGGGAGCCGAAGACGTACACCCAGCCGTCGTGGTGGGCGAGCGCCTCACCGTCCTCGGTCCGCCCGTTCTCCACACCGGCATCCGCACTCACGTGCACTGCCGTCCACTGCCCGTCGTCGCGCTCCAGCAGCAGCGCGAGGCAGCGCTCCACCGGCCCCTCGTCCAGCACCGTCCAGAAGCCCCGCCGGGCACCGTACGCGCCCAGCAGCGCCGCCGAGCGCACCGGCAGCAGATCGCTGGCCTCGTTACCTGCCACCACGAATTCGACGAGTCGCACTGTCACCGAGCCAGCGTACGGAGCACACGCTCGTACAGTGGCGGGGTGCCCGACGCCGTGATCACCGGACCCACCGCCCACCCGACCGACCCCGAGGCGTACGCCGCGTTGCACGCCGACGCCACAGCGTTGCTCAAGGGCTGGCAGCCGACCAGCCCGGGTGCGGCCAGCGCTCGGGACCGGACCCTCACCCTGCTCGCCGCCGGTCCGATCGCGATGAGTCGGCAGCACCGACCGGGGCACGTCACGGCCAGCGCGTTGGTGCTGGACGCCACCGGCTCGCGGGTGCTGCTCTGCCTGCACGTCAAGTTCGGGTGGTGGGTGCAGCTCGGCGGGCACTGTGAGCCGGTCGACCAGACCCTGGTCGGCGCCGCCCTCCGCGAGGCCACCGAGGAGTCCGGAATCACCGGCCTGCGGATCGACCCGGTGCCGATCGACGTGGACGTGCACCCGGTGCAGTGTCAGGGCGGGTCCGCGCACCACGACGTACGGTTCGCCGTGCTCGCCCCGCCCTCGGCTGTGGAGCAGGTCAGCGACGAGGCCGAGGCGCTGGGCTGGTTCCCCCCGGACCAGCTGCCCGAGCCACTGGCCGGCGGGACCGCGCAACAGGTCGCGCCGGCACTCGCAGCCCTCAGACGTAGCCCTCTTCGCCTCGCTCCTTGAGCTCGTCGACCAGGGCCTTGACGTCCTGCGCCCGGTCGCGCGGGCAGACCAGCACCGCGTCCGGGGTGTCCACCACGATCAGGTCGCGCAGACCGAGCACTGCCACCAACCGACCCGACTGCGGGACGACAACGAGGTTGCTGCTGTCCCGCAGCAGCACACCCGGCTTGGCCTCCGTGCCGAGCACCACGTTGCCCGCGTCGTCGGCCGGCAGCACGTCGCCCAGGGTGTGGAAGTCACCGACGTCGTTCCAACCGAAGTCGCCGGGCACCGTCGCGACTCGACCCGCGGTGGCAGCGCCCTCCATCACCGCGTAGTCGACGGAGATCTTCGGCAGGGTCGGCCAGATCGCGCCCAGGACGTCGTCCTGTTCCGGGGTGCCCCAGGCGGCGGCGATCGCGGCGACGCCGGCGTGCAGTGCCGGCTGCTGGCGGGCCAGCTCGGCGAGGAAGACGTCCACCCGCCACACGAACATGCTCGCGTTCCACAGGTGCCGGCCCGAACGGACGTACGCCTCGGCGACCTCGGCGGCCGGCTTCTCCTTGAACTCGGCCACCTGGCGCCACGGCACACCCTCGGTCGGATCGCCGGTCTCCAGGTAGCCGTAGCCGGTCTCCGCACGGGTCGGAGTGATACCGACGGTCATCAGCATGCCCTGCTCGGCGCCGCGGACCGCCTCCTGGACCGTGCGGACCCAGCTTTCCGGGTCGCGGATCAGGTGGTCGGCCGCGAAGCTGCCCATCACCGCGTTCGGGTCGCGCGCCGCGATCACCGCGGCGGCCAACGCGATCGCCGCGCAGGAGTCCCGGGGGGAGGGCTCGACCAGGATGTTCTCCTCCGGCAGCACTGTCAGCTGCCGTGCCACCGCCGCGACGTGCGCGGCGCCGGTGACCACAAGGGTCCGATCCGGTGTGGTCAGCGGCGCGAGCCGTTCGACTGTCGCCTGGAGCAGGGAGGCGCTGGTGCCGGTCAGCGGGTGGAGGAACTTGGGATGGCCAGCGCGGGACAACGGCCACAACCTCGTGCCACTGCCACCTGCCGGAATGACCGCATAGAGCATCCGCACATCATGCCCGACGTACCTGCCCAAAGTGGCACGGGTCACCCGCAGCGACGCGGAGGGTCAGGAGCGGGCGCGACTCCACGCCGCGATGTGCACCTCGGCGCTGGACTCCCAGGTGAACTCCTTGGCCCTGTCGAACCCCGCCTTCGCCAGCGACAACCGCCGCTGCTCGTCGTCGAGCAGGGCGGCCAGGTCGGTGCCGATCTGCTCCGGGTCCTCCGAGGTGTACGCGACCGCGTCGCCGCCCACCTCGGGCAGCGAGAGCCGGGGCGTGGTCAGCACCGGGGCGGCGCACGCCATCGCCTCCAGGATCGGCAGCCCGAAGCCCTCGCCGTAGGACGGGTACGCGGCGACCAGGGCACCGCCGAGGAAACCCGGCAGGTCGGCATAGCGCAGGTAGCCGGGGCGCAGCAGACGCAGGTGCGACGGCACCTCGGCCACGGCCCGGTCGATGTCTTCGTCGTGCCCCTGCCCACCGGCGATCACCAGGGCCGGCGGGTCGACCCGGTCAGCCACCGCCCGCGCCCACCCACGGATCAGGTTGGGCACGTTCTTCCGAGGCTCCTTGGCACCGAGGAAGGCGACGTAGCTGCTGTTGCCCAGCCCCAGACGCGCGCGTACGCGGGCCTTCTCCTCCTCGGTGGGAGCGTGGAAGGCAGCCTGGTCGACGCCGTGGTAAGCCACGTCGATCCGCGTCGGGTCGGCGTCGAGCAGCCGGATCAGCTCGTCCCGGGTGGCCTTGCTGGGCACGATCACCCGGTCGGCGCGGCGCAACGAGGTCTTGATGGCGCTGCGGAAGAACGTGCGGCGCGACTTGTCGTAATGCTCCGGCTCGGTGAAGAACGTCGCATCGTGCACAGTGACCGTGACCGGACACCCGGCCCGCAGCGGGCAGGTGTAGAAGGGCGAGTGCAACACCTCTGCGCCCACCTGCTGGGCGAGCAGCGGCAGACCGGTCTGCTCCCAGGCGAGCCGGGCCGGGCGGTGCGCCACGGCGGCCGGAGCCGGGATGATCTCCGCGCCGGGCAGCATGCGGGTGTACCGCTCCAGATCGGTGCGGAGACTGACCACCGCCAGCTCCACCCCCGACCCGCACACCTTTCCGAGGGCACCGAGCAGACCGTCGACGTATCGACCGACACCACCACGGTCGGTGGGGACACTCGTGGCGTCGATGAGCACGCGGGGCGGGCGACCGGCGGTCACGGGGCGACTCCTTGAACTGGCGGGCCTGTGGGGAACAACACTCCGGGGGTAAAGCCTACGCCGGGGCGCGGGGCCGACGCTGACTGCGACCCGACGGTACGCCGACTTGTCATCGTCATCGAGTACGGCCCGCACTGGCGTATCGTTCGCGCCGATGGCCGACAACATTGCCCGGGTGTTCGCCGACGCGATCGCGACCGACCCGACCCGACCGCTGCTCACCTGGTACGACGACGCCACCGGCGACCGCACCGAACTCTCCGGCGCCACGTTGGCGAACTGGGTGGCGAAGACCGCAAACCTCCTCGTCGACGAGGTCGGCCTCGCGCCGGGCACCCCGGCCGGCGTGCTGCTGCCGCCACACTGGCAGACCGCGGCGGTGCTGCTGGCCTGCTGGTCGGCCAAGCTGAGCGTGGTCGACACGCCGGGCGACGTGGGGGTGCTCTTCGCCGCCGCCGACCAGTTCGACGAGGCGCAGTCCTGGTCCGCCGACGAGCGGTACGCCCTCGGGTTGGCCCCGCTCGCCGCACCGCTTCGGCAGGTGCCGCCCGGGTTCGCCGACTACGTCGTCGAGGTACGCGGCCACGGGGACCACTTCACGCCGCAGTCCGGCAGTGGCCCCACCGACGCGCACCTGCTGGGTCGCGCCGAGGCCCGCGCCACCGAGTTGGGCATCGAGCCCGGCGCGCGGGTCCTGGTTGACGCCGCCCGCTACCCCGACCCGGTCGACTGGCTGCTGGCCCCGCTGACAAGGGCCGCCACAGTCGTCCTCTGCGCCAACCTCGACCCAACGAAGGTGGCCAACCGCCAGGCCACCGAAAAGGTCACCCAAACTCTCCAGTAACCCCGCCGCCCGTCCCCCGCGGCCCCGCCCGCCCCGTCGATCATGGAGTCGTGGTGGGCAACTGATGGGCCAATGCCCCTTTCGCGAGGCACCACAAGTCCTTGATCGACGCGGGAGGGTGAGGTTAGGCGGGGGTGCTGTCGGTGGCTCGGCGTAGGGCCAGGGCGGCGAAGGCGGTCAGGGACTCGGGGTTGACCAGGGCCCCCTTCGCGGCGGCCTGGTCGACCGGGGTGCCGGTGAGGATCTTCTTGACCGGCACCTCCAGCTTCTTCGCCGAGAGGGTGCGCGGCACCGAACGCACCTGATGGATCTCGTCGGGCACGTGCCGGGGTGAGAGCGCCGTGCGCAGTTCACGGCAGATCTTCGTGCGCATCGGGTCGTCCAGCTCCAGACCCTCGGCCAGCACCACGAAGAGCAGCAGCTCACCGGCGCCGCCCTCGTCGTCCTCCAGGTGCACGACGACCGAGTCGAGCACCTCGTCGAGCCCTTCCACCACCGAGTAGAACTCGGCGGTGCCGAGGCGCACCCCACCGCGGTTGAGGGTGGCGTCGGAGCGGCCGGTGATCACGCAGCCACCCCGCTCGTTGATGGTGATCCAGTCACCGTGGCGCCAGACACCCGGGTAGACGTCGAAGTACGCCTCCGCGTAGCGGGTGCCGTCCGTGTCGTTCCAGAAGCCCACCGGCATGCTCGGCATCGGTTCGGTGATCACCAGCTCGCCCAGCTCACCGATGACCGGCGTGCCGTCGGCGGAACGAGCCTCCACCTTGGCGCCCAGCGCCCGGCAGGCGATCTCACCGGCGTACACCGGCAGCAGCGGCACACCGCCGACGAAACCGGTGCACACGTCGGTGCCGCCGGAGAGCGACTGGAGCTGGAGGTGGTCGCCGACGGTCTCGTACACCCAGCGGAAACCCTCGGCGGGCAGCGGCGCACCCGTGGAACCCACGCCGCGCAGCGCCGACAGGTCGGCGACCTCACGGGGGACCAACCCGGCCTTACGGCAGGCCAGCAGGTACGGCGCTGAGGTGCCGAAGTACGTCGTCCCGGTCTCCGCCGCCAGCCGCCACAGCCCGCCGAGGTCGGGCTCGGCCGGCCGGCCGGGCTCCGCCCGGACCCCCGGGTTGCCGTCGAAGAGCACGATGGTCGCCCCCACCGCCGGGCCGGAGACCAGGAAGTTCCACATCATCCAGCCGGTGGTGGTGAACCAGAAGAACCGGTCGGCCGGGCCCAGATCGTGGTGCAGGGCGAGCATCTTCAGGTGCTCCAGCAGGATGCCGCCGTGGCCGTGCACGATCGGCTTCGGCAGCCCTGTGGTGCCCGAGGAGTACAGCACGTAGAGCGGGTGGTCGAACGGCACCGGCGTGAACGTCAACGGCTCGTCGGTGGGCGCGGCCAGCTCGGCCCAGCCCAGCGCGCCCTCGGGCGCGGGGCCCGTCGGGTCGAGGTAGCCGATGCTGACGGTGTGGCGCAGCGACGGCAGGGCGGCCCGGATCGCGGCGACCTCGGCACGCCGGTCCACAGGCTTGTCGCCGTACCGGTAGCCGTCCACGGCGACCAGCACCGTCGGTTCGATCTGCTGCCAACGGTCGGTGACGCTGCGGGTGCCGAACTCGGGCGCGCAGGACGAGAAGATCGCGCCCAGGCTGGCGGTGGCTAGCAGCAGGACGTACGTCTCGGTGATGTTCGGGGCGTACGCCGCCACCCGGTCACCGGCGGTGACGCCGAGCCGGCGCAGCCCGGCCGACACCCGGCGGACCTGCTCGCGCAGCTCACCGGCGGTCAGCGTGACCGGCGGGCGGGTCTGCCCGTGGGAGATCACCACCGGGTCGTCGTCGGCCCGCCCCGGCATCCGCAGCACGTTCTCCGCGTAGTTGAGCGTGGCGTCGGGGAACCACCGGGCGCCGGGCATTCCCCGCTCGGCCAGGGTGGCGGTCGGCGGGGTGTGCGCGATCACCTCGAAGTGGTCCCAGATCGAGCGCCAGAACCCGTCCAGATCGGTGGTGGACCAGCGCCACAGCGCGTCGTAGTCGGCGAAGTCCAACCCGCGGTGCTCCCGCAGCCAGCGCAGGTAGGCACCGATCCGGGACCGCTCACGTACGTCCGCCGGCGGCGTCCACAGCATGTCACCCACTGCTCCACCCTCCCCCTGGCCCGACACGACACTGTGACTGGGCCGTGGCGCCATCTTGCCCTACCTCGAAGCGCCATTCTGCGCACCGGGTAGGCCAACCGACGCGTGCCCGCCCCACACTCCAACCCGCCACCTCATGTGGGTCAGCCGGCACGGTGGGCCTGGATGGCACGGCGGCGGGCCAGCCGGTGCGCTCGGCGGATCTCCGCCTCCTTGTACCGGCGCTCGTCCTCCGCCGTCTCCGGCAGCACCGGGCGGACCGCGCGCGGCGCCCCACCCACGTCGACGCCGACGAACACCAGGTACGCGGTGGCAACCCGGACCGGCGCGTCCTCGGCCGAGTCCCACCGTTCGGCGACCACCCGCACGCCCACCTCCATGGAGGTCTGGCCGGTCCAGTTCACCTGGGCGTGCGCGTGCACCAGGTCACCGACCCGGACCGCCTCGGAGAAGACGATCTCGTCGATCGCCGCGGTCACCGCGGTCCCGCCGCTGTGTCGGGCGGCGGCGGCCCCGGCCACGTCGTCGACGAACTTCATCAGAACTCCGCCGTGCACGGTGCCGTAGAGGTTGACGTCCACAGCGGTCATGATCTTGCTGAGAGTGACGCGCGAGTACGACGTCGGCTTGCCGGTCGGAGCGGCGGAGAGGTGCTCAGTCATGTCGAAAACGGTACGGTGCGCGGATGCGACATCTCTGGAGCTTCCTCGCCGGGCTGGTGGTGGCGCCCATCACCTGGGTGCTGGTCACACTGGGGCAGGACGGGTCGAGCCGGACGGTCGACCGCTGGGTGGAGATCGGCACGTTCAACACCGCAAACCTGATCGAGCCGGCCGTGTACCTCGGTGTCGGCGGTGTCCTGCTGGGCCTGCTCGGCACGCTGCGCTTCTCGCCGCTGGGCCCGTTGGTGGCCGGTGCGCTGCTGGTCACCCCGTACATCGGGATGTTCGTGGCGCCCTTCTCGGTGCGGAACGCGATCCCGCACGAGTGGAAGGTGTTCGGCGATCCTCTGCCGCTGCGACTGCCGGTGGAGAACGGCACGCTCTTCCTGCTCGGCCTGCTGCTGCTGATGGCGACCTTCAGCCAACAGCGTTGGCGGCAGTGGCCGAGCCCGGCGACCGAACCGGCCGCGGCACCCGCCCCCGTGTCGGACGGAGGCCCCCGCAACGACGACTTCACGTTGACCGACTGGCCGGCCCCCGCGCCCGCGGAGCGCGACACCGCGCCCCTCACTCTGGGTTACCCGGCGGACTCGACACCGACCGAGCCGCTGCCCCGCCGGGTGGGTGGCGAATCACCCTGGTCCGCCCCACCGCGCGGCCAACCGCGCCCCGAGGACACCACCGAGATCCGCTGATCGTCGGGGCGGGCCGGTGACCCGGCCCGCCCCTCCATCCGTTTCGAGCTAGTGCAGCGCGACCGCCAGATCCCTGTCGACGGTGCCGAGGCTGGCACGGGGAACCACGAGGAGCATGACGATCAGCGCGGCGGCCATGCCGCCCGCGATGACGATCGCCATCGGTACGCTCCCGGTGCCGAACAGACCGGCCAGTGGCGCCGACACCGCGCCGATGCCGAACTGCACGGCGCCGAGCAACGCCGCGGCGGTGCCAGCGGCCTCGCTGTGCCGGCTCATGGCCAGCGCCGGCGCGTTGGGCAGGGCCAGGCCGGCGGCGGCCAGGACCAGCCACAGTGACGCGAGCAGGGTGCCCAGGCCACCGATGCCGGTCGCCGCGAACATGACCAGCAGCAGGCCAGCCGCCGTTCCGGCGGTCAGGGCGCTGACCAGGATCTGCTGCGGGGTGTAGCGGCGCAGCAGCCGAACGTTGAACTGGGTGGCCCCGATCAGGCCCACAGCGCCGGCCCCGAAGGCGATGCCGAACTGCTGCTCGTCGAGGCCGTACTCCTGCTGGAGCACGAACGACGAGCCCGAGACGTACGCGAACAGGGCCGCCATCGCCAGCCCCGCGACCAGCACCAGGCCGACGAACGCCCGGTCGTTGACCAACCCCCGGTAGTCGCGCAGTGTGGCGCGCACCCCGCCGTGCCGCCGACGCGTCATCGGAAGGGTCTCCGGAAGCCGGAGTGCGGCAACGACGATCAGCAGGGCGCCCAGCACCGCCAGCGCCGCGAAGACGCCCCGCCAGTCGGTCCAGCTCAACAGGCCGCTGCCCAAGGTCGGCGCGAGGATGGGCGCCAGGCCCATGACGAGCATCAGCCGGGAGAAGATCCGCGCGAACGAGGCCCCGCTGAACAGGTCGCGGACCACTGCCGTCGCTACCACTGTGGCGGCGGCGACGCCGAGCCCCTGGAGTACGCGCAGCCCGCCGAGCACCGCGATGTTGGGTGCGAAGACGCACAGCACGGAGGCCACGATGTGCGCGGCCAGCCCGGCCAGCAGCGGCACCCGCCGCCCGACCACGTCGGAGAGCGGCCCGATCAGCAACTGGCCCAACGCGAGGCCGACCAGCGTGCCGGTCAGCGTCAACTGCACGGCGGTCTCGGTGGTTTGCAGGCCCGCCGTGATGGCGGGCAGCGCGGGCAGGTACATGTCGATGGTCAACGGCCCGATCGCGATCAACGCGCCCAGCACGAGGACGAGTTGCGCCCGCTGACGGTTCGTCATCAGGTCACCGGGCAGCACTTCTTGCGCGACGGCGGTA
This sequence comes from Micromonospora sp. NPDC048842, assembly GCF_040649935.1. Classification (NCBI taxonomy): domain Bacteria; kingdom Bacillati; phylum Actinomycetota; class Actinomycetes; order Micromonosporales; family Micromonosporaceae; genus Micromonospora; species Micromonospora sp. NPDC048842. The sequence continues at coordinate 60,061 of NZ_JBEZGK010000030.1, read as the reverse complement.
TCGCGTCCGGTCTTCTCCACCAACTGCTTCATCATCTCGATCTCTCTGCGGGGCGCGTCGTCACGAGCGGCGGCGCGGGGCGTCACCGGGACCGCGTGGACGTGGCGGCACGGTGTGGGATGCCCGACGGTGGGCAGCGTGGATGTGACGAGGCAGCGTCGTGGCGGGGGCGGCCGGGTGGGGCGATGATCCGAGGGTGATCCTCTCGCTCGGCAACACCTCGGCGGCGGGTGACGTTCCCGGTGTGTGGGGAGTCACCCCGCCCGCTCTCCGGGGACCAGTGTGACCGGGGTCACAGCCGGAGCAGAACCGAGGCCGGGGTACGCGTCGTCTTGCCTGGTGTGAAACGAAGTCTGGACGGGCTCGACGAGGGCGAACTCCTTCGCCGCGTCGCCCGGGGCGACCGGCGCGCCTTCGACGCGCTGTACCGGCGTACCGCCCCGTGGTTGACAGCGCGACTGCGCCGACGCTGCGCCGACGAGGACGTGGTGGCCGAGGTGTTGCAGGAGACGTACCTGGCGGTCTGGCGGTCGGCCGGTAGTCAGGCGCAGTCCTCCACCTCCGGCAGCGCGGTGGGCTGGTTGTGGACGATCGCCGCGCACCGGTTGATCGACGCGTTCCGCCACCGCGCCCGACGGGAGCGGGTCCCGTCCGTGCAGACCTTCGAGACCGTGGCCCCGGCGGCCGAGGACGAGGCGCTGGCCGGCGGGATGGACGCCAACCTGGAGCGGGCCCTGCACGAGCTACCTGCGGAACTCCGTCAGGTGCTGCGTTCGATGGTCCTCGACGGCTTGACCGCACGGGAGACCGCTCTGCTGCTCGGCATGCCGGAGGGGACCGTGAAGACCCGGGCCCGGCGGGCCCGAATCGCCCTCCGGGAGGCGCTGTCATGACCACTCACCCGACGCCCACAGTCATCTCCCAGTACGCCTCGGGTGCTGCCGGCGTCGACGACACGACCATCTGGGCGATCGAGGCGCACCTGGAGACCTGCGCCGCCTGCCGAGCGGTGCTCACGGACGCCGTCGACCCCGGCACCCGGGACCTGCTGGACCGGGTGGCCGACGGTATCGCCACCGGGATCGCCACCGGCCCACCTCCGGTACGCCGTCGCCGGCTGCCGCGTACCGGTGTCGCCGCGCGGGTGCTGCCCTGGCTGGTCACCGCCACCGGGTTGATGCTGGCGGCGGCCCTGTTCGAGTGGACGTTCGACAGCCTGCCGTCGCTGGTGCTGCTGATCGCGCCGGTGGCACCGCTGCTGCCGGTGGCAGCGGTCTGGAGCCGGCGCCTCGACCCGGCCTGGGAACTGACGGCCACCATGCCTCGCACCGGCCTGCCGCTGCTGATGCGCCGCACGTTGGGGGTGCTGTCGGCGGTCATACCGGTGCTGGCGGTGGCGGGCTGGGTCACCGGCCACTCCCCTGGCCTCTGGTTGCTGCCCGCCCTCGGGTTCACCGCCGGCGCGTTGGCGCTGGGCACTGTGGTGGGGGTCGACCGCGCCGCACTCGCGTTGACAGTCGCCTGGTCCGCCGGTGTGGTCGGGCCGAGCCTCACCGACGGGCAACTTCCGACGGTCCTCACCGGCGGCAGCCTGCCGGGGTGGGGGCTCGCCACAGTGGCGTTGACGGCAGTCGTCCTCGTTCGAGCGTGGCGACGGCCGCACGAACCGCACAAGAACCTTCTGCACCGATGACGACACCGAGCCACTGCCGAATGGAGAGATCATGATGCGTACGGTCAGCGTGGCCGAGACCGCCCCGCCCACCTACGCGTGGGCGGTGCACGCCGAGAAGTTGCAGGTCCGGGCCGGCCGACACCTCGCGGTGAACGAGCTCGACCTGAAATTGGGCACCGGTGTGCACGGGCTGCTCGGCCCCAACGGCGCCGGAAAGACGACGTTGATGCGAGCCCTGGCCACGGTGCTGAAGCCGGCCGGGGGGCGGCTGACGGTGCTCGGCGGCGAGGTCACCGGCAACGCCGACCTCCGCCAGGTACGCCGCGGCCTGGGCTACCTGCCGCAGCACTTCGGCTTCTACCCGCGCTTCACGGTCCGGGAGTTCGTCGAGTACATCGCCTGGCTCAAGGAGATGCCGAAGGCGGTCATCCCCGGCGCCGTGCAGCGGGCCGTCGAACGGGTGGGTCTGGCGGACCGCGCCGACTCCCGGATGAAGACGCTGTCCGGCGGGATGCTGCGCCGCGCCGGCATCGCCCAGGCGATCGTCAACGACCCGGCGGTGCTGCTGCTCGACGAGCCGACGGTCGGCCTGGACCCGGAGCAGCGCCTCGACTTCCGCGAACTGCTGCGGGAGATCGGCCTGGACAGTTGCGTACTCGTCTCCACCCACCTGGTCGAGGACGTCGCGGTGGCCTGCTCCGACGTGGTGCTCATCAGTGAGGGCCGGTTGGTGTGGCAGGGCACCACCGGGCAACTGACCGAACAGGGTGGGGCCGGCGACGCCGGTGACAGCGCCACCGAACGTGGCTACTCGTCGGTGCTGCGCGCCTACCGCGAGCGGGTGTCGGCATGACGGGACGCATCCTCCGCATCGAACTGCGCCGCTCGGCGGCACTGGGCACCGCCCTGTTGATACTGGTGAGTGGCGCGGCGTTGCTGCTGTCGTCCACCCAGTTCTTCGCGGGGCGCTGGATGCAGTTGGCGGTGATGGCCCGGTCGCTGCTGATGGTGCTGCTGCCGCTCGCGCTGGCCGGTGGGGCGTGGATGGGCCGGCGCGACGCGCGCCACCGGGTCGACGAGTTGTTCGCCAGCACCGTCCGGCCGCGGTGGCAGCGTGTCGTCCCGACCGCCGGCGCGCTCGCGGTCTCGGTGACGACCGCGTACCTCCTGACGTTCCTCGTCGGGGCCGGATGGGTGGTGCCCACGGCGGGCTACTTCCCGTTCGCGGCGATCGTCGTCACCGCGGTCGGCGTCCCGGCACTGGTCGCCGCGGGTTGGCTGGGAATGGCCGCCGGCCGGGCCGTGCCCCGGGTGATCACCGCACCGGTCCTCGCGGTGGTCGGGTTCGCCGTGGTTGGGTTGGTTCCGGAGTTGGCCATGGCACCCGACACGAGCACGGGGATCGCGCGGTTCCGGCCGGAACCGGCGGCGATGCTGCTCCTACCGACGATCAACAGTCTGGACGACTTCCAGACGGTCATGACGCGGGTCAGCCTGGTCCAGGCGCTGTGGCTGGTGTCCCTGGCCGCGACCGGCCTGCTGCTGCTCGGCGCGGTCCGCCGCCGCGCCATCGCGTTCGCCGTACTCCCCGCGGTGCTCGGCGTCGCGGTCGCCCTACCGCTCCTGCCCGTCGGCGGAGCCCGCGGGGCGGCGGCCGTCGACCCGGTCGCCGTCGAGCTGGTCTGCGACAACGACGGCCCGCAGGTCTGCGTGCGGCGAGTGCACGCAGGGCTGCTGCCCGATGTCGTCGGCCCCGCCCGGCAGGCGCTGGGCCTGATGGCGGCGAAGCTGCCCAACGCACCGGTCCGGGCGGTCGAGACCGAACGGGTCACCTTCTGGGCGATGCTGGAACCGGACATGGCACCGCCCCGCAACTCCGCCGACACCCTCGTCTTCGACACTCCCACGATCGACCGCTTCGGGCACGCCGACCTGTCCGGCGACTACTTCCTGCCGTCCCTGCTGGAGGCCGCCTGGCGGCAGGAGTGCGGCGAACAGCCGATTCTGGGCGACGTGTACCGGGCCCGGACCGTCGCCGCCGCCTGGCTGACCGGGCAGCCACCGGCCCCGCAGCCCGCATGGGCACCCGAGGAGATGGCACTGCTGGAGAACGCGTACCAGGCGCTGGTGAACCTGCCGGAGGCCGAGCAACGACGCCGGATGGCAACGGCACGCGAGGGCGCACTGGCCTGCCGGGACGACGAGCTGGTGGCGATCATGTCGGAGGACCGGCCGTGAGGTTGCTCCAGCTCCACCTGCGCTCCCGCCGGGTCCCCCTCGCCACGGCCACCGGGACCGCCCTGATCGCGCTGGCGTGGGCGCTGTCGCTGGCCTACACCGACTCGCCGACCATCAACGCTCGGACTGCCAGCCTGGCCATCATGCTGGCGGCGGTCGCCGTCGGCACGACCCTCACCGGTGCCGACAACTCCCTCGACCACACCATGGCGGTCAACTGGCCGGTACGCCGCGCCGGACACCTGCTGCTCGCCGCCGCCGTGATCGCCGCGCTGCTGTCGCTCAGCATGATCACCGACACGCGCTACGAACCGTTCGCCCTGGTGCTGCGCAACACCGCGGGGCTACTCGGGCTCACCGCGCTCGGCGCCACACTGCTGGGCGCCGCCCTGGCCTGGATCGCTCCGCTGATCTGGACCCTCATCGCGGTGCTGCCGATGATGGGGCCCAGCCCGGATCTGAGGATGCAGGTCGCCGGCTGGCTGATCCAACCCGCCGGGACAACCGCCGCCACCACCTGCGCCGCCGTCCTGGCGGTGACCGGTCTGCTCGCGTACGCCCTGCGGGGTTGCCCCGTGCGGCCGCTGAGCGAGACGGCCCCCGACCGGTGACTGACGTTCCGGTGCTCCGGGATCCCGGAGCACCGGAACGCGCCCTAGACGTCGGCCAGCAACTGCCGCGCCATGACGATCCGCTGCACCTGGTTGGTGCCCTCGTAGATCTGAGTGATCTTGGCGTCCCGCATCATCCGCTCGACCGGGTAGTCCCGCGTGTAGCCGTAGCCACCGAGCAACTGCACCGCGTCGGTGGTGATCTCCATGGCCGCGTCGGAGGCGAAGCACTTCGCCGCCGCCCCGAAGTAGGTGAGATCCGCGTCGCCCCGCTCCGACTTGCCGGCGGCCGCGTACGTGAGCTGCCGGGCCGCCTCGAGCTTCATGCCCATGTCGGCCAGCATGAACTGGATCCCCTGGAACTCGGCGACGGCCTTGCCGAACTGCCGGCGCTCGGCCACGTACCCCTTCGCGTAGTCGAGCGCGCCCTGCGCGATCCCGACGGCCTGCGCGGCGATGGTGACCCGGGTGTGGTCCAGGGTCTTCATCGCTGTCGCGAAGCCGGTGCCCTCCGCGCCGATCATCCGGTCGGCCGGGATCCGCACGTTGTCGAGGTAGACCTCGCGGGTGGGCGAGCCCTTGATGCCGAGCTTCTTCTCGGGCGCGCCGAAGCTCACCCCCGCATCGGACTTCTCGACCACGAACGCCGAGATGCCCCGGGACCGGGCGGACGGGTCGGTGACGGCGAAGACGGTGTAGAACTCGGACACCCCGGCGTTGGTGATCCAGCGCTTCACACCGGTGAGCACCCAGTGATCCCCGTCACGTACCGCCCTGGTGGTCATGGACGCCGCGTCGCTGCCCGCCTCCGGCTCGGAGAGGCAGTACGAGAACATCGCGTCACCGGCCGCGACCGGCGTCAGGTAACGAGTCTTGAGATCGGCGGAACCGGACAACAACAGCGGCATGGTGCCGAGTTTGTTCACCGCCGGGATCAGCGAGGAGGACGCGCAGGCGCGTGCCACCTCCTCGATCACGATGGCGGTGGCCAGCGCGTCCGCGCCCGCGCCGCCGTACTCCTCGGGGATGTGCGGTGCGTGGAAGTCGGCCGCTCGCAGCGCGTCGTAGGACGCCTTGGGGAACTCCCCGGTCTCGTCGGCCTCCGCGGCGTGCGGAGCCACCTTCGCGGCGCAGACCTCTCGCACGGCTTCCCGGATCGCCTGGTGCTCCTCGGGCAACCGGTAGACGTCGAACGACTCACCTGCGGCCATCTCGGCCCTCCCCTTCACCACTATCATGCGCAGTCTGTGACGACTCCTGACCGCCGACCGCGCAGACTGAAGACTAGCGACTGCAGTTCAGGTGATGTTACCGGCGCGTAGGTATGGGCAGGACGGTGCACCTGACGCGCTCAGCGATGATGGAGATTGAGACAGTGAGCCACCCTCCGGTGCCCCGCCCAGGCGCCGCAGCAGAATGCGACGCGACGACGCGACGCCAGCGCGAGCGGAGAAGACAGGCGTGACGATCCCCTACCCCACCATCCAGCCGACCCCCGCCATCGCCGCGGTGACCCCGCCCTCGGGCGCACCCCGGCCGCGGGTGACGTTCCTAGGGACTGGTTACCTCGGTGCGACGTACGCCATCTGCTACGCCGAACTGGGCTACGAGGTTCTCGGGTTCGACGTCGACGCCGACAAGATCGCAATGCTGAACGCTGGTCAGGTGCCGATCCACGAGCCCGGCCTGGACGAGCTGCTCCGGCGCAATCTCGCCGCCGGCCGCCTCCGGTTCAGCACCGACATCGCCGAGACCGCCGAGTTCGGTGACGTGCACTTCATCTGCGTCGGCACCCCGCAGCGGGCCGACGGCATGGGCGCCGACCTGTCGTACGTCGAGGCGTCGGTCACCAGCCTCGCGCAGCACCTGACCCGCAAGGCGTTGATCGTCGGCAAGTCCACCGTGCCGGTCGGCACCGCCGAGTGGGTCGAGCAGCTCGTCGGCAAGCACACCCCGAACGACCTGGACGTCGAGGTGGCGTGGAGCCCCGAGTTCCTCCAGGAGGGCTTCGCCGTCGACGACGTCCTGCGGCCCAACCGGATCGTCGTCGGCGTCAAGAGCGAGTGGGCCAACGGCATGCTCTACGCCGCGCACAAGGGCGTGTTCGACCTGGCCGCCACGGAGGACCGCGAGGTGCCCCTGGTGGTCACCGACTTCTCCACCGCCGAGCTGGTCAAGGTCGCCGCGAACGCCTTCCTGGCCACCAAGATCTCCTTCATCAACGCGATGGCCGAGGTCTGCGAGGCCTCCGGTGGCGACGTCACCCAGCTCGCCCGCGCGATCGGCTACGACCCGCGGATCGGCAACCGGTTCCTCCAGGCCGGCCTCGGCTTCGGAGGCGCCTGCCTGCCCAAGGACATCCGGGCCTTCCAGGCCCGCGCCCAGGAGCTGGGCGCCGGTGAGGCGCTGCGCTTCCTGCACGAGGTCGACCTGATCAACCTGCGCCGTCGTACCCGGGTGCTTCAGCTCGCCGCGGACCTGCTCGGCCGCCGCTCCGGCCCGGCCGGCCCGGACTTCTCCGGCACCCGGATCGCCGTGCTCGGCGCCACCTTCAAGCCCAACACCGACGACGTCCGCGACGCCCCGGCGCTCGCCGTCGCCGCGCTGCTGCACAAGGCCGGCGCCGACGTGCACGTGTACGACCCGCAGGGCACCGAGAACGCCCGCCGCGCGGTCCCCGAGTTGACCTACGAGAGCAGCATCAACGAGGCGGTCGACGGGGCCGACCTGGTCTGCGTCCTCACCGAGTGGGCCGACTTCCGCAACGCTGATCCGGTCGCCCTCGGCGAGTTGGTCAAGGGTCGCAAGGTCGTCGACGGCCGTAACTGCCTCGACCCGGCACTGTGGGCACAGGCGGGCTGGGAGTACCGGGGCATGGGTCGCCCCTGACCCCACCGACGCACCACCGGCCGGCCATCGCGCATCTCGGTGACCGGCCGGTGTCGTTGTTTGCCCCGGACCCGCCGACAAGAGTCGAAATCCGCGCCAGCTTTGGGCATGCTGCGACAGTGGATGTCCACAGTGCGGGTGGAGGGGTGTCGTGGCGACCTTTCAATGCTCCTCGTGCGGCCGGGAGATCAAGCCGGCCGTCCGATGCCCGCACTGTGGGGCAGATCAACCACAGTGGGTAGAGCACCTGGCCGACATTGAGCGTTCGATCGCGGAGATGAAGGCGCGCGACGCGGCCATCGCCCGCGAGCAGCGGCAGATCGCCGCCAAGATGCAGGCCGCGCTCTTCCAGCGGGACATCCTCGCCCACGCCGGCGAGGAGCGGATCAAGCAGGCGACCCGGCCGCGCCGGGTGCTGCGCCGCCGCCCAAGCCGCCGGCCACCGACGGCCACCATGGGAACGCCGCCCCGGGTGCCCCGCCAGGGCACTCCGCCCGCCCCGGAGGATCCGCCGCCGCCCCCGCCCCGGGCCGCCTGGCTGGACGTGGACGACCCGGAGCACCCGCCGGAGGCGTCCTCGCGCGAGGTGCAGAACATCCCGCTCGGGCTGGGCGCGCTGCTGCTCGGCGTGGCCGCTGTGGTCTTCGCCGCGGTGGCAACCAGCTCGATGGACGCGCTGGCCCGGCTCGGCATCCTGCTCCTGGCCACCGTGCTGATGCTGCTCGCCCCACCGGCACTGGCCCGGCGCGGGCTCACCTCGACCGCCGAGACCATCGCCGCTGTCGGCCTGCTGCTGGTGCCGCTCGCCGGCAACGCCCTCTGGGCGGTGGACCGGATCGGCGCCGGCGGCGGCTCCGGCACTGTCTTCGCCGGGGTGATCTTCGCGGTCACCGCCGCCGTCGCCTTCGGGTACGCCGGTTGGACCGGTCTGCGCGCGCCCCGCTTCGCCACAGTGCTCGCCGCCCAGCCGGTGCTGCCTCTGCTGGCGTACGACCAGATCACCGGGCCGGGCGGCTGGGCCCTGGTGCTGGCAGTGGTCGCCCTCGTCAACCTCGGCCTGGCCCGCTCCGGCGTGACAGTCGAACGCCCCGTGCGGCAGGACCTGCCAACGCCGGGCACCCCGTCCGCGCCCCGCCAACGCGACGCCGAGAGCCGGCCGGAGGGCGACCCGGAGGAGGCCGCGGAGCTGATCGACGCCAGCGGCGGCACCGCCGACCCCCAGCCGACCCGACCGGTACCCGGCCTGCGTGAGCTGACCTGGTCGCTGCACGCCGTGGCGGTCGCCGTCTCGCTGGCGTACGCGGTCACCGCCCTGCTGCGGGCACAGACAGTGCCGACCGCGACCGGCGCCGGGGTGGTGCTGCTGCTGGCCGCCGTGATCGGGCTGGCCGGCGCGCTGGTGCTGCGTCGCCCGCCGCTGCCGGACGTCGCAGCCGGCATCGTCACCCTGGCGGTGATCGGCTCGCTCAGCCGAATCGCCTCGGTGGCACTCCCCGGCCGGGCGCTGCTGCTGATCGCGGCGGTCATCACTGTGACCGGGCTGGCGGTGCGCGCGGTCCCGGAGGCGGCTCGACGGGGCCCGCAGCTCGCCTCCGCGGTGGCGCTGACCGTCAGTGGGCTGGTGGTCGCCGGCGGCGCGCTACGCGCCGGGGTGGCACCGGTCCGGGCCGCACTGCCCGCCTGGAACCCCGACCTCAGCCGGTACCCGGGTGAGTTGGCCGCCGCCGTCGGGCCGACCACCTGGCAGCTCGCTGGCGCCGCGTTCCTGCTCACCATCGCGGCGGTGCTGGCCCTGCCCACCGAGATCCGCCGGGAGTTCGCTGTCGCCGGCGCGGCGCTGACCGCGCTCGCCGTCCCGGCCTCGTTCGGTCTCGGCTGGGCGACAGCACCCTGGCCCATGGTGATCGCCGCGATCGGCATCGGTGTCATCGGGCTGTCCGCCCGCACCGACCGGGCCGCTGTGGCGCACGCCATCGGGGCGGCAGTGGTCGGCCTGTTCGGCGCGGGTGCCAGCCTGGCCAGCCCCACACTCACCGCCGCGGTCCTGATCACAGTGTTCGTGGCCGGCACGCTGGTCACGCTGGCGCCCCGGATTCGGATCGCCTCGGCCGCCTCGGACACGGTCACCGCCTGGGCCGCCGGTGGCGCCGCGTTCGCGCTGCCCGGGGCGGTGGCGGCGTTCGTGGCCGCGACCATGCCGAGCGACCCGACCCCCACCCCGGCGAGCCTGCGCGAGGTGACAGTCCCGATCCTGGCGGCCAGCTTCCTGGCGGTCTGCGTGACCCTGGGCTACGCAGCCGTCGTGCAGGTCTCCCAGCGCCACATCCCCGCGCCGCTGTCGGTCGGCACCGGACTGGGCGCGCTGATGGTCACCGCCGCCGCGTTCGGGGCGCCCGGCGCGACAGTCGCCGACGCCTGGGTGGGTGCGCTTCTGCTGGTCGCGGCGGTGCTGCTCTTCCTGGCCCCCTCCATCGACGCCGGCCGTCGAGCCGACCTCACCCTCGACGGCTCGGACCTGGCCGCCGCGGCGGTCACCACCGCCCTGATCGCCACGCTGGTACGGATCGGGGCGGTGCTCGCCCCGGGCGGGCAGTTGGCGGTGGCCGCCGCCCTGCTCCTGGTGGTCGCCGTGGGTGCCCGCAGCATGCCGGAGGAGTGGCGACGCGGGCCGATCCTCGGCCTCACAGTCGGCGGTGTCCTGATCGGCGTCCTCGCCGGCTGGTCGGCGGTGCGCGGTGGGGTCGGCGTGCTGGCCACCCCCGGCCCGATCTGGAGGGGCGACCTGAGCGACTGGCCGGCCGCCCCCGTCGGCGGTGCCACCTGGCAGGCGCCTGTGGCGCTGGCGCTGCTGGCCCTCGCCGCCGGCATCCTGCTCCCGCCGCCGTGGCGCTGGGACGTGTCCGGCGTGGCGGTGGTGCTCGCCACGATCGGCGCGCCGGCCGCATTCGATCTGGCCTGGTGGTCACCGGTCCTGGTCGGCGGAATGGTCGCCACCGTGTTCGGCATGGCAGCGGTGGCCACGGAGGAGGCGCGCGCCGGGCTGTCCCGGGCCACAGTGGCCGGGGTCGTCGCGCTGCACGCCGCCGGAGCCGGACTGGTCCGCCCGTGGACCACGGCCCTGGCGCTGGGCAGCATCGCGCTGATCGGCGTGGTGGTGGCCACGCTGGCCCGCGTCCTCGCTGGTCCACAGGTCGTCGACATCGAATCCGAGGGCATGCCGCCGCACCTGGCGCAGATCGGCGGCGCGGCAATCGGTGCCGCCCTGCTGGCCCTCCCCGGTGCGGTGGCGGCACTGTCCGCCGAGTTCGATCATTCGGCGCAGGTGGTGCTGACCGCCGCGCTGGCCGCGACCAGCCTCGGCCTGGCCGCCGTGGCCGCCGTCCGCCGGCTGGTGCCGCAATATCTGCCCTGGGTCAGCGTCGCGGTGGTCGGTGGGGCCACCATCAGCGCCCTCGCCGCCATCCCCACCGGCCTCGCCGCCGGGGTCTACGCGGCCGCCGCCGCCCTGCTCGGCGTACTGGCCGAGTTGATCCGCGCGGCCACGGTGCCGCCCACCGGCGCGGCCCAGCCGGTCCGGCGCTGGTCGGTACGACTCGACGGCGCTCTACGGCGGCTGCCGGACGACCCGGAGCGACGACGGTGGCGGGTCAACCCGGCCGCGGGTGCGTTGGCAGCGGCAGCGCTGCCGACCGCCCTGGCGCTCGCCTCGATCGCACCCGCGCTGGTCACCGCCCTGGTCGAGCCGCACCGCACACTCACCCGGATCTGGCAGGGTCCGCCGCCGGAGCTGCTCACCCCACCGTCGGACGTGGTCAACCCGACCCATGTGCTGACGGCGTTGCTGCTCACCGCGACCGCCGCGCTGGCCGCCACCGGTTTCAGCGGTGGACGGCGGTCCCGGGCCGTGCCGGTGGTGCTGCCCGGGGCTGCCGTCACGTTGCTGATCGCGCCCATCGCGCTGGGCCAGGGCTGGCCCGCCAGCACCGTCGCCGCGCTCTCCGTCTTCACCATCGCGATGCTCGGTCTCGCACTGACCCCACCGCCGGCGCTGGTCGAGCGGGCCCGCTCGCTGCGGCTGGCCCGGGTGCTGGTGTTCGCCATCGGTCTGGCCGGTGGCAGCGCCGGGCTCGCCGGCAGCCTGGCCGACCGGCAGATGACCCTGTTCACCCTCGGCAGCGCGGTCGGGGTGGGCGCGGTGGCGGCGCTGTTCGGCACCACTCAGCGGGCGCGCATCCTCGGCTGGCTCTTCGCCTCACTCATGGCGCAGCTCTTCGTGCTCACCGCCGGCCTGGTCGCCGGGCTGGCGGCGGTGTGGTCCGCGTTCGGGGTGCTCGCCGTCGGTGCGGTCCTCCAGGTGCTAGCCGCGACCCTGCCCCGGTTGCGCCGCCCGGAGGCGCAGCGGGAGGCCTCCACCGTGGAGTGGACCGGGTACGCTGCCGCGCTGATCGCGTTGGCCCTCGCCTTCGACTCGCCCCGTCACATCGCCGCCCTGCTGGCCGCCTGGGGCGCTGTCCTCGGCGTGGCGGCGACCCGACCCGGTCGCCGGCCGGTCGAACGCCGGATCCTGTTCTGGGCGGTGGTGGTCTGTGAGATCACCGCGTGGTGGATCCTGATGCGAGTCGCCGACGTGGCGTTGCCCGAGGCGTACACGCTGCCGTTCGCCGTGCTGGCCCTCCTCGTCGGAGTCCTGGAGCTGCGCCACCGGCCCGACATGAGCAGTTGGGTGGCGTACGGGCCGGCGCTGATCGCGGCCTTCGTGCCGACGCTGGCGATCGTGCTGGCCACCGAGTCCAGCACGGTGCGGCAGATGCTGCTGCTGCTCGGCGCGGTCGCGGTGCTGATCTTCGGCTCGTCCAGTCGGCAGCAGGCCCCGGTGATCGTCGGCGCGTCGGTCACCGCGATCACGGCGATCCACGCCCTGTTCAGCCTGGGCCCGTGGCTGGCGCTGATCCCGGTGGGCATCCTGCTGCTGGTGCTCGGCGCGAGCAACGAGCGCCGCCGCCGCGCCCAGGAACGCCTACAGACCGCCCTACGCGGCATGCGATAAGACGCAGGGTCCCGGCGGCGAGGACGAGTGGGGACGGGTTCGCGTCACCCGCCTCCGTCTCGCGCGATCTTGCACTTTCTGTCGCGGCATAAGGGGTAAAAGCCGCGAAGCACCGACCGAAAGTGCAAGATCGCGGGGGCGGGGGTGGGGTGCGGGGGATTAGTGCAGGGTGGCTTGGAGAGCGGCTTCCTTTGTTGCTACAAGCTTTTCCAGATCCTGCTGGTAGGTCGCCATCTTGCCGCGCAGGCCCTCGTCGGCGGCACCGAGGATCCGTACGGCGAGCAGGCCGGCGTTGCGGGCGTTGCCGATCGACACGGTGGCGACCGGGATCCCGGCCGGCATCTGCACGATGGACAACAGCGAGTCCATGCCGTCGAGGTGCTTCAGCGGCACCGGCACACCGATCACCGGCAGCGGCGTCACCGAGGCGACCATGCCGGGCAGTGCGGCGGCACCCCCCGCCCCCGCGATGATCACCTTGAGGCCCCGGTCGGCGGCGTCGCGCCCGTACTCGATCATCGCGACCGGAGTCCGGTGCGCCGAGATCACGCGCACCTCGTACGCCACGCCGAAGTCGTCCAACACCTCGGCCGCAGCCCGCATGGTCGGCCAGTCCGAGTCGCTGCCCATGATCAAGCCAACCGTGCTCACTGCGGCCCTCTCCTCGTTCCCGAAACCCTTACTCACTCGTGGCCCTCGCGCAGCCACCGCACGGCCCGCGCGGCCCGCGCGCGCAGGTCGTCCAGGTCGTCACCGAGCACCGTGACGTGGCCGATCTTGCGGCCAGGTCGCACCTGCTTGCCGTACAGGTGCACCTTGGCACCCGGCTCGGCGGCGAAGAGGTGGTGCAACCGCTCGTCGATCGACATCCCGCCCGGCTCACCGCCGAGCACGTTCGCCGACACCACCACCGGGGCGGTCAGCGCTGTGTCACCCATCGGGTAGTCCAGCACGGCCCGCAGGTGCTGCTCGAACTGTGAGGTCCGGGCACCCTCGATGGTCCAGTGCCCGGAGTTGTGCGGACGCATCGCCAGCTCGTTGACCACGATCGCGGGCCGACCGGCGTCGTCGCGCACCTCGAACAACTCCACGGCCAGCAGGCCGATCACACCGAGCGCTGTGGCCAGGTCGATGGCGAGCTGCTGAGCGGCGACCGCCAGCTCCTCGTCCAGGCCGGGCGCCGGGGCCAGCACCTCCACGTTGATGCCGTCGCGCTGCACGGTCTCGACCACCGGGTACGCGGCCACCTGACCGAACGGCGAACGGGCCACCTGCACTGCCAACTCCCGCCGCAGCGGCACCCGCTCCTCGACGATCAGCCGGGTGCCACCAGCGAGCAGCGTGGTCGCCAACTCGGTGGCCTGGGCGGCGTCGTCGACCATCCAGACGCCCCGGCCGTCGTACCCACCCCGGGCCGCCTTGAGCACCACCGGCCAGCCGACCTGCTCGCCGAAGCCGACGAGATCAGCGGGCTCCCCGACCGGACGCCAGGCCGGGTTGGGCGCACCCAGCTCGGTCAGGCGTTCCCGCATGACCTGCTTGTCCTGGGCGTGCAGCAACGCGTCCGCCGGCGGGTAGAGGGGCACCCCTTCCGCCGCCAGCGTGCGGATGTGCTCGGAGGGCACGTGCTCGTGGTCGAAGGTGACGACGTCGCAGCCCTTGGCGAAGGTGCGCAGCGCGGCAAGGTCGGTGTGGTCGCCGTACTGGACGTCGGCGGCGACCAGTGCCGCGCCGTCGTCGGGGGCGGTCGCGAGCACACGCAGTGACTGGCCGAGGGCGATCGCGGCCTGGTGGGTCATCCGGGCCAACTGGCCGCCACCCACCATGCCGACAACTGGCAGACCGGTACGGGAATCCATAGCGCGGCCAGCCTATCCGGGCCGCCGACGGGCTCACCGGGAGGGCCGGCGACCCGCCTCCGAAGCGCTGGCGGGACCACCCGGCGGGCCGCGCGGGCGACTACCGGGCGTGGCGGTGCGCTCAGCCCAGCTCGGCTACCAGCTCCTCGACCGAGGTGACCGGCCGCTGGCAGACGAAACCCCGGCAGACGTACGCGGCGGAGCGTCCCTCGACCAGCGGACGGTCGGCGAGCAGCGGCACACCCGGCTGGTCCGGACGCCCGGCGACGACCACCGCTCCGGGCGGGGCGTGCCGGCGAGCGGCAGCCACCAGGGGGTCGCCGGCAGGGTCGTCGGTGACCACGGCGATCTCGTACGGCCCGGAGAGCAACGCCTCCCCGACAGTGGCCGCGTACCCGGTGAACCGGGGGTGCTTGCCGACGATCGGCGCGACGGTGCCGAGGGCCGCTTCGGCGGCCTCCCGGTAGCGCGTCTCCCCGGTCAGCGCCGAGTACGCCACCAGCCCGGCGATCAACGCCGACCGGCCGGACGGGGTGGCGTTGTCGGTCGGGTCGGCCGGCCGGGCGACCAGCCGCTCCGCGTCGTCGGCGGTGTCGTAGAAGGCGCCACCGGGCGCGGGGAAGTGCGCCAGGGCGGTGTCCAGCAACTCGCCGGCCAGTGTGAGCCAGCGGCCCTCGCCGGTGAGCTGGTGCATCGCGCAGAAGGCCTCGGCGACGCAGCCGTAGTCCTCCAGGACACCGGCGGGCTCGCCGACCTTGCCGTCCCGGGAGACCCGGCGCAGCCGGCCGTCCACCAGGTGCACGCTTGCCAGGTGCTCGGCGGCCTGGCGCATCGCCCCGTCGGCGACGATGGTGACACCGTCCATCAGGTTGGCGTCCTCGTCCTTCGGGGACGCGTACACGGCGGCGACCTGCTGGAACTCGGCAATGGCGGTGATCGCCAGACCGTTCCAGGCGGCCACCACCTTGTCGTCGAGGGCCGGCTGGGGGCGGGTGTCCCGGGCGGCGAGCAGTCGCCCGACCACCTGCTGCCAGCGGGCGCGTACCTCGGGCGCGGCATCGTCCACGTCCCGGGCGAGCTTGAGCACGCTCATGCCGTGTTCAAAGGTGCCTTCTTCCGTGACGGTGAACAGGTCGGCGGCGAACCGGCCGTCCTCCTCGCCCAACGCCTCCACGAGTTGGGCGGGCGTCCAGGCGTAGGTGAGCCCTTCGACGCCCTCGGTGTCGGCGTCCAGCGCGGACGCGAACCCCTGCCCCGGCCGGTGCAGCTCGTCGGCGAGGAAGCGGGCGGTGTCCCGGGCCACCCGGCGGGCCAGCGGGTCACCGGTGAGTCGCCACAGCTGGGTGTAGACCCGCAGCAGCAGCGCGTTGTCGTAGAGCATCTTCTCGAAGTGCGGCACCGTCCAGTGCGCGTCCACCGAATAGCGGGCGAAGCCGCCCGCCAGCTGGTCGTAGATGCCGCCCCGGGCCATCGCCTCGGCGGTGTGCCGGGTGATCTCCAGGCTGCCCGGGTCGCCGGTGCGCTGGTGGTGGCGCAGCAGGAAGAGCAGGTTCATGTGCGGCGGAAACTTCGGGGCGCCACCGAATCCGCCGTTGGTGGCGTCGTACTCGCTGGCCAGCTTTGCGGCCGCCGCGTCGAGCAGCGGGGCGTCCAGCGGCGCGGTGGGGCCGCCCACGGCCTGCGCGCCGCCGATCGCCTCGACCACGGCTGCGCCCTGGCCCAGCACCGCCTCGCGCTGCTCGCGCCAGGCGGTGGCGACCGACTGGAGCAACTGGACGAAGTTGGGACGCGGGAAGTAGGTGCCGCAGAAGAACGGGGTGCCGTCCGGGGTGGCGAAGACCGTCATCGGCCAACCGCCCTGGCCGGTCATCGCCTGGGTGGCGGTCATGTAGACCGCGTCCACGTCCGGGCGCTCCTCACGATCCACCTTGATCGACACGAAGTTGTCATTCAGCAGGGCGCCGACCTGCTCGTTCTCGAACGACTCGTGCGCCATGACGTGGCACCAGTGGCAGGCCGCGTAACCCACCGAGATGAGCACCGGTACGTCCCGCCGCGCCGCCTCGGTGAACGCCTCGGCGGACCAGGGCCACCAGTCGACCGGATTGTCCTTGTGCTGGAGCAGGTACGGGCTGGTGGCGTCGACGAGTCGGTTCACCTGACGACCATAGCCAGCCCGGGCGCGGACCGCGCGGGCTCCACCCGGACGGTCAGGATGCGCCGTCGGCGCGGAGCCGGAACACGTTCGACTCCGCCGAGTCGCGCAGCGACCCCAGCACCGCGCCGATCTTGTCCGCCGGCATGGGCTTGAAGAAGTGGTAGCCCTGCGCGGAGGTGCAGCCCAACTCGGCCAGGGCCATTCGCTGCTCGGCGGTCTCCACCCCTTCGGCGACCACCCGCAGCCCCAACTCGTGAGCGAGGCCGACTGTCGTCCGGACGATCGCGGCGGCCTCCGGCGAGTCGGCCATCCGGATGACGAAGGAACGGTCCACCTTCAACTCGTCCACAGCGATCCGGGTGAGGAAGGTCAGCGACGAGAAGCCGGTGCCGAAGTCGTCGACGGCGAGTTGCACGCCCATCGACCGGAGCGTCGCCAGCACCTCGTCGATGACCTCCAGCTCGCTCATCACCACCGTCTCGGTGATCTCCAGAACGAGCCGGTGCGGCGGCACCTGGTGGCGGCGCAACGCCTCGGCGATCTCCGCCGGTAACCGGGGGTCGAGCAGGCTGCGCGCCGAGAGGTTGACCGAGATCGGAACGTCCAACCCCTCCCGGGCCCAACTGGCGGCCACGCTGAGCGCCTTGTTCAGCACGTAGCGGGTGAAGGTGCCGAGCTGCTCGCTGTTTTCCACCGGCCTGATGAAGTCGGCCGGGTTCAGCCACCCACGCCGGGGGTGCTGCCAACGGATCAGCGCCTCCACGCCAGTGGGAGCACCCGTGGCCAGGTCGACCGCCGGCTGCAACGCCAGTACCAGCTGGTCGTCGACCTTCAACGCCTCACGCAGCTCGGCCAGCAGGGCGAGCTGGTCGGTGCTGGCCGCGTCGCGTGAGCCGTCGTACGCGGCGACGTTGCCACCACCCTCCTTGGCCTGGTACATCGCGATGTCGGCCCGACGCAGCAGCTCGGTCAGGTCCGCGGTGCCCGCGGCGGCCACCACCACCCCGACCGAGACCTCGATGGACATCCGTACGCCGGCCACCTCGGTCGGTGCGGCCAGCCGTTCGGCGATCTCACGGGCCTGACGCAACGCGTGGGCCATCGGGGCGGCCCGGTCGCCGAGCACCGGCACCGCCGTGAGCAGGAGGGCGAACTCGTCGCCACCGAGTCGACCGAGCAGGTCACCGGCGCGGACCAGCGAGTTGAGTCGGTTCGCGGTCAGTCGCAGCAACTGGTCACCCGCCGCGTGGCCGAGGGTGTCGTTGACTTCCTTGAACTGGTTGATGTCCAGCAGCAGCAGCGCCACCGGGTGGTCGTGGCTGAGCTGTCGCAGCGACTGGTCGCCCTTGCTCAACATCGCCGCCCGGTTGGCGAGCCCGGTGAGTGGGTCGTGCACCGCCTCGTACGACGAACGGGCGGTCACCAGCCGCAGCTCGTGGTGGGTCGCGGCGTCGTGCAGCGCGGCGGCGAGGGCATCGCCGAACGCGGCCACCGCGTCACGTTCCCGGGCCGTGGGCGGGGCCGAGCGGGGGAACCGCACCCGCAGCCGACCGACCGGCGTGGCACCGACCGACAGCGCCCGGCTCAGCTCGTGCTCGTCCGGCCCCGACTGATCTGGCGGGCCGGTCTCCCGGTCGACCAGCTGACCGCCGGCGTCGCCTCGGTAGAGGTGCCACCGGCCGTCGGCCCGGGCCACGTCGACGTCCACCAGCTCGGCGTTGAACAGCGTCAGCGCCCCGGTGACCGCCGCACTGGCCACGCCCCGCTCGTCGAGCTGGTTGAGGGCCGCGGTGGCCTCGGCGAAGGCACGCCAGGTGCGGCGCTCCTGATCGGAGCGCAACCGGTAACGGTAGGTCTGCTGCAACAGCCACAGCAGCGGCGGCAGCAACAGCAACCAGCGCGGGTCGAGTTCCAGCAGGGCGACCACCACGAGGCCGACCGCAACGTTGCCGACGAACATCAGCAGCTTGCCGCGCAGCGCGGCGAGCAGCGGCGGCCCGATCGGCAGCCCGTGCCGCAGGCCCAGCGTCACGCCGCCCAGCCAGGCGGTCACCAGGAGATACGTCACCGAGCCGGCGATCACGGCCAGCGCCAGGATCGGGGTTGGCGGCGAGAGCAGCGGCCGCCCGAGCGCGGTGGTCACGGAGACGGCCAGTGCCGAGGCGGCGGCCAGCGACGCGGCGATCCGGACGATCTCCAGGGCCGGGCGGCGGTCGTTGTGCAGTGACAGCAACGTCCAGGCCAGGCCGGTGCCGAGCAGCGTGGCGGACGGGAGCCAGCCGGCGGGAGTCAGGTAGAGGCAGACGATCAGGGCCGCCTCGCCCCAGGTGATGCTGACCATGCCCGCGGCCGAGCGGAACCGCAGCCGGGCGAACTGGGCGAGGGCCAGGACGGCGACGGCGATGCCGAAGCGGGCCGGACCGCCGAGGGGGTCGTCGGCCGGCAGCCGGACCGGGAGGGTCAACCCGACAGCGGCGGCGGCCAGGGCGGTCAGCGTGACGGCGGCGGTGAGCACGAGCAGCCGGCCCGGTGTGCCACGCACCCCGAGCCGATCGAACGGGTCGTCGGCCGGATCGGAGGTCATCGACCTCCCCCGTCAGCCGACCGACCGACGTCGCGGTGGGCGGCCGGTGCTGTGCTGGTCATCGGCGCCCCCTCCCGCACACGGCTCGGGGACTTTTGGTCCCCCCGGCGGAAGGCTAAGCCAAACCGGGTGGCCGCAACAGGGGGCGACCACCCGGTTCGGCGTGATTCACGTGCGGACTACCCGTTCAGGTGCTGCTGGTGCCCGTTGGGAGCGGGCGTGGATGAATCACGCCCCCCGGTCCCGTCTGTCGGATCGACGACTGCCGCATCGGCCCTGGTCGGGTCGGTCGGACCGGACTGCTGGGGGAAACGGTCCGGCAGGCGGCGCAGCCGGGCGTTCATGTTGCGGATCAGCAGGATGGTCGCGGTGGCCAGCAGCAGGATGAGGAAGAGGCCCATCGGCCCGGCCAGACCACCCGTGCGGGTGTCCCCGAAGTTGTTCTCCGCGAGCACCTGGGCAGCGGTCAGCATGGCGTTCCTCCGATGTGCGGTTGGTAACCAGGGTAGCCCCGCCGGGAATCAGCGCGCGTGCGCCGTCTCCCGCACCCCGGCGAAGAGATCGGACTCGGGCAGCGGGCTGTCGACCATCGAGCGGGCCAGCTCGTAATCCTCGGTCGGCCAGGCGCGCTTCTGGAGCTCCATCGGCACGTGGAACCAGAAGCCGTCGGGGTCGACCTGGGTGGCGTGGGCGCGCAGCGCGTCATCGCGGACCGGGAAGTATTCGGCGCACTCGACGCGGGTGGTGATCCGCGGGCCCTTGTCGGGGCGGTCCTCCCACCGCTTGAGCCACTCCTCGTAGGGCGACTCCAGGCCGGCGGACAGCATGCCCTCGTGCAGGGCCATGATCTTGCCCTTGGAGAAACCGATGTCGTAGTAGAGCTTCAGCGGCTGCCAGGGCGCGCCCAGCTCCGGGTAGCGCTCCGGGTCGCCAGCGGCCTCGAACGCGGCCACGCTCACCTTGTGGCACATGATGTGGTCCGGGTGCGGGTAGCCACCCTCCTCGTCGTACGTGGTCACCACGTGCGGGCGGAACTCGCGCATCAGCCGCACCAGCGGGCCCGCAGCAACCTCGACGTCCTGGAGGGCGAAACAGCCCTCGGGCAGCGGCGGCAGCGGATCACCCTCGGGTAGACCCGAGTCGACGAAGCCCAGCCATGCCTGGTCGACGCCGAGGATCGCCCGCGCGGCGTCCATCTCGGCACGCCGGATCTCGCCGATGTTGGCCCACACGTCGGGTCGGTCGAGCTTGGGGTTGAGCACGCTCCCGCGCTCGCCACCGGTGCACGTCACGACCAGGACGTCCACCCCCTGAGCGACATATTTCGCCGTCGTCGCCGCGCCCTTGCTCGACTCGTCGTCCGGGTGCGCGTGCACGGCCATGAGACGCAGTTGCTCTGCCAACTTCGGCGCTCCTCGTCTGTGCCGGACGGTGGACCCGACCGGGCTCGACCGGCTGACCTGCCGGGATCTTTCCTCACCGCACCCTGTCACCGGCCACCAGCGCCGGGCATGACCTGCCATTCCTGCCGCTGGACCGGGTGGGAGGATGGGGCTCTGTCATTCTTGCCGATGCCGCCGACAACAACGCCAGGAGATACCCGCCGGTGACCGAGACGCACGCCACAATTTCACCAGGCGCGCCGGTATTCCCGGCCGGTCGCTACGGCCGCCGTCGGGCACCGGGCGGAAAGCGCCGCCGTACGCTGCTGGCCGCGCTGGCGCTGTTGGCCCTCGTCGCGACGCTGACAGTGATCTCGGTCCGGCTCTACCGCCAGTACGGCGACCCGGTCTACGACGCCCAGGTGATCACGTACACCGACATCACGGACAAGCAGGTGCTTGTCGACTTTCGGGTGACAGTCCCGCCCGGTGGATCGGCGGTCTGCGTGCTGCGCGCCCGGGACCGTGCCGGTGCCGAGGTCGGCCGCGAACAGGTCACAGTGACCGCCGATCCCGGGGATCGGCACGTCACGACCCAGCACCGCCTGGCGACCACCGCACGGCCGTTCATCGGTGAGGTCCTGCGCTGCCGACCACCGTCCTGAGCTGCTCGAACAGCATCAAAAGCGGGGCTTACGGGGCGCCTACCGCCGGTGTGGGACCCGGACACCGGCGGTGATGGCCGACACGCTGTGTCGTACCGCACTGGTAACTTGGTAGTTCACCTGTCAGCCAGCCACGCACAACTGAGGAGAACGCCTGTGTCCACTGGCAACGAGGCGCCCGCCACCTGGCTGTCGCAGGACGCGTACGACCGCCTCCAGGCCGAGCTCGACGAGCACATCGCCAACCGTCCAGCGATCGCAGCCGAGATCAACGCTCGGCGCGAGGAGGGCGACCTGCGGGAGAACGGCGGCTACCACGCCGCCCGCGAGGAGCAGGGCAAGGCCGAGGGTCGCATCCGCTACCTGCAGGAGCTGCTGCGCACCGCGAAGGTCGGCGAGGCCCCGACCGCCGACGCGGTGTCGCCCGGCATGGTGGTGACGATCTACTTCGACGACGACACCAACGACACCGAGACCTTCCTGCTCGGTTCCCGGGAGATCGCGGCCACCACCGACCTGACCGTCTACAGCCCCGAGTCCGCGCTGGGCAAGGCGATCCTGGGCGGTCGCGCCGGGCAGACCTGCACCTACACGGCGCCGAGCGGCGCCGACATCAAGGTGACAGTGGTCAGCTTCGAGCCGTTCTCCGGCTGACCGTCGCCGGTAGCGCCACCCGCTGCCGGCCGGCTCGACCGACGCCGGCACCCGCTGTCGAAACACCGCGCATCCGAGGCGTGGCACCCACCGGTGTCACGCCTCGGCCGCGAAGACCACCTGGTAGCCGCTGGCCCGTAGGGCGCTGATCAGGGTGTCCGAGTGCTCGACGCCCCGGGTCTCCACCGACAGCGCCACCTCCACCTCGCCGAGGCTGAGGTGCGGGTTGGCCCGCTGGTGCTCCACGTCCACCACGTTGGCCCGGTGCTCGGCGATCTGGGTGAGCAGCGACGCGAGCTGCCCCGGCCGGTCCGAACAGCGCACGGTCACCCGCAGGTAGCGCCCCGCGGCGGCCAACCCGTGCTCGATCACCCGCAACATCAGCAGCGGATCGATGTTGCCGCCGGAGAGCACCGCTACCACCGGTGTCTCCACCTCGACCACGCCGGCCAGCAGCGCTGCCACACCGACCGCACCGGCCGGCTCGACCACCTGCTTGCCCCGCTCCAGCAGCATCAGCAGGGCCCGGGAGATGTCCTCCTCGGAGACCGTGACGATCTCGTCGACCAGCTTGCGCACGTGGTTGAAGGTGATCTCGCCCGGCCGGCCGACAGCGATGCCGTCGGCGATGGTGGAGAAGATGGGCAGCCGGACCGGTTCCCCGGCCACCAGTGAGGGCGGGAACGCCGCCGCCCCGGCCGCCTGCACGCCGATGATCCGGACGTCCGGGCGCAACGCCTTCGCGGCCACCGCCATGCCCGAGATCAGACCGCCGCCACCCACCCCGGTGATGATCGTCTTCACGTCCGGGCACTGTTCGAGGATCTCCAGCGCCACGGTGCCCTGCCCGGCGATCACATCGGGATGGTCGAACGGGTGGATCAGCACCGCGCCGGTGCGCTCGGCGTACGTGTGCGCCGCGACCAGCGACTCGTCGACGGTGTTGCCGGCCAACTCGATTTGCGCGCCGTATCCCTTGGTGGCGGCCACCTTCGGCAGCGGCGCGTTGACCGGCATGAAGACTGTGGCGTGCGTGCCGACCAGACCGGCGGCGAGAGCCACGCCCTGCGCGTGGTTGCCCGCGCTCGCCGCGACCACGCCGCGCTCCCGCTCCGCCGCCGACAACCGGGAGATCCGCACGTACGCGCCCCGCACCTTGTACGAGCCGGCGCGCTGCACGTTCTCGCACTTGAGCCACGTCGGCCCGCCCAGCGCCGCGCTGAGCGGCCGGGAGGGCTCCAGTGGGGTGGTGCGGGTGACGCCAGCGAGCAACTCCCGTGCGGCCCGCACGTCGTCGAGACCGACCAGTTCCGTCATGCCCCGATCGTGCCACCCGACTCCGGAGCCCTCGGCGGCGACACCGCAGTGCCGACAGCGCACACCGTCGACGGTCAGGCGGTGGCCGGCGACTCCGTGCCGACCCGGGGGTAGCCGGGGGCGTGGCGCGTCCACGGGGCGGCCATCTCGAACTGACCGGCCACACCGAGCAGCAGCAGCTCCGAGCCGGGCGGACCGACCAGCTGCACGGCGACCGGCAGGCCGTCCGGGCGGCGGCCGACCGGCACGACGACCGCCGGCAGGCCGGCGATGTTCCAGGGTGCGGCATACGGGGCGTACCGGATGTTGGCCGTCATGTTCGCCCGCCAGGACCGCTCCGACCAGCGGGCCGCCTCCGGTGGCGCGCTGGCCAGCGCCGGGGTGAGCAGCAGGTCGACCGAGTGGTCGGTGAAGAAGTCGACAGACCGTTGCCGCCAGGCGGCTCGGTCCGCCTCCCGCACGTAGCCGCGACGCTGCGCCCACTCGCCCAGCGCGACGTGCCGCCGGGTACGCCGTTGCAGCCCACGCCGGTCCAGACCGGAGGCCCTGACGTCGGTTGCGGCTGCGGCGAACCAGGTGGCGATGCCCTGCAGACCGAGCGCGGTCGGGTAGACCGGATCGGCCGGCACCGTGTCGTGCCCGGCGGCGGCGAGGAGCCGACCGGCGGCGGCGACCGCGTCACGGTTGGGCGCGTCCGGTGCGACACCGCGCACCGGGGAGCGCAGCGAGACACCCACCCGCAGCCGCTGCGGGGGGACCAGCTTCTCGGGACGCCGGCCAGCGAGCACCGAGAAGCCGACCGCCGCATCGGCGACGGTGCTGGTCAACATGCCGTGCTCGGTGAGGCCGAACCAGTCGTCGGCTCCGAGCTGGCAGGGGACCACGCCCCGACCGGGCTTGAGCCCGACGAGTCCGCAGCAGGCCGCGGGAATCCGGATCGAGCCGAGACCATCGTTGGCGTGCGCGATCGGCACCAGCCCGGCGGCGACCGCGGCGGCGGCACCACCCGAGGACCCACCGGGGGTACGCGTGCTGTCCCACGGGTTTCGGGTCACCGCGCTGTCGTCGTCGGTCAGTGCCCACAGCCCCAGCTCCGGCATCCGGGTCACGCCGAGGATCACCGCGCCGGCGCCGCGCAGCCGACGCACCACCTCGTGGTCGGCCTCCGCCACGTCGGTGCGGGCGGCGGCCGACCCGTTCCAGGTGGGCAGGCCGGCGACCGGGGTGTTCTCCTTTACCGCCACCGGAACCCCGGCCAGCGGCAGGTTGGCCAGGTCCTCCTGCTCGTCGACCTTCTCCGCCTCGGTGATCGCCTCACCGCCGCGAACGGCGCGGAACGCGGCCAGCTCACGGTCGGCTCGGGAGATGTACTCGAGGTGGTCGGCGACGACCTGGGTCGCCGAGACGTCACCTCGGCGTACGCCCCGGGCGATCTGCTTGGCGGTCGCTCCGACCCAGGTCGCCATGATGTCCTGCACGGCCATCCTCCCCCAGCGGTCAGCCCAGCGCCTGCTCCAGATCGGCGAGTAGGTCGTCGACCGTCTCGATGCCGACAGACAGTCGCACGAGATCGCCGGGAACTTCAAGCGGCGAGCCGGCAGCACTTGCGTGTGTCATCCGACCCGGGTGCTCGATCAGGGATTCCACACCACCCAGCGACTCGGCGAGCACGAAGAGCTTGGCCCTGTTGCAGATGTCCACGGCGTGGTCCTCACCACCTGCGGCGCGGAACGAGATCATGCCGCCGAACCTGCGCATCTGCTTGGCAGCCACCTCGTGACCGGGGTGCGAGGGCAGCCCCGGATAGAGCACCTGGGCGACCTTGGCGTGACCGTCGAGGTACGCGGCGAGCCGCTCGGCGTTGTCGCAGTGCCGGTCCATGCGTACCCCGAGGGTCTTGATGCCCCGCAGGGTGAGCCAGGCGTCGAACGGGCCGTTGATAGCGCCCATCGCGTTCTGGTGGTAGCGCAACTCCTCGCCGAGCCCGGCGTCGGCGACGACGAGGGCGCCACCGACCACGTCGGAGTGCCCGCCGACGTACTTGGTGGTGGAGTGCACCACCACGTCCGCGCCGAAGGCGATCGGCTGCTGGAGGTACGGCGAGGCGAAGGTGTTGTCCACCACCAGCAGGGCACCCGCGTCATGTGCCACGGCGGCCAGGGCGGCGATGTCGGCGATGCCGAGCAGCGGGTTGGTCGGCGTCTCCACCCAGACGATCTTCGTGCGGCCGGGCTGCACGGCTGCCCGGACCGCATCCGGGTCGGAGACCTTGGCCGGGCTGAACTCCAGGCCCCAGCGCTGGGCGACCCGGGCGAAGAGCCGGTACGTGCCGCCGTACGCGTCGTCCGGGATCACCACGTGGTCGCCCGGCTGGCACACGGCCCGCAGCAGGGTGTCCTCCGCCGCCAGGCCGCTGGCGAAGGCGAGCCCCACCGGCCCACCCTCCAACGCCGCCAGGCACTCCTGGAGCGCGTCACGGGTCGGGTTGCCCGAGCGGCTGTACTCGTAGCCGAGACGGGGTGCGCCGACGGCGTCCTGGGCGTACGTGCTGGTCTGGTAGATCGGTGGGATCACCGCGCCGGTCCGGGCCTCGGGGTCCTGACCGGCGTGGATGGCGAGCGTCTCGAAGCCGTGACTCATTCTGGTGAGGCTAGTGCCCCCGTCCCGCAGGCTGGAACGGAACCCGCGCTCCCGGGCGGAGCCGGGCCGGGTGGCCCGGCCCCGCGCCAGGGCGATCCCGTCAGCCGACCGGGACCGGCAGCACGTGCAGCATCGCCGGACGGGCTCCGGTCCAGTCCCAGCTGACCGCGTAGACCCGGGCGCCGTTCGGCGACCAGGCCAACCCTCCGGCGGGGAGTTCGTCACCCAGCTCGTAGCGGGCCAGTTCGGTGCCGTCCAGGGCGAAGATGAAGACGTCCGGGGCGTAGTAGGCGTGGGCCCCGGCGGCGATCATGGTGCCGGTACGCGACAGCTCTACGGCGCGCGGGTACGGGCCGGTGGCGTACGTCGCGCTGGGCGTGGCGATCTCGGCGAACGGGAACGCCTGCACCAGGGGCGGTGAACCGGCGGCCGTGTAGAGGGTGGTGCCGGTCGGGTCGAGGGCGACGTCACGGAGGTTGCTGCCGACCGCGCTGAAGGCGTTGGTCCTCGGTGCGCTCAGTGCGCCCGCGGCACCGATCTCGTACGCGTAGACCGACGCGGGGCTCAACCCCGGCTGCCCGACCAGCAGCACCGAGCGGTTCTGGCTGGCGGCAGCGAGCAGCGGAGAGCCGTAGAAGTACTGGCCGACCGCCACCCCCGTGGCCACCCGGGCCGGCTGGCGTCCCAGGTCGATCCGCCCGATGTTGCCGTCCCCCTGGCCACAGCCGTAGCCGAACCACAGGTACCGCCCGGTCAGCGCCAGCGACGACGGGCACTCGCCCGCGCCGGTGTCGTACCGGGCCGACTCGACCAGCGAGCCGGTGTCGAAGGCGGCGATGGCGTTGGCGGTGGGCAGCGCCACGTAGAGGGTCCGCCGGTCGGCGCTGAGCAGCAGGTCGGTGGGGCCGGGTAGGCCCGACAGCGTGCCGACCACGGTGCCGGCCGCGCTGGTCACCACGACATCGGTTGCGGAGCTGCCACCGCTGACGAAGACCCGGTCACCGGCCGACACCACGTCGGCCACAGTGCTCAGCGGCAGTGCGGTGGCGGTCGGCGCGGCAGCCGCCTGGGCGTGGCCCGGGGCCGCGCCGGTGAGCAGCCCGGCGGTCAGCGCCGCCAGCGCCAGGGTCAGGCCTCTTCTGATCTGCAAGCTTGGTCCTTTCGGAGCATCGACGCGCACGCCGATGGCCGGGGTCACCCCGTGTTCATCCATTTACATAGATGAATACCACAGTCGATCCGCGCGTGGGGGGCGGCGTGACCCGCGAGGTCGCCGGCATAGCCTGGCGCGATGAGCGGTTGCGTGTTCTGCGGGATCGTGGCGGGCGAGGTGCCGGCGTTCCGGGTGGCCGACACCCCGGACGGGGTGGCGTTCCTGGACACCCGGCCGGTGTTCAAGGGGCATGTCCTGGTGGTGCCCCGGGTGCACCTGGTGACCCTGGCGGAGTTGCCGGCCGACCTACTGCCCGACTACTTCGCCATGGTTCAGCGGCTGGCGGTGGCGGTGGAGACCGCTCTCGGCGCCGGTGGGACGTTCGTGGCGATGAACAACAAGGTGTCCCAATCGGTGCCTCACCTGCACACCCACGTGGTCCCGCGGACCAAGGGCGACGGGCTGCGGGGCTTCTTCTGGCCACGTACCCGGTACGACGACGACACCGAGGCCCAGACGTACGCGGACCGCATCGCGGCGGCGCTCCCCCGGGGCCTGAGTCACGGTCATGCGGGTAAGGAAGGTTGACCCTCCGGTGTTACACGCTGGGAGAGGTACGAGAGGAGATCCCCACGTGTTTTTGCGCCGTATGAACGCCGATATGGTCTCGCCCGACCAGGCCCTGCCGGGCCGTCAGATCGCTATGCCGGTCGCCGACCGCCACGAGGTGCTGGGCACCCCGTTGAAGGGCCCGTTTCCTGAGGGCCTTCAGGTAGCGGTCTTCGGCATGGGCTGCTTCTGGGGCGCCGAGCGGCTGTTCTGGACGCTGCCCGGCGTCTACACCACCTCCGCCGGCTACGCGGGTGGCATCACCAAGAACCCGACGTACGAGGAGACGTGTTCCGGCCGGACCGGGCACGCCGAGGTCGTCCAGGTGGTGTACGACCCCAGCAAAATCAACTATGAGGATCTGCTGAAGGTCTTCTGGGAGAACCACGACCCGACCCAGGGCATGCGCCAGGGCAACGACGTGGGCACCCAGTACCGCTCGGCCATCTACACGACCACCGACGAGCAGCGGACCATCGCGGAGTCGTCCCGGGACGCGTTCCAGCCGATCGTGACGCGGGCCGGCAAGGGCGAGATCACCACCGAGATCGCCCCGCTCGGCAGCTACTACTTCGCCGAGGACTACCACCAGCAGTACCTGGCGCCGACCAAGAACCCGAATGGTTATTGCAACCACGGCCCGAACGGCCTGAGCTGCCCGGTCGGAGTCGCCCGAGTCGGCGGCTGACCACCGCCACCCGCACAAGTGTGATGTCCGGCCGCCCAGGAGGTGGCCGGGCATTCCCATCTGACCCTGTGATCGAAATCCGTTGCCGAGCCCGACGAGAACTCGATAACGTGGCCGTACACGTGAAAGGAGGTGGTCCAGACTTGTATAGCAATCGGACTCGTGAGGTGGCTGTCAGCTAGCCGCTGTCCTCGACAGTGATCGGCCTGCCGCGAGGCGGGCAAAAAGCACCATCGTCGAGACCGTGTGGCAGCGGTGCGGCGAATCCACGACAGCCACCCGACCCCCGGGGTGCCGGCCAAGTCCAGCCGGCCCGCGCACATGCGCGGAGCGCCCCGGGGGTCGCTCCATATCCGCAGGAGTGGCGATGTCCATGCGCGAGCTGGTGGTGCTGGGGACGGCCAGCCAGGCGCCGACCCGTCAGCGCAACCACAACGGGTACGTGTTGCGCTGGGACGACGAGGTGATCCTCTTCGACCCGGGCGAGGGCAGCCAACGTCAGCTCCTGCACACCACTGTCACCGCCACAGACCTGACCCGGATCTGCGTCACGCACTTCCACGGCGACCACTGCCTCGGCCTGCCCGGCACCATCCAGCGACTCTCCCTGGACCGCGTTGCGCACCCGGTCGCCGTGCACTTCCCCGCCGGCGGCGCCGAATACTTCGCCCGACTGCGGTACGCCACCTCCTTCTACGAGACCGCCGAACTGCGGGTCGAGCCCATCGAGGCCGACGGGCAGCGGGTCGCCCTGCGCTGCGGCACGCTGGAGGCACGCCGGCTCCGGCACCCCATAGAGACGTACGGCTACCGACTGGTCGAGCCGGACGGGCACCGGATGCTGCCGGAGAAGCTGGCCGCGTACGGCGTCGCCGGGCCGGCCGTCGGCGAGCTGATCCGCGTCGGGCACCTGGACCTCGACGGACGCCGCGTCACCCGGGCCGAGGTGAGCGTGGCCCGGCCGGGGCAGCGATTCGCGTTCGTGATGGACACCGGCCTCTGCGACGGGGTGTACGCCCTCGCCGAGCACGCCGACCTGCTGGTCATCGAGTCGACGTTCCTGGAGTCGGAGGCCGCGCTCGCCGCCGAGGTCGGCCACCTGACCGCGGCGCAGGCCGCCCGGGTGGCGACCGAATCCGGGGTACGCCGACTCGTGCTCACCCACTTCTCCCAGCGCTACTCCGATCCCCGCCGGTTCCACGACGAGGCGCGCGAGCACTTCGACGGTGAACTGATCATCGCCGAGGATCTGACCACGGTGCAGCTTCCGCCGCGCCGGGTAGCCTCGGCCGGGTGACCGTCACGCTCCGCCCCGCGACCGAAGGCGACCTGATGGCGGTGGGTGCCCTGCACCAGCGCTCCCGGGTCGCCGCGTACTCAGCCTTCCTGCCGGCCGAGGCGCTGGCCGACCCGACACCGGAGGCGATGGGGCGGTACTGGGTCGAGCGGTGGATCTGGGAGCGGGACACCCACCGGATGACAGTGGCCGAGCGGGCCGGGGCGCTGGTCGGGTTCAGTCACCTGGGCCCGGACGACGAGGACGACCCCGCCACCGGGCTGCTCAACGCGATCCACCTCGACCCTGCCGAGCAGGGCCGCGGCGTCGGTCGCACCCTGATGGTGGACGCCCTGGACGCCATGCGGGCGCAGGGCTGGCGGCGCGCCGTGCTCTGGGTGCTGCGGGACAACAGCCACGCCCGCTCGTTCTACGAGCGCGGCGGCTGGACTCCCACCGGCGACGAACGGGACGAGGCAATCGGGTCGGCCCCGACCCGACAACTCCGCTACACCCGCCCCCTCTAACCCCCATCCCACCCCACCCCCCGCACCCCACACCCCACACCCCAAACCCCGCCCTTCCCACCTCGCCGATCTTGCACTTTCTGTCGTGACAAAACGCCGCGTTAGCGACATTCAGGCGACAAGAAGTGCAAGATCGGCGAGGGCTGGGGGCGGGACGGGGCGGGGGCGGGGCGGGGTGGGCTTAGTGGGCGCCCAGGTGGGACAGGAGGTCCTGGCGGGTTAGGACGCCCTTGGGCTTGCCGTCGACCAGGACGAGGGCGGCGTCGGACTTCTCCAGCATGCCCACCGCCTCGCTCACCGGCTGACCACCACCGATCATCGGCAGCGGGTCGCCCATGTGCCGCTCGATCGTGTCGTGCAGGTGGGCCTGGCCGGTGAACAGCGCGTCGAGCAGGTCCCGCTCGGCGATCGAGCCGGCGACCTCACCGGTCACCACTGGCGGCTCGGCCTTGAGCACCGGCAGCTGCGAGACGCCGTACTCACGCATGTAGTCGATCGCGTCGCGGACGGTCTCGGTCGGGTGCACGTGCACCAGCTCGGGCAGCCCGCCCGGCTTGCTGGCCAGCGCGTCGGCCACCGTCGGCTCTGCGCCGGAGTTGTCGAGGAAGCCGTACCGGGCCATCCACGAGTCGTTGAAGATCTTGGAGAGGTAGCCACGACCGCCGTCGGGCAGCAGCACCACCACCACGTCGTCCGGGCCGGCCCGGCGGGCGACCTCCAGGGCGGCCACGACCGCCATTCCGCAGGAACCGCCGACCAGCAGCCCCTCCTCGCGGGCCAGTCGCCGGGTCATCTCGAAGGACGCCTTGTCGGAGACCTCCACGATCTCGTCGGCGACACCCCTGTCGTACGTCTCCGGCCAGAAGTCCTCGCCGACGCCCTCCACCAGGTACGGCCGGCCGGTGCCGCCGGAGTAGACCGAGCCCTCCGGGTCGGCCCCGACGACGCGCACCCGGCCGTCGGACGCCTCCTTGAGGTACCGGCCGATGCCGGAGATGGTGCCGCCGGTGCCGACGCCGGTCACGAAGTGGGTGAGCTCGCCGTCGGTCTGCTTCCACAGCTCCGGACCGGTCGTCTCGTAGTGCGAGCGCGGGTTGGCCGGGTTGCTGTACTGGTTGGGTTTCCAGGCGCCGGGGATCTCCCGGGTCAGCCGGTCCGAGACGTTGTAGTACGAGCGCGGGTCCTCCGGCGCGACGGCGGTCGGGCAGACCACCACCTCGGCGCCGTACGCCCGGAGCACATCCTGCTTGTCCTGGCTGACCTTGTCGGGGCAGACGAAGACGCACTTGTAGCCCTTGAGCTGGGCCACCAGGGCCAACCCGACGCCGGTGTTGCCGCTGGTCGGCTCGACGATGGTGCCGCCGGGCTTGAGCAGGCCGGCGGCCTCGGCGTCCTCCACCATCCGCAGCGCGATCCGGTCCTTCACCGAGCCGCCCGGGTTGACGTACTCCACCTTGGCCAGCACTGTGGCCTGGATGCCCTCGGTGACGTTACGCAGACGCACCAGCGGGGTGTTTCCGATCATGTCGACGACGTTGTCGTAGTACTGCACGGTGTGCCCTTCGTTGCGGCGCCGGCGGTGGGCGGCCGGGAAGACGTTTGCTCACCGCCCAGCGTACGTGTCGTCAGGGCACCAACCCCCCGGGGATGACCGAGCTGCGGCGGGCCTCCCACTCCAGGAACCGGTCGGTCTCGGCGAGCACGCTTCCGGCCAACCAGGTGACCATTACCGCGTCGTCGGCCAGCCCGAAGATCGCCAGCGGGATCTCCGGAAGCAGGTCGATCGGCGAGACGATGTACGCCGTCGCCGCGGTCATCAGGGCCAGCCGAAGGCCGCCGTCGTACTCCCCCTTGGTGGTGGCTCTGATCATCCGGGGCAGCGCTGCCAACCGCGTGCCGATCGACGGCCCGTTGCGCGCCCCGGTCGCCAGGGCCCGCGCCAGGGCCGTGAACGCCGCGCTGCGCTTCAGTGTCTTACCCATCGTCGCGCTCCTCTCCGCCGGATCAGCGTGGCGGGTCGGCGCAAGTCGGCCGGCCTCTGGAACCCAGGTACCCCGTCGCGTCGGTTTCCAGGCACCCGGGTGCCGTCACGACGACAGCGGTGTGTCGGGCCAGCGCGATAATGTCGCGGTATGGGGGTGGCACATTCCGTCGTACCCGGTGGTGAGCGCTGGCGGCAGGCCCGGCGGCTCGCCCGGCTGGCTGCCATCGGGACAGGCGCCACCGCGGCGGCCGCGGTGGCGACCGGCGGGGTGCTGGTCGGCCAGGCCCGCCAGGCTCGACGGACCATCCCGATGGCCGAGGCGCCGCCGCCCCGCTGCGACGGGATGTACGGCGCGAAGTTCCCCGGTCCGGCGCTCACCATGGTCGTGCTCGGTGACTCGTCGGCGGCCGGCTACGGGGTGCACCGCCGTCGGGAGACCCCCGGGGCGCTGCTCGCCACCGGCCTGTCCCGTCGACTGCACCGGCCGGTGCAGCTGCACCGCTTCGCGGTGGTCGGCGCCATCTCGGCGGCGCTGCGCCACCAGGTGGAGGCGGCGCTGGAGTGCCGACCCGACATCGCGGTGATCCTCATCGGCGGCAACGACATCACCAACCGCACCCCACGCGGCTTGGCGGTGCGCTACCTGGTCGAGGCGGTGCACACACTGCGCGACGCGGGGTGCGAGGTGGTCGTCGGCACCTGCCCCGACCTGGGCGCGATCCGCCCGATCCAGCCGCCTCTGCGCTGGCTGGCGCACCGCTGGAGCCGCCAGCTCGCGGCCGCCCAGACGGTGGCCGTGGTCGAGGCGGGCGGGTGGACGGTCTCCCTCGGTGACCTGCTCGGCCCCCGGTTCGCGGCCGAGCCGACCCGGATGTTCGCCTGGGACCGGTTCCATCCCTCCGCCGAGGGGTACGCGATGGCCGCCGCCGCGCTCCTGCCGACGATGCTCTCCGCCCTCGACGCGACCCCGGAACGACGGGCCACACCGACGCGCGGCGACGGCGTACGGTCGCTGCCGAAGGCCGCGCAGGAGGCGGCTCGACACGCCGGCACGGAGGTCAGCGGCGTCCAGGTCCGGGGCCGCGACCGAGGGCCGGCCGGCCGGTGGGCGCAGCTGCGCCGACGGGCGTTCTTCGGTGTCGGCGCGGTGCCGCAGCACGGGTCCGCCTCGGACACCTCGACAGTGGAGGGACTGGCATGAACGAGCGCAGCGCGCGGAGCGTGACCTCCGGCCTCGCCGGCCGACTGGGTCGGGCGGCGGCGATCTCGCTGTTCGCCGGCACCGTCGGGGGCGCCGCCGTCCTCGCAGGTGAGGCCTTCATCGCCCGGCACCGACGCTACGCCGAACCGGAGCTCGGCCTTGCGCTGCGCGCGACGATCGGCAGGGCGGGCGCCTCCCCGCTGCGACTCGTGTTGCTGGGTGACTCGTCGGCACTGGGCGTCGGTGTCGACCGTCTGGAGGACACCATCGGCGGGCAGTTGGCCAACCTGCTCGCCGAGGGCCCGACCGGCCGCCGGGTGCATCTGTCCAGCGTCGGCGTCTCCGGGTCCCGCTCGACGGACCTCGCAACCCAGGTGGCCCGGGCCCTGCTCGGTGAGCGGCCCGACGTGGCGTTGATTTTGATCGGCGCGAACGACGCCACCGGGCTGCGCCGACCCTCCGACGCGGCGGCCTATCTCGGCGCGGCGGTGCACCGCCTGCGCGAGGCGCGCGTCGAGGTGGTGGTGGGCACCTGCCCCGACCTCGGGGCGGTGCGTGCCATAGCGCCTCCGCTGCGCCAGGTGGTCGGCTGGTCCGGGCGTCGGGTGGCTCGCGCGCAGACCACTGCCGTGCTGGAGGCGGGCGGCTCAGTGGTCGATCTGGCCACCGAGACCGGGCCGGTGTTCCGGGCCGACGCCGGCACCCTCTGCCAGGACGGCTTCCACCCCTCCGCCGACGGCTACCGGGTGTGGGCGCACGCGCTGCTGCCCGCCATCGTCGCCGCGGCGGCTGCCACGACCCGGCGCTAGATCGTTCCCGGCCAGGGTGACATTTCCCGCCGCGCCGGCTTCTTCCGCGCCATGTTACCGGCGGGTTAACGTTGGTCCATGCCGATTGAGTCGTCCCGCGACGCCGTCATCGTCGCCACCGCCCGCTCCCCCATCGGCCGGGCGCACAAGGGGTCCCTGCGCGACGTCCGCTCCGACGACCTCGCCGCGACCATCGTCCGGGCCGCGCTGGACAAGGTCCCCGCGCTCGATCCGACCACTATCGACGACCTCTACCTCGGGTGCGGCCTGCCCGGCGGCGAGCAGGGCTTCAACATGGCCCGCGTGGTGTCCACCCTCCTCGGTCTGGACACTGTCCCCGGCGCCACGCTGACCCGCTACTGCGCCTCCTCGTTGCAGACCACCCGGATGGCGATGCACGCGATCCGGGCCGGCGAGGGCGACGTGTTCGTCTCCGCCGGGGTGGAGATGGTCTCCCGCTACGCCCGGGGCAGCTCCGACGGGCTGCCGCCCGAGGCACAGGCCCTGGTCGGCGGCGGCTGGGAGAACCCCCGCTTCGGGCCGGCCGGTGAGCGCTCGAAGCGCCGCGCGCAGGGCGGCGCCGAGGTGTGGTCCGACCCGCGCGAGGCCGGCGAGCTGCCGGACATCTACCTGACCATGGGACAGACCGCGGAGAACCTGGCCCAGGTGTACGACGTCACCCGCGCCGACATGGACGAGTTCGGCGTACGCAGCCAGAACCTCGCCGAGAAGGCCATCGCCGACGGTTTCTGGGCCCGGGAGATCACCCCGGTCACCACGCCGGACGGCACCGTGGTGAGCACCGACGACGGGCCCCGGGCCGGCGTCACCCTCGACGCGGTCGCCGGCCTGAAGCCGGTGTTCCGCCCGGACGGTCGGATCACCGCCGGCAACTGCTGTCCGCTCAACGACGGCGCCGCCGCCGTCGTGGTGATGAGCGCCCAGCGGGCCGAGGAACTCGGGCTCACCCCGCTGGCCCGGATCGTCTCGACCGGTGTGACAGCCCTGTCGCCGGAGATCATGGGTCTCGGGCCGGTCGAGGCGTCCCGGCAGGCGCTGCGCCGGGCCGGCATGACCATCGACGACGTCGACCTCGTCGAGATCAACGAGGCGTTCGCCGCGCAGGTCATCCCCTCCTACCGCGAGCTGGGCATCCCGGAGGAGAAGCTGAACGTGATGGGCGGGGCCATCGCGGTCGGCCACCCGTTCGGCATGACCGGCGCCCGGATCACCGGCACCCTGCTCAACGCGCTGGAGTGGCACGACAAGACCATCGGTCTGGAGACCATGTGCGTGGGCGGTGGCCAGGGCATGGCCATGGTGCTGGAACGGCTCAGCTGAGCCGAGCTGCTCTCAGAGCGCGCTGCGGGTCGCCGTCACCTCGGCGGCGACCCGGGCCAGCGCCTCGGCCCCCGGGTCGGCGGCCAGCAGGTCCGCCGCGACGACCCGCAACTGATCGGGTAGGGCCAGGTCGTTGTCGAGCCGGGGCACCACCCGACGGGGCTCCCCCTCGGCGTCGGCGGCCAGGTTGGCGACCTCCTGCACCAGGCGGTGCACCAGGTCGGCGCGGGACACGTTGCCGGTGGTCGCGACCGCCGCCCACCGGGGCTGCTGCCAGTGCGCGATCTGACGGACCAGCAACTGCACGGCCTTGTCCAACTCCGCTGCGCTCATCGCCGCCGAGTCTACGGCCGGCACCGACCACGCCGGGTCGGGCCGGTCAGCGGCGCAGATAACTGAGCAGCCGCAGCAGCTGCCAGTAGAGAAAGACCAACCCGGTGAGCAGGCCGAACGCGCTCAGCCACGCGTACCGACGGGCTCGGCCGTCGCGGACCGAACGCTCGACGAGATCGAAGTCGAGGATGAAGCTGAACGCCCCCGCGATGATGGCCACCACCGAGAAGGCATACGGCAGCCAGCCGACCTCCCCACTGACGCTGTAGACCGCCAGACCCGACCGCCCGGTGATCAGGTACGACACCAGGTTGACCACGCTGAGCACGGCGATGCCGAGCAGGGTGCCGATCACCAGGCGGGCCAGGCGGGGCGTCGCCCGGATCACCCGGGCCCGGTAGAGCGCCGCCATGCCGAGGAAGACGCCGAAGGTGCCGGCCACCGCCTGCACCACGATGCCCGGATAGACCTGCTCGAAGGTGCGGCTCGCCACCCCCAGCAGCAGGCCCTGGAGGATCGCGTAGCCGACGATCGGCACCGGGTTGGTGATCGCTCGCAACGAGATGACCAGGACCAACGCGATCGAGGCGAGCGCGCTGCCGGCCAACGCGGCGCCCAGCCACACCGCGTCGGGGATCACCGCCCAGGACACCGCCGCGGCCACGCCTGTCACCAGCAGCAACCCGACGGTACGGACCACCACGTCGTCGACTGTCATCGGCTCGACGTCACGGGCGCCGAGCACCCGGGCCTCCACCCGGCCGGTCTCGTCCAGCCGGTTGAGCACCGGGTTGTTGCTGCGCACCGCCGCCTCCTTCGCCCGCGTACCCCCCGAAGTCACTCTGCCCCGGGCGGACCGGCGGTGGCGGGCAAACGGCGCGGACGACGGCGCCCGCCCCCACCGGAGTGGGGACGGGCGCCGGTCGGCAGTGCGGACGAGGTCAGTCGTCGCCCTGGAAGTAGCTCAGCAGGCGCAGGATCTCGATGTAGAGCCAGACCAGGCTGACCAGGATGCCGAACGCGGCCACCCAGGAGTAGCGCTGCGGCAGGCCCATCCGGACGCCGTCCTCGATCTCCTTGAAGCTGAGCACGAAGCTCAGCGAGGCGACCACGATGCAGACCAGGCTGAAGCCGATGGCGAGCGGGCTGCCGTCGCGCAGGCCGGTGTTGACGCCGAACAGCGCGAGCACCAGGTTGATCATCATGACCGCGAACAGGCCGACCATCACCGCGATCATGCCCTTGACGAAGGCCGGGGTGGCCCGGATGACCTTCGCCCGGTAGAGCATCGCCATCAGGAAGAAGATGCCGAAGCTGGCCACGGCGGCCTGGAGCACGATGCCGTCGTAACGGGTCTCGAACGCCTTGCTGACCATGCCGACGAAGACACCCTCGACGACCGCGTACGCGATCACGAGCGCCGGGTTGGCCATCCGGGAGAACGAAATGATCAAGCCGAGGACCAGGCCGACCACCGCCGCGCCGATCCACGCGGTACCGACCAGCGCGTCGGGCACGAGCACCCAGGCTGCCGCGGCGGTGATGCCGAGGATGCCGAGCAGAGCGACCGTCTTGACGACAACGTCGTCGACGGTCATCGGCGCCACGGTCGGCGGCGCGGCCGGGTAACCGGCCTGGGACGGGTACTGCTGGGGAATGCCGGGCTGTCCGTACGGCCCGGCCGGGGCGTACCCGGCGGAGCGCTCCCGCTCGGCCGCTTGGCCGAGCCGGGCGAGCACCGGGTTCGAGGTCTTCACTGTCTGGCCTCCCTCAGGGGGTCGTTTGCACGTGAACGTGCCCTCCAAGAGTAAACGGCAGAGCCAAGTCCTGGAGATCACGAATGAGAATGTGTGAGTCGACCGGTGCCCGGGGCGGGGGTCGAACCCGCACGCCTTTCGGCAGCCGCTTTTAAGGCGGCCGTGTCTGCCTTTCCACCACCCGGGCGAGTGGCACCGGCGCGCCGACACGCCTGGTGCAATGTCACCGTAGCCGGTCTGCGGCGACCCGGCGTACCCCGCCGGCCCGGCCACATTAGGGTCGATGCCGTGAGCAGCGCAGCCCCCACGGCCCCCGACGCCGCCCCTGAGCAGGCATTCCGCCTCGCCGATCAGGTCAACCGCCGACCCCGGGCCACCCGGCTGCTGGCCGGCGTCCGCCGCCACCGGGCGGACCTGCTGGCCGCTCTGCTCTTCGCGGTGCTGGCCGGCTGGCTCACCAACGGGCTGTGGCCCGACCCGGGCGGCCGCATCCTGGCGCTCAACCCGGAGGACCAGACCCTCTACGAGTGGTTCCTGGCGGTGGACGCCCGCGCGCTGCTCGGCGACTTCGACCTGCTCACCGACCGGCTCAACGCTCCCGACGGTGTGAACCTGATGGCCAACACCACCGTGATCGCCCTCGGCGTCCTCTTCGCGCCGGTCACCCTGCTACTGGGCGCACCTGTCACCTTCGCGCTGATCGCCGCCGGCAACCTCGCCGGCACCGCACTCGCCTGGTACCTGCTGTTCCACCGGACGCTGCGCGTCCGCCGGGTGGCCGCCGCCCTCGGCGGCGGGCTGTGCGGATTCGGACCCGGCATGGTGTCGCAGACAAACAGCCATCTGCACATGACCGCCCAGTGGCTGGTGCCGGTGATCGTCTGGCTGGTGGTCCGGCTGTTGCGGGCGGCCGACCCGGGGCCCGGTATCCCCGACGAGGCCGGCCGTACCCGAGCCACCGGGCCGGACCGTCGTCGCCTGTTCACCTCCGCGGCGGGGCTGGCCGGCGCGGTCAGCGCGCAGGTCTTCATCGGCGAGGAGGTGCTCTTCCTCGCCGCGATCACGCTGCTGGTGATGGCGATCAGCTACGCCGTGGCGGACCGGGACCTGGCCCGTCGGGCGCTCCCCGGGTTCGTCGGCGGGTTGGCGATCGCCGCCGGGCTCGCCCTGCTGGTGCTCGGCTATCCGCTGTGGTTCCAGTTCGCCGGGCCGCAGGGAGTCGCCGACGGGATGTTCACCCCGGCCTACTTCTCCGCCGACCTGAGCAGTTGGTGGGCGCTCTCCCCACTGTCGGTGGCCGGCAGCGACGCATCCGCCCGGCTGACCACCGGCCCCGCCGAGTACAACACGTTCCTCGGCTGGCCACTGCTGCTGGTCGCCGCGGTCTGCGCGATCTGGGCCGGGCGACGCCGGCTGGTCTTCGCCTGCGTGATGGCGGGCCTGGTGATGGGGGCGCTCTCGCTCGGCCCGGAGGTGGTGCTCGGCGGCACCAGGACGGCGATCCCCGGCCCGTACGCAGTGATCGGAGGGCTGCCGGTGGTGGACGGGGCGTTGCCGATGCGGTTCGCGCTGGCGTTGCTGCCGATCGTCGCGACGCTGCTGGCGCTCGCTGTCGACAGGGCAGTGCGCAGCTCCGGTCGGGCGCGGCGGCTGGTGCCCCTGGCCGTCGGCGTGGCGCTGCTGCCGATCTTCCCGACCCCACTGCCGACCGCCGGGCGACCCGCCGTGCCGGAGTTCATCGCCGGCGGCCACTGGCGGCAGTGCGTACCGCCGGGCGGGGTGCTGGTCCCGGTGCCACTGCCCACCCCGAAGGAGCCCTGGCCGATGCGCTGGGCGACCGCCGCCGACGCCGGCTTCGGGCTGCCGGAAGGCTTCTTCATCGGCCCGTACGGGAGGGGTGGCAGCGCGGCGATGGGCACGTTCAAGCAGCCCACCTCCGCGCTACTGGCGGATGTCGCCCGCCGCGGCGACCAGCCGGCCATCGGCGACGAGCAGCGCCGACAGGCCGCCCGCGACGCCGACTTCTGGGACGCCTCCTGCGTGGCGCTCACCGATGACGCCCCCCACGCGGAGAGCCTGCGCGCCACCCTGGAACAGCTCTACGGCCCACCCACCCGCATCGCCGACGCCTGGACGTGGAAGGTCTAGACCAACCAGAAACCCCGCCGATCTTGCATTTTCTGTCCGGACAAGACGCACCAGAAGGCGCATAACAGCATCCGGAAGTGCAAGATCGACGGGGTCAGCGTCGGTCTGTGGTCAGACGCGGGGCGCGCCGACCGGCTGGGAGGCCTCGACGAACTCCTCGCGCGGGTCGTGCAGCTGGCCCAGGGCGACCACCTCGCGCTTGAGGAAGAACGCCAACGACCAGTCCACCACCACGCGGACCTTGCGGTTGAACGACGGGATCCGGCTCATGTGGTACGTCCGGTGCATGACCCACGCCGGCCAACCGGTCATCTTGATGCCGTACACCTGGGCCACGCCCTTGTGCAGGCCGAGGCTCGCCACGCTGCCGACGTGCTTGTGCTTGTAGTTAACCGGCTCGCGACCCCGGATCACGGCCGTGATGTTGTCGGCCATCCGGGCGGCCTGGCGCACCGCGTGCTGAGCGCTCGGCGAGCAGAAGTTGCCCGGTTCCTTGGTCAGGTCCGGCACTGCGGCGCAGTCGCCCGCGCTCCAGGCACCCTCGAGCACCTGGTCACCGTCGACCACCTGGAGCGTGGGCAGGCAGGTGATCCGACGACGGTCGTCACGCGGGAAGTCGGTCGAGTCCAGCATCGGCGACGGCTTCACGCCGGCCGTCCAGACGATCGTGTCCGAGCGGAAGCTGTCACCGTCGGAGAGCTTGACCACCCCGTCGACGCAGGACTCGAGTCGGGTGTCCAGCCGGATGTCCATGTTGCGCTTCATCAGCTGCTGCACGGTGTAGGCGCCCATGTCCCGGTCGACCTCGGGCAGCACCCGCTGGGTGGCCTCGACGAGCACCCAGCGGACCTCGTCCTGCTTGAGCTCCGGGTAGTAACGCAGGGCGTCGCGAGCCATGTCCTCCATCTCGGCGAGCGCCTCGATGCCGGCGTACCCACCGCCGACGAAGGTGAAGGTCAGCGCCGAACGGCGGACGTCCGGATCCGGCGTGGCGGCCGCCACGTCGAGCCGATCCAGCACGTGGTTGCGCAGGTAGATCGCCTCGCCGATGGTCTTGAACCCGATGCCCTGCTCGTGCAGACCGGGGATCGGCAGGGTGCGGGAGACCGAACCCGGGGCCACGATCACGTGGTCGTAGGTGATCTCCCGGGCCGGGCCGCTGATCGGCTGCACGGTGGCCACCTTGCGGTCGTGCTCGATCCGCGTGACCGTGCCGGCCACCATCTTGCACCGGCGCAATTCCCGACGCAG
Organism: Micromonospora sp. NPDC048842; assembly: GCF_040649935.1. Lineage (NCBI taxonomy): Bacteria > Bacillati > Actinomycetota > Actinomycetes > Micromonosporales > Micromonosporaceae > Micromonospora > Micromonospora sp. NPDC048842. Next base: position 19,265 of record NZ_JBEZGK010000030.1, on the reverse strand, counting down.
CGGCACCACGGAATGCCGCGGGGAGATGTTGCCCGCCGCCGCCTCCGGCAGGAACGGCTGATAGGTCATGTGGGGTTGGGGGTCAACCACCATGACCTCAGCCTCACGGGAGCTGAGCTTCTTCGACAGGCGCAGGGCCGCGTACAGACCGACGTGCCCGGCACCAACCACAAGGATCCGCTTCGGATTCACGTTGTCTATCTTTCCCCGGCCGGCTCAGGTAATCCCGCTCGCGCCCCCCATCTGTGACGGAGCACAACCCATGTGACCTGCGTAACCCTCAAGTCACAACGGTCACCGACGCCGCAGCAGCCAGCCCAGCAACACTGCCGTCCCCACCGCCACCAGCAGCCCCAGCACTGTCACCCACTGGTATCCGGCACCGCCACCCGTCCCCGTCGCCTGCAACAACAGCACGCCGAGCACTGCGGAACCCAACAGCACGGCGGCCGACCGCACCAACCACCGGGTGATCAACTCGGGGTCCACCATCGCGTCATACGGCAACAGGGCGGCAAGCGCGCAGAGGGTGTGACCCAGGTAGAGCAGGGCCGCGACGGCGAGCAGCCGCCAGAGGGTGACCGGACGGCCGTACCCGTCGGTGGCGAGCAGCCAGCCGCCGACAGTGACCAACGCCGTGAAGGTCGTCCAGACCTTGCGCGGCCCGATTGCGGGCAACAGGGCGGCCACCGCCAGGAAGAAGATCGGCCGCCCGGAAAGCACCTCCGAGGGAAACGCCAGGGCGAACCCGGCAAACACGATGACGAAGATCCCGGCCCGGACCAGCAGCGGGGCCACGCTGACGCGAGCGACGGCGTACTGCGCCGCCCGAACCCGCTCCGCGAAAGCGTTCACCGCACCCGCCCTCCGTTCGCGACTGCGGGGCTCGCAAGCTCACTCCTCGCGCTCACCGGCCACCCACCCTTGGGGCGGTCGCCAACCGGGCCACGTCCCGCAACACCTGGTCCAGGCTGCCGGCACCCGCCCAGCGCACCACCGGCACGCCGTGCTCCCGGAGCTGCCCGATCATGATCTCCCGATCCAGGCGCCACAGCCGGTACGCCACCTCGGCCCAACCCCGGTCCTTCGGCGACGCCAGGTCGGTCGGCAGCGTGTCGACAGCCACCACGAACCGCCCACCGCGGGCCAACCGGGCGAGCATCTGCGCCGACCGTTCGTCGAGCAGCGGGGTGAGCACCACCACCAACGCGTCCGAGGAGAGCAACTGCGGGCCGAAGACCTGGTCGTACGGTTCGTGCGCGGACGCGTGGACCCGGACGTCGAGCAACCACTCCAGGACGGTCAGGTACTGCCGCCGTCCGGCGGCCGGCCGGAGCCGGCGGGCAGCCGGCCCGTACTCCAGCAGTGAGACCCGATCACCACGGTGCAGATAGTGCTCGGCGATCGCGGCGGTGGCCCGGACTGTGGTGTCCAGCACCGAGGCGGCGCCGCCCACCCCACCGGAGCGGCCCGCCTCGGCGAGCACGTCGAGCAGCACCACCACCTCCGCGTCCCGGTCGGAGAGGGTGGCGGCCACGTGCAGCTGCCGGGCCCGCAACGAGACGCGCCAGTCGATCCGGCGCAGCCGGTCCCCGGGGGCGAAGACGCGTACGCCGGCAAGCTCGCCGCCCTCTCCCGGGCGACGAGAGTGGTGCGCCCCGACCAGGCCGGCTGCGCGGGGCATCGCCTCGACCGCCTCGAACGGCTCGGTACGGGGGTACACCCGCACCCGTTCCGGCTCGATGATCACCGCCCGGGAGACCAGCAGACCACCGGCGGTGGCGACTCGGGCGCCGGCGGGGCCGACCGGGTGCCGGCCCCAGCGCACTGCCTTGCCGGCCAGCTCCAGGTCCACGGCGGCGCCGATCGGCACCGACGTCACGAACGGCCGGTCCGCGACGGATCGGCGCCCGCCGTTGCCCTGTGCCGTCGCACCGGTTTCCGCCGTGGCGCTCGGCTCCCCGTCGTCGACGGCCCCGTCACGGGCGAAGCCGGCCCGGTCGATCCGCAGCCACGGCGACACGCGGGTACGCATCACCACCAGGTCGTAGTCGACAGTGTCCGGGTTTCCGACGCTCACCGCCGCCGCCACGTCACCGCCCTCGACCAGCGGCCCACCGTCACCCTGGGTGATCCACACCTGGGGCAGCGACGTGGGCCGTCGACGCAGCGCGTACGCGGTGCCCAAGGCGAACGGAGCGGCGAGCACGATGAGGTCCACCCGGCCCAGCAGCACCCCGGCCACCAGCAGCAGGCCGGCGAGCAGCACCGCGCGGCCGAGCGCCGGGGTGGGCGCCCAGCCGGCAGCCGGTTCCGCTTCGGTGGCCGTCGACACTGTCGGTCCGGTCATCAGTGCCGGGGCCCGCCGGCGGCGTAGCTGGGCAGCGCGCCACTGGCCGGGGCGGGAGTCGCCTCCAGCACCTCGCCCACCACGAACGCCGGGTCGACACGGCGCAACCACATCTCCGGGCGCAGGGTGATCCGGTGGGCCAGGGCGGGCGCCGCCACCGACTTGACGTCCTCCGGCACCACGTAGTCCCGGCCGCCGAACACCGCGCGGACCCGGGCCAGCAGCAGCAGCGCCAGCGAACCACGAGGTGAGGCGCCGACCAACACCGACGGGTGCTCCCGGGTGGCCGCGGTGAGCGACACGATGTAGCGGCCGATGGAGTCCTCCACCACCACGTCCTCCAGGGCGGCCTGCATGGCCCGCAGCGTCGCCGCGTCGACCACCGCCTTGATGTCCGCCTCCTCCCGGCGCCGGCTCATCCGACGGCGCAGCACCTCCCACTCCTCTTCGTGCTGCGGGTAACCGAACGAGACCCGCAGCAGGAACCGGTCCAGCTGCGCCTCCGGCAGCGGGTAGGTGCCCTCGTACTCGATGGGGTTGGCGGTGGCCAGCACGTGGAACGGCTCGTCGAGCTTGTAGGTCACACCCTCGACCGACACCTGCTTCTCCTGCATCGCCTCCAGCAGCGCGGACTGGGTCTTCGGCGGCGTCCGGTTGATCTCGTCGGCGAGGAGCAGGTTGGTGAAGACCGGGCCGGCCCGGAAGGTGAAGTCGCCGTTGCGCTGGTCGTACAGGAAGGAGCCGGTGACGTCGGCGGGGAGCAGGTCGGGAGTGAACTGCAACCGACGGAAGTCCAACCCGAGGGCCTGGGCGAACGAGCGGGCGGTCAGTGTCTTACCGAGCCCTGGCAGGTCCTCCAGGAGCACGTGCCCGCCCGCGAGGATGCCGGCGAGGACCAGCTCCAACGCGTCCCGTTTGCCGACCACGACGGTGCCGACCGCGTCCAGGACCGCCCGAGCCAGGTGCCCGACCTCGGCGGGGGCAATGCTCCGGTCCACGTCGTTCATCAGATGCTCTCCAGTTCGGCGACGATCACCGCGAGGTCGCGCGGCGACGGGGTGCGGCGAGGCGGGGTCTCCAGGAACGTCCACAGGCGGTCGCCCAGCAGGACGCGAGCGCGGGCGGGATCCGACTCACGGGTGACGCCGTGTTTCAGCCGCATCCGCTCGTCGGCCAGTTCACCGATCCGGGGTAGGACCACCTCGGTGAAACGTTCGGTTCGGTTCGAGGACCAGTCCAGGGGGCGTTCCCACTGGTTGATCGCGCCACGCAGCGCGTCCCGGGCGTCCCAGTTGTAGCTGCCGTCCTCTTCGCCCGCGCCGGCCTGGCGAGCCGGCGGCGGCGGGGGTGGCGGCGCCAGCAGGGCGGTGACCCGGCGGACCGCCAGCACGGCGAGCACCCCGGCGATCAGTACGGGCAGCGAGACCTGGAGGCCCACAGCGCGGAGGCCGACCAGCAGGACAGCTACCACGGCGGCGGCCCACGCGAGCGAACGCAGCACCGGACGCCATCGGGACGGGCGCGCCTGCGGACCGGCCGGCGCGGCCTCCTCCTCGAACGCGAGCAGATCGTCGATGCTGGTGCTGCTCATGAGGTCACCACCGCGGTGAGCTCTCCGCGCAGCCGGACGAGCGCGGCACGGGCCTGGTCCCGGGTGCGTTCGCCGACCGGGTGGGTGGCGTACCGGGCCTCCCGGTAGACGTGCGCGAACTCGGCCAGCACGTCGGTGCTGGCGATGGCCGGCACGCCCGCGGCAGGGTCACCCTGCAACAGTCGGCTGACCAGGTCGGTCGGGGTGTCTCCGGCGAGCCTCGGCACACCGGCCGCGGCGGCTGTCTCCTCCAGGCGCACCCAGCAGGCGATCACCGCCACCCGGGGGTCGGTGTCCTGGTCGTCGAGTTCCACCAGGCCGGCGTCGAGGGCGGCTACCACCTCGCGGGCGGTGCCCTCGGCGGTACGGCGGGCCCGCTGCGCGGGTAGTGCCCGGGTGGTACGGCGCAGCGCTCCCCGGATCAGGACCCAGCTGAGGTAGCCGAGCGCGGCGAGGATGGCCAGCCCGAGCAGGACCACCGCCACAGTGCCGACCCACTGCGGGATGTGCGCCTGGGTGGCCTCGCCGGCGTCGCGTGGCTCGATCGGGATGGACGGCGACGGCTCGACGGTCGGGTACTCGGGAACCCAGGGAACGTTGTCCGCGGCCGGCGGGATGCGACTGGCCCCTATCGACGAGTGAGCGGACGCCAGCGCGGCACCGGCCAGCAGGGCGGCGACCGCGCCGACCGGCCACCACCGGCGGAGCAGGCCGAGCACCGGCCGCAGCACACCCGGCTCGGCGGACGGTACCGGTGTGGGCGGGCGTGTTCCGTCTGTCATCGCCACCACCCCACGCGTCGTCTCAGTCCACTCCGGCCAGCTGTTTAGCCTGGCCGAAGACGTCGTCCAACATCCCTGGTGTCAACCGCCCGGTGAAGGTGTTCTGCTGACTGACGTGGTAGCAGCCGAGCAAGTCCGGGGCGTTCGTGCCGGACCAGTGTGCCCCATGACCGAACGCCGGTCGCGGGCTGGGCGGGCGCTGCCCGTACACGGCGCGGAGCACCGGCCACCACGCCGCCCAGGCGAACGCGCCCAGCGCGACCACGACCCGCAGCGTGGGCCGGATCAACGTGACCTCGCGGTGCAGCCAGGGTGCGCAGGTGTCCCGTTCCAGTGGGGTCGGCTTGTTGTCCGGAGGCGCACAACGGACGGCCGAGAAGATCCGCAGGTCGCGCAGTGTGAGCCCGTCGTCGGCGGCGACGCTGGTCGGCTGGTTGGCCAGCCCGGCCCGGTGCAGCGCGGCGAACAACACGTCACCCGACCGGTCACCGGTGAAGATCCGGCCGGTGCGGTTGCCACCGTGTGCGGCGGGCGCCAGCCCGAGGACGGCGATCCGGGCGTCACCGGTGCCGAGGCCCGGCACCGGCCGACCCCAGTACTCCTGGTCGCGGAAGGCGGCCCGGCGGGTGCGGGCGACCTCCTCCCGCCATTGGACCAGCCGCGGGCAGGCGAAACAGTCGCTCACCGCCGCGTCGAGGTCGGCCAGGTCGGCCGCCCGCGCTGCGCGGGCGACCACCTGTGCGGGGGTACGCGTCTCAGCCAAGCTTGGCCCGGAAGAGTTCCAGGGTGCGGGCCCAGGCGCTGGCGGCGGCGCGCTGGTCGAACGCCTCCGGCCGGTCGTCGTTGAAGAACGCGTGCGAGGTGCCCGGGTAGTCGTAGAGGTGGCAGTCGCCGCCGGCCTCCTCGATGGCTCGCCGGGCGGTCTGTACGCCGTCGGTGGCCGAGGTGCCGTCCTCTTCGGAGCAGTGGATGACCGCTGCCTTGCCGGCGTAGTCGGCCCAGTCGGGGCGCATCGACTCCCAGGGCAGCACGGGATAGAAGCCGGCGGTCGCGACGATCCGCTCGGAGATGGTGGCCGACCAGAGGGCCAGGCTGCCACCGGCGCAGAAGCCCACGGCACCGACCTTACCGGTGACCTCGGGCCGACCGGCGAGATAGTCGGCCGCTCCGGCGATGTCCTTCGCCGCCTCGTCCATCCTCATCGCCAGCAGGAGCCGCTGTGCCTCGTCCGGCTCGCTGGTCGTCTCACCGTGGTAGAAGTCCGGGGCGAGGGCGACGAAGCCGGCCTCGGCGAACCGGTCCGCCACCGACCGGATGTGCGGGACCAGACCCCACCATTCCTGGATGACGATGACGGCGGGGCTGGCCGTGCCGCTGGCGGGTATCGCGAGATACCCCTCGCTCGTGCCCCCGTTGCTGCGGTAGCTCACCATTTCGCCCATGGGCCGTCCTCCTAGCGGTCAGTCATCGTTGGCTGGTCGCCCAGTGGTCCTACGTGCCGGTAGCCTGCCACGCCACGCGGCCGTCGGGAAGACGCCGGAACAGTGGCATTCACCTCCTGTTCGCCCCCCGGTGACTCCGGGTACGCCGACGGCGGCGGGGTCTGCTCCCGCCGCCGTCGATGCCGAGCTAACCGCTGTGGTCAGACCTTCTTGGTGAGGCAGAGCACGTAGCCCGTCTTGCCCGGCTCGATGCTGGAGAAGATGTACCCCTCCTGGCCCTCCTTGAAGAACTGGGTGCAGGTGGTGTCGGCCTTGGCCTGCGCCTCGGTCTGGCCGTCCACCCGACCGACCACGTTGTACGCCGCGTCGGTGGAGGTGCACTCGACGACCTTGGCGCCGTCGACCTCCTCCTGCTCGGTGCCGGTGACCTCGGGCAGCTCGGCGATGCAGTCGCCGGTCTTGGCGGCTGCCGTCTCGTCCTTGTTGAAGTAGTTGCCGATCGCCGAGGCGACGCCGAACTTCAGGCCGGCGATGACGAGGACGACGACGATCGCACCGACGATGCCGATGGCCTTCTTCGCACCGGACTTCTCCGCCTTCGGCTCGGCCGCCGGCTGCGTCTCGGTGGCCGGCTGCGACTCGGCCTGCTGCGGCGCGGCCGCCTGCGGCGTCTCGGTGGCCGACTCCGACGCGGCCGCTTGCGGCGCCTCGGTGGCCGACTCCGGCTTGGCCTGCTGCGGCACGGCCGCCTGCGGCGTCTCGACGGCCGGCTCAGGGGTTGCGGCGTCGGGCGCGGTGGGCGGTGCGACCTGCTCTGGCACGGGGGTTCCTTCCGAGGGGTTGATGAGCAGACGACACCGTAACGATCATTGATTTCCGGTGCCGTCCCGCTCGCCTCGTCCGTTCAGCTATTTCCCAGCCGCACCCGCATGATCCAGTTCACACCCCGTTCAGCCGGTCGGGGTGGGGGTCGGTGTGCCGCTCGGTGTGGCGCTCGGGCCCGCCGTGGACTGACCGGTGGCAGTTGGCGTCGGCGTCGGCGTTCCGGTCAAGCCGGAGGTGCTGCTCGGGTCGGGCGTGGTCGTGGGTGGCGTCGGCAGGAGAGGCACTCCCGGGCCACGAGGCCCAAAGGGAGCCTGATCCGGGCAGTACGGGTACGGCCGCAGCAACGGCTGGCCATAGACGTCGAGCGGGCTCGGGCAGTCCGGGTGGTAGCCGAGCCGGATCGGATTGCCGTTCTGGTCGAAGAGCCGGGCGTTCTCCACCAGCCGGCCCTCCCCGTCGTAGACGAAGACGTCCCGGATGTGGCCGTACTGGCTGTCAACCGAAGTCTGGTCGTAGTAGTAGTCGTTGTCGCGCGCGTTCTCCGCGTCGACCAGCCCGGCGAGCGCGAAGACCACAAGCACCGCGCTGGCGACCTGAACGGCCGAGCGCGGCCAACGGGTCAGCTGGGCCGAACGGCGACCGATCCAGATGGAGGCGAGCACGAAGCCGATCAGCATGATCAGGCCGGCAAGTAGCTCGCCGCCGAGCCTCGGCAGCAGCCCGAAGTCGCCACCGGTGCTGATCACCGTGACCAGCATCGCCGCCAGATAGCCGCGCAGCACCCACCAGGCCGGGCGCAGCAGCCGGAGGAAGTCGCTGGCCGTCTCGTACCCCAGGGGTGGGCCGAGACGGGTGTCCATGGTGCGCAGCCGGCCGCGGACCCGGGCCATCGCGCTCGCCACCCGCTGGTCGAGGTTGCGCCCGCTGCCCGGCGCGGCGCCGGCTGCGGCGCGCAGCTCGGCGGCGTACGTCTCGGGCTCGCCCAACCGCTCGACCAGGGTGCCCTCGGCCTCGGCGGCTACCTCGGTGAGGTGGTCGGCGAGATCCTCGGTCAACTCGTCGCGTTGCCCGGGGGGCAGGTCGGCCAGAGCGGCCCGGACCCGCGCCACATAGTCGGTGATCTCCTGCTCCGCGACGGTCATGCCGCCATCCCCCGATCGTCGAGCAGACTGTCCATTGTGGTGGCGAACGAGCGCCAGAGCTTGCCGGAGCGGGTCAGCTGGTCGCGCCCCGCGACGTTGAGTGAGTAGTACTTGCGGTGCGGCCCGGATTCGCTCGGCACGACGTAGGTGGTGAGCAGGCCGGCGGCGAAGAGGCGGCGCAGCGTCCCGTAGACAGAGGCGTCACCGACCTCCTCCAGGCCGGCCTCGCGCAGCCGGCGCAGAATGTCGTAACCGTAACCGTCCTCCTCTCGGAGCACGGCCAGGACGGCCAGATCGAGCACGCCCTTCAACAACTGTGTGGTGTCCACGCATTGCACACTACTGCGTATTGCGAAGTAGCGTCAACGGATCGGTCCGACACGCCCGGGCCGGGCGCGAGCAGGGGCAACGGGCGCGAAGTACGGGGCATGGACACGCCTTGATCGTGCTCGATCCAGGATGCAGTGGCCTCGGCGTTCGAGGATGCCACTATTTCAACGATCGAGCGCGATCAAGGGGCGTGCGGCGAGATCAACGAGAGAAATCAGCGCAACATCAGGGATGTTGCTGCCTCCCGCGCTCCGCAGGCCGCAACACCAGGGAAGTTGCTCGGATCTTGGCACGGGGCACGGGGACGGCGATCGATTCGTTCTCAGAAAGTCGGGACAGCAGGGCTGCCCGAAAATCCCGATGACGATGAAGACGAGTTGATCACTCGCCCCGCGAGGGCCATTCCAGGCGTTCCGAGCCGATCGAATCGTGAGCACGCCCCTTGGCGGTCCAGCCCACGAACCTGGCGAACAGGTCGGCCGGGGACAGGGCGGGGTTCGGATTGAGCTTGATCAGATCTTTGGTGGCCTCGAGAAGCAGGCCAGCCATGTAGATGCTCAGACCAACCCGGTCCCGTCGATACTCCAACACCAGCAACAGTCGCGCGGGCTGGCAGGGCCAAGGGGCAGCACACACCCGGCACAGCCACAGCGGCCGCATGGGCAGATGCGGCCGTACCGCCCGACGCTGGCGCTCATGAGCTGGGGGAACGTTCGACGCCGACATCCCCCTATCGTGCTACCGCCGTTGCCGATCGTCAACCTCGATCGCTGTTAACGGTCGTCGAACAATCGACGCTACCTACCGTCAACCCATGGGCGAGTTCGTGGGGATCGCTGAAATACGAGACATGCTCGGCGGAGTGTCCCGCGCCCGGGCTTCCGTAGTTGCGTCCCGGCGCGATTTCCCGGCCCCACATCAGGTGTTGCGGATGGGCCAGATCTGGCGGCGCACCGACGTCGAAGAGTGGATCCGGCAGCACCGGCCTGACCTGCCGACGGACTGAAGCGAAGCCCACCCGGGCCGGGATCGGCCGAGATCGACTCGGTTTTCAGGAAGTCGGGGCATCCGAGGCGCTCGGACACCGCGGTTTCAATGAAGGCGAGTTGATCAAGCGCTCTCGCTAGCGCGCCGTGGCCGGCTGGAGACTCCAGGCGATGCCGTCGAGGATGTCGTGCTCCGAGGCGACCACCGACGGCATCCCGGCCCGCTCCATGATCACGCGAAGCACCAGCGCACCAGCGCCGATCACGTCGGCGCGGCCCGGGTGCATCACCGGGTTCGACAACCGCTGCGCACGGGTCTGACCCAGCAGCTCGGCTGTCACCCGGGCGACCTCCTCGTACGACACCCGGGCGTGGTGGATGCGCCCCGGGTCGTACTCCCGCAGGCCCTGCGCGAGGGCGACCACAGTGGTGACCGACCCGGCGAGGCCGACCAGGGTGGCCGCCTCGCGACCGGGCACCACGGCGAGCGCCCGGTCCACCACCGCGGCGATGTCGGCCTGCGCTGCCGCGACCTGCTCGGCCGTCGGTGGGTCACCGGGCAGGTGCCGCTCGGTCATCCGGACGCAGCCGATGTCCACCGAGATCGCCGACCGCACCCCGGCTGCCCGGTCACCGACCACGAACTCGGTGGAACCACCACCGATGTCGACGACCAGGAACGGCTCCTTCGCGTCGGCTGGCAGCCCGCGCACCGCGCCGGTGAACGACAGCCGGGCCTCCTCGTCGCCGCTGACCACCTCGGGCGCGACACCGAGGGTGGCCCGCACCATCTCGGTGAAGTCGGCGGCGTTTGCGGCATCGCGGGAGGCCGAGGTGGCACACATCCGCACCCGCTGCGCGCCCAGCTTCTCAATGTCTGCGGCGTACGACGCCAACGCCACCCTGGTCCGCTCGATCGCCTCCGGCGCCAGTCGGCCGGTGCGGTCCACACCTTGCCCCAACCGGACGATCTCCATCCGCCGGGTCAGGTCGACCAGCGGCGCCTGCGGCCCGGCCGAGGCGTCGGGCAGGTCGGCGACCAGCAGCCGGATCGAGTTGGTCCCGCAGTCGATGGCCGCCACACGCGTCGTCACCCCGCCACCCTACGACAGCGCACCGGCGGTGCCCGCCTGGTGGGCCGAGCAGGCAGCAGCCAGCCTGGCGGGCCCGGTCGCCCTACTGAGCCCGATGACTAACAGGCATCAAGATGACTCAGGGGCATCACGCTCAACAGGACGACCGGCACCCAACAGCTCCGCGCCGAGCACGGTCAGCCGATGTCGGACGGCCCCGCCCTCCCGCTCACTGGCCACCAGACCGGCGGCCCGCAGGGCGGTGGCGTGCTCCGAGGCCGAGGAGAGACTGACCCCGGAGGCCCGGGACAACAGGGTGGTGGTCAACCCGCCGTCGGTCGCCAGTCGGCGCAGCACCAGCGCCCGGGTGACGCCGAGCAGCCGACCGAGGGCATCGTCGTCGGCGGGAGCGCCTCGCGCGGGCATGACCACCGGGTAGACGAGCAGGATCGGGTAACCCTGCTCGACAAGCACCCGGGGCCGCGGCCCGGCCAACGGGGAGGGCAGCAGGATGATCCCGTGGCCGGTGCCGGGCAGATCGCCGTCCCACCACGTCCGTATCTCCAGCACCGGCTCCCGCCACCGGATCCCCGGGTGCAGACCGGCGAAGAGGCTGGCCAGGCCATGCTGCGCCAGCCGCTGGCTGGCAGACGCCACCTGCTGACGGTACGCGGACACCAGCTCGGCCCAGTGCGGTTCGAGCACCGCGTCGAACCAGGTCCGCACAGCCCCGCCGAACAGGTCCAGCACCTCCGGGTCGGCCGCCGCGAACCGCCGCCGCAGCGGGCTGGCCGACGTGTCCGCGTACGCCAGGGTGACCTCGGCGCGGACCCGCCGCGCCGGAGTCGCCAGGATCGCCTCCAGCCCGGCCTCCACCGACTCCAGGCCGTCGAAGGGAGTGACGAAGTCCGGCAGACGTCCACGGTCGGGCAGCAGATGCCGGAGGACCGCTGTGGCCGCCTGGGCGGCAGCCGTGCCCTCGGCCGCCGCCACCCGCTCGGCCAGGGTCGGCGCCATCGCCGCGACAGTGGGATCGCGCAGCCACTGACCAGCCAGCAGCGCGATCCCGACCGGATGCAGCCGATCGGCGAACCGCACACGGCACAGGTCGGCCGACCCGAGCTGGAGGCGAAGCATGGCAACAGCCTGCCTGCCTTCGCCCAGGACCGAAAGGGTTGATTCGCCGCTGAATGATCTCCAGTGTGGACCGCGGGGTCGACGGGGGGTGGCCGGCGTGCGGCGAACAGTGGCGGTGTTGACGGGGCTCTGCCTCATGGTCGTTGCCGCAGCTTGTGGTGAGCGGGGGCAACCCTCGTCGGCCCCACCGGCCAAACCGTCCGCGTCGAGCGAACGGCCGGCGGCCGGTGACCACCAGCTCACCCTCCACCACAACGGACTCGACCGCACTTACCTCTTGCACGCGCCACCGGGCTACGACCCGGGCAGATCCTCCGCGCTGGTCATCGCGCTGCACTTCTATCCCGGCCTCGGAACCTCGATGCGGGAGCTGGCGGGCCTGGACGCCAAGGCCGACAAGGACAACGTGCTGGTCGCCTACCCCAACGGGCAGGGCGGCGGCTTCAACGCGCTGATCTGCTGCGGCAGCGAGGACGACGTCGGCTTCCTCAACGCCCTCACCGACCATCTGGTGCAGACCTGGCACGCGGACCCGAACCGGGTGTTCCTCACCGGCATCTCGAACGGCGGCGACATGAGCTTCCGGGCAGCGGTGGAGAGCACTGGCACGTTCGCAGCGATCGGGGTGGTCAGCGGTGGCTACAGCGGAAACTTGACCACCGCCGACAGTTACGTGCCGAAGAGCCCGGTCTCCGTGATCACCTTCATCGGCGGCCAGGACCGCTACGCCTCGAGCTTCCAGGCCGGCATGCGGACCTGGCAGCAGCGGCTCAACTGCCGGCCGAGCCCGAAGGCGTCCAGGGTGCCGGGTGTGACGCACACGGTGGCGGGGTGCGCGGACGGCAGCGAGGTCAGCGTCTACACGATCGCCGACATGGGCCACAGTTGGCCGGGAGCGACAAGGGGCCAACTCGCCGCCTCCTCCGCGGGGCTGTCCGCCACCGACCTGATGTGGGAGTTCTTCGCCGCCCACCCCCGCAAGGCCTGACCTACAGGCGCAGCAGCATCCGGCTGTTGCCGAGCGTGTTCGGCTTGACCCGCTCCAGGTCCAGGAACTCCGCGACACCCTCGTCGTACGAGCGCAGCAGCTGCTCGTAGACCGGCTGCGGCACCGGCGCGCCGTCGATCTCGCGGAAACCGAACGAGGCGAAGAACCGGGTCTCGAAGGTGAGCACGAAGATCCGCGCCACGCCCAACTCCCGGGCCGCGTCGATCAGTTCACCAACCAGCCGGTGACCGATGCGCTGGCCCCGGCAGGACGGGTCCACCGCCACCGTGCGGATCTCGGCCAGGTCCTCCCACATGACGTGCAGCGCGCCGCAACCCACCACCGCGCCGTCGGCGGGGCGGGCCGCCACCCGGAACTCCTGCACCTGCTCGTAGAGGGTGACTGTCGCCTTGCTCAACAGCCGCCGGTCATTGGTGTAGGTGTCGACGAGCCGTCGGATGCCCCGGACGTCCCCGGTGCGGGCCCGCCGTACGAGAATCTGACTCTCGGGTGCCTCGGACCCGGCCGGCGTGCTCATTCGGCCGCCGGCACGTCCACGCACGGCCCCGCCGACCACCAGGGCTCGACCAGGCCCAACGTCTCGTCGCCGAACGGGTTCACCCCGGGGCCCGCGCCCAGCGCGTGGCCCAGGTGCACGTGCAGGCACTTCACCCGGCCCGGCATTCCACCGGCCGAGATGCCGGCGATCTCCGGCACCTCGCCGATCGCCTCCCGGCGGGTGAGGTAGTCCTCGTGCGCGGCACGGTAGTGGGCGGCCAACTCCGGATCCGTCGTCAGCCGGTCCGCCATCTCCTTCATCAGCCCCGCCGACTCCAGTCGGCTGCACGCCGCTGTGGCCCGGGGGCAGGTCAGGTAGTAGAGCGTCGGGAACGGGGTGCCGTCGGCGAGGCGGGGAGTCGTCTCCACCACGTCGGGAAGGCCACACGGGCACCGGTGGGCCACCGCCCGGGTGCCCCGGGGCGTCCGGCCGAGCTGCGCGGCCACCGCGGCCAGGTCGGCCTCGGTAGCCGGCTCGCGCTGCGGCAGGGGAACGGAATCCGCCGCCGGCTCCGACGGTGGTACGACAGTCACGGTGCCCATCTCTCCTGGTGTGCTGGTCGGTGGATCACTGGCCCGGCTGCTGGCTGTCCGCCGCCCGCACGCTCGACCAGAGGGTGTCGTACCAGGTCGACGGCCCCGCCGGGGCGGCCGAACCGGCCGACTTCCCGGCGTCCCGGGCGGCGCCCTCCGGGTCGTGCAGCACCACCATCATCTTCTCGCCCGGCTCGCCCATGAAGAAGCGCTCCCGAGCCTGCGTCTTGATGTACTCGTCGTCTTTCCAGTTGGCGGCCTCGGCGGCGAGCTTCGCGATCTCCCGCTCCTGCACCGCCTGGGCCGCCTCCATCCGCTCGATGTCGGCCTGCTGGTCCAGGTAGACCCGGACCGGATAGGTGTAGGCCAGAGCGAGCGCGATCAGGACCGCGAACAGCACTGTGGCCCGGCCGGTGAAGCGACGGGGGTGGGGTGCGGCGAGCCGCTTCACGACACCAGCGGCAGCGGTACGCCGAGCGGCGGCGGGACGATTCGCGGAGCGCACGCCTTCCGCGCCGCGGGCAGCACCCGGCGCGCGACCGGCGGCGCGCGGCTCGGCGCGCACGCCGGCCTCGCGGACCGATCCCCGCGTGGCGCGCCCACCGCCCGGCCGGCCGGACTGACCCGGCCGGCGGGCGGGACGCTGACCACCCGGTGTGCGGCGCTGCTGCATCGTCACACCCCTCCCCCGAGGCTTCGTGCGTCTCAGGCCGAACGGTAGCGCGGGAACGCGCCAGCGCCGGCGTAGCGCGCCGCGTCGGCCAGCTCCTCCTCGATCCGGAGCAGCTGGTTGTACTTGGCGACACGGTCCGAGCGGGCCGGGGCGCCGGTCTTGATCTGGCCGCAGCCGGTGGCCACCGCCAGGTCGGCGATGGTGGTGTCCTCGGTCTCGCCGGAGCGGTGGCTCATCATGCACTTGAAGCCGGCCCGGTGGGCCAGGTCCACGGCGTCCAGGGTCTCGGTCAGCGAGCCGATCTGGTTGACCTTGACGAGAACCGCGTTCGCCGACTTCTCCGCGATGCCGCGGGCGATGCGCTGCGGGTTGGTCACGAACAGGTCGTCACCGACGATCTGCACCCGGTCGCCGATCGAGGCGGTCAGCGTCTGCCAGCCACTCCAGTCGTCCTCGGCCAGCGGGTCCTCGATCGACACGATCGGGTACTCGTCGGCCAGCTTCGTGTAGTAGGTGCTCATATCCTCGGCGGACTTCGCGGCACCCTCGAACGTGTAGGTGCCGTTGTCGAAGAACTCGGTGGCCGCCACGTCGAGCGCGAACACGATGTCGGTGCCGAGCCGGTAACCGGCCTTCTCGACAGCCTCGGCGATCAGGTCCAGGGCCGCCGCGTTCGTCGGCAGGTTCGGCGCGAAGCCACCCTCGTCGCCGAGCCCGGTGGAGAGGCCCTTCTTCTTCAGCACCGACTTCAGCGCGTGGTAGACCTCCGCGCCCGAGCGCAGCGCCTCACGGAAGGTGGGCGCGCCGATCGGCGCGATCATGAACTCCTGGATGTCGACGTTCGAGTCGGCGTGCGCGCCACCGTTGAGGATGTTCATCATCGGCACGGGCAGGAGGTGCGCGTTCGGGCCGCCCAGGTAGCGGAAGAGGCTCAGCTCGGCGCTGCCGGCAGCGGCCTTCGCCACCGCCAGGGAGACCCCGAGGATGGCGTTCGCGCCCAGCTCCGACTTGCTCTCCGTGCCGTCGATGTCGAGCATCTTCTGGTCGATCAGCCGCTGCTCGCTGGCCTCGTACCCGATGATCTGGTCGACGATCTTGTCTTCGACGTTGGAGACCGCCTTCTCCACGCCCTTGCCCTGGTAGCGGTCGGCGTCACCGTCGCGCAGCTCGATCGCCTCGAAGGCGCCGGTGGAGGCGCCGGAGGGCACGGCGGCGCGGGCTACCGTGCCGTCGTCCAGACCGACCTCGACCTCGACCGTCGGGTTGCCCCGCGAGTCGAGAATCTCCCGGGCGACGATTCCCTCGATGGTTGCCACTAAGTCGCTCCTCGTTGTTGTGATCCGGTCCGTGGGTGGGCCGCGACGGTGCGGCTGAGGCAGGTGTTGAACGCAGCGTATCGGGCGACGCGAACGGGCACGGCGTCGCCCGCGCACCCGGGTCACCCCGCGTTGACGGACATTCCCGGATTTCCGGGCGTCAACCGGCAACGGGTTTGCGCTGCGCGGACCAGATCCACCAGGCTGGTCGCCATGCCCGCCGCCTCGACCACCCTCCGCATGCTCGCCGTGTCGGTCATCGCGTCGCTCACGGTCACCGGCTGTCAGACATTCGAGGACGCCGGAGTCGCCATGGGCCGCTCGGAACTCGTCAACGACCTCGCCGCCCGGCTCGATCGGGCACTGGAGTTGACCTACTCGGCCGACTACCAGTTGCCCGGCGGCCAACGCGCCGCGATCGTGCAGGCGCAGGACCCGGCGCGATCCACGTACACCTATCCGGGCGGGCAACTCACAGTCACCCCGGAGGCCATCACCCGGTGCACGACGACCGCCGCGCGCCCGCAGTGCACGCTGATCACCCCGCCCACCCCGGGCAGCAAGCCCACGGTGACGCTGTTCGGCGAGGCCAACCAGCAGGGCCTCGTCACGCCGCCAGTGGTGGTCGGGCTGCTCACCGCCGCAGCGCTCGACCCACAGGCGGTGATCAAGCAGAGTGACACCACAGTCGCCGGGCGCCACGCCGCCTGCGTCGTGGTCGAGAGCTCGTCGTCCGGCGACTTCACCGCCTGCGTGACCACCGAGGGCGTGCTCGGCAGCTTCACCGGACCGGTCGACGGCAAGCCGATGGAGCTGGCGCTGAGCAACTACTCCGCTGCCGTCGACGAGGGCGCGTTCGAACCGCCCGCCGGCGCCGACGTCGTCGACCGCCGCCCCGGCGGCTCGTGACCGATCCACCTGTCGAGCCCAGAACCGTCACGCCGCCCGGCGGGTTCCTGCCGGGGGCCGACCGGAGCCGGCCTCCCGGCCCCGGCGACCTGGCCCTGCCGGTGACCGGCGCGAAGCTGCTGACCGGCGTCGACGGCCGCCCCCTCCGCGTCGCCGACCTGCCCGCCGACACCGACTGGGTGCCGCTGGGCACGCTCGACGGAGTGCCCGCCTGGGGCGCCGACCTGACCACCACCGCCAACGACCTTGCCGGCCGGGCGCGCGGCTGGGCGTCACTCGCCGCCGAGGTGCCGGAGCCGCACGCCACGCTCGCCGGCCGCGCGCTGGCGGTGCTGACCTGGCGGCGTACCCACAGGTGGTGCGGCGCCTGCCGAGCGGAGCTGACCGACCGACCCAGCGAGACCGCCCGACAGTGCCCCGACTGCGGCCTGTACGTGCCGATGCAGCTCTCCGCCGCCGTACTGGTGGCGATCACCCGGCCCGGTCCGCCCGGACACGTTGACGAGCTGCTGCTGGTCCGGCACGCCACCGGGCCGACCGGGCTGTGGGCGCTGGTGGCCGGCTTCGTCGAGGCCGGCGAGACACTCGAGGCGGCGGTACGCCGGGAGGTCGGTGAGGAGGTCGGGCTGCCCGTCGACGGGCTGGCCTACTTTGGCAGCCAACCGTGGGCGATCTCCGGCCCGGGGGTGCTGCTCGCCGGCTTCACCGCCCGTGCCGCCGACCCGCAGGCCGACCCGGTGGTCGACGGGCGGGAGCTGACCGAGGCTCAGTGGTTCGGCCTGGATGCGCTGCCGGCGCAACTGCCGCCCGCGTACTCCATCTCTCGCTGGCTCATCGACGCGACGGTGACCGCCGGGCGGCGCTGAAACCCGCGCGGCCCGGCGTTTCTCCTCAGAGACCGAGCAGGGTGCGCAGGTGGCGCGGGGGCGGGCAGTCGTGGGCGAGCATCGCGTCGTGCCAGTCGCGGACCGACACCCCGTCCGGGCGGGCGGCGCCGATCTCGGCCACCTCGCTGTATCCGACGAAGTAGGTGGAGAGCTGGGTGGAGGTCAGTTGGGCGCGCCGCCACTTGCCGGCCGCCTCGCCCTCCTCCTGGAAGCCGCGCCCGGTCATCAACGCCATCGCCTCGGCCTCGGGCAGGTCCTCGGCGTGCACCAACTGGTCGAGCAGCGCGTTGATGGTCATCCGCAGTTGCATCTTGAGCTGCTGCAACCGCACCGGCAGACCACCGAAGCCGAGCCCCGTCATCACCTCCTCCGCGTAGACCGCCCAGCCCTCGATGAACGGGCCGGACTCGGCCAACGCGCGAACCCGCGTGCCGCCGACGTAGCGGCGGGCGTGGGCGAGCTGGAGGAAGTGCCCCGGCATCGCCTCGTGCACAGTCAGGTTGCGGATCATGTGGTCGTTGTATTCGCGGTAGAACGACTCGACCCGCTGCGCCGACCAGTCCGACGGGGTGGGCGCGATGCAGTAGAAAGTCGGCACGACTGCGGTCTCCAGCGGGCCGGGCGCGTCGCAGTACGCTACGGCGACCCCCCTGGCGAACTCCGGCATCTCCTGGATCACACACCGGTCGTCGACCACTGTGACCAGGTCGTGTGCGCGGACGAAGTCGGTCGCCTCGTCCAGAGTCACCCCGGCCAGCTCGACGATCGTCGCGTCGTTCGGGTGCTCGGCGGCGAGCAGGTCCAACGCCCGGCGTACCGTCGCGTCGTCGGCCGGGCCACCGACCAGCTCGACGGCGGCCTCGCGGATCTCCGCGGTGACCCGGTCCAGGTTGGCCCAGGCGCGACGCTGGATCTCGGCGGCGCCCAACTCGGTGTCGAGGGTGTGCCAGAGCCGGGCCTCCCAGCGGCGCCGGCCCAGTCGTGGGTCACGGCCGGGGCCGGCATCGGCGGCCAGGCCGGTGCGCAGCCAGGCGACGAACTCGTCCAGCGCGGCGATCGCGGCGGTGGCCGCCGGCTCGACGCGGTCGAGGTGGCCCGGCGCCTGGGCGAGCAACGCCGGCAGCTCGTCGCGGATCAGCGCTGCCGTGCCGGTGAACTGCCCGACCGCCGTCTCCGCGTGGATGCGCGGCATGTCCCGCAGCGTCGCGCGGGCGGTGGCGAGGGCGTCCGGTACGGCGGCGAGCCGGCCGGCGAGTTGGGTCAGCCGCACTTCTGCGGGGGCGTACGGGCGGGCCAGCAGCGGGTGCAGCAGCGGGCCGGGGTTGTGCCGCAGCGGATCCCACTCGTGCGAGCGGATCTCGGTCAGCTCGAACAGCTCCCGGTCCACGAATGAGGTGAGCAGCGCGTGGTCGACCTGCTCGTCCACGTCGAGCGAGTCCGGGTCCAGTTCGGACAGTGCGTTGGCCGCGTCGGAGAGCATCGCCCGATCGGCGGTCAGCCCGTCGACTGACAGGTCCGGCAGCCGGTCGTCGAATCGGTGGTCACCCGCCGCGGTGGCAACCCCCGGCCGCGACTCCAGTAGAGCCTCGACAACCCGCTCAGCCAACACCCCAAACGCTTCCACCGCACCACCCTACCGACCCCTCCGTTCCCGGCCGCCGGTTCCGCTCACCGCCCCCCCCCCCCCCCCCCCCCCCCCGGCCCCCCCCCCCCCCCCCCGCCGCCCCGCCCCCCCCCGCCCC